>JBGGNE010000139.1:0-5835 GCA_041287705.1 Methylacidiphilales bacterium | reverse complement strand
AATATCCAGAGGTCAATCGGCTTTCCTGTCAGCGTTCCTGTATCTTCTCCCCCGTTGCGGTCGTCGCGCCGTTGCGACCGTTGCGTTAAAAAACGAAATGTGCAGAGCAACCCGCTGCCGTGTGGCGATACCGGAAGCTTTTTTAACGCAACGGTCGCAACGGCGCGACGACCGCAACGGGGGAAGAAGAAGAGAGAGAAACAGCAAAAACAGACAACATTCCCTCTCTTCTCAATCTCCTCCTCCTTTCCCTCCCCCCCTTCTCCCCTATCCGAACTTGGTGTCTTCGTGTCTTGGTGGTGAAAAAAAATCCGCCTCCCGTCCCGCCGCACCAGGTCACGTCGCGAAAAGATTTATCCAGAAAAGTTCAGATCATTGTCCTGAAACCCGGGCGCGATTCGTCGTGAGATTGTAACTGCGTACCGCTACGATGCAGCCGGCGGGACGACGACACCTGTGAGTCTGACAACCTCACAGACTCACTTCACCTCACACCTCACCACCACACACCCCTTCACTTCACCCACCGCTGTGAAACTACCCGGAATCTATACCATGATCGCCTACATCGTCGGAGCCTTTGTTGCCGTGCCCGCCGTCATTGCCGCAATAGCCGTCACCACCCGTCCCGACACCTTCCGCTGCGAGCGCAGCATCGTGGTGGATGCCGCCCCGGAAGCCATCTTCCCCCTCGTCAACGTCGTGCGCAACGGCGAAAAATGGGGTCCCTGGTACGGCCTCGATCCCAAGATGAAGACCGAGTACTCCGGCCCCGAGAGCGGCGAAGGCGCCTGCTACAGCTGGGACGGCGACAAAAACGTAGGCTCCGGCCGCTGCACCACGCTCGAAACCCGGGGCACCGAACTCGTCCGCCAGAAGCTCGAATTCTTCCGCCCCTTCAGCGGCGTCAACACCGTCGATTTCACCTTCAAACCCGAAGGTCCCGGCAAAACCCGCGTTACCTGGGCCATGTACGGCCCCAACAAATTCATGGGCAAAGTAATGAGCCTCTTTATGGATTGCGACAAAATGTGCGGCGAAATGTTCATTAAAGGGCTGGAAAAAATAAAAGCACTGGCCGAAGGTAAGGCAGCCTGATTCACGAAAAACCAGGCAACCACACCAAACGCCTACCTTAACACAACACATCACGATCATATGAAGCTGGCTGCCAACATAGCGGGGGGAATCCTCGGTTTTATCTTCGGGGCGCTGGCCCTGATGTTTCTGCTGAACATGTTCCCCGAAATGCCCAAGCCCCCCGAAGGATCGGCGCAGGCACACTTCTTCGCGGCCTTCGGCCCCACGGGCTACCTCAAGTTCGTAAAGGTACTGGAGCTGGTGGGCGGCATCCTGGTAGCCATACCGCTGACCCGCAACCTGGGCCTGCTGATACTGGGCCCCATCATGGTCAACATCCTGGCCTTCCACTTCTTCGTCACCACTCCCGCCGATCTGCTTAACCCCATGATCATCGGCCTGTGCGCCCTGCTCCTCTTCCTCCTGTGGGCAGAACGCCACGCCTTCGCCGGCCTGGTGAAGCGCAGCTAAGGAAGCGGAAGAGGAACACAAGAAATCGACCGGAGCGGAAAATCGCGGCGCAAAATTTTCCAAAGAAAGTTCTTGTCGCCGCGCTCCCCTTACGCTACACCTATTCACTCAGTCAGGCACGTCAGTTATACCTTTATTGCCGCGTGGTGCAATTGGTAGCACACCAGATTCTGGATCTGGGTGTTCTAGGTTCGAGTCCTAGCGCGGCAGCCCTTTTCGTCTTCACGTCCAGCCATGACAGATGTGGACAAAGCGTGATTAACCTCCCTGAGGACGGTCCATCCCCACGTGGGTGGGGAGTCCTATATAAGAGGGAGTGAGGTGGGTTGAACTAAGGGTTTTTAAGCTCGAAAGAACGGGAAGACAGAGAAAGCCCTAAAGCATTGATACTAAAAAGGGGGTCGGAAATTTGCTGTCTCCTTGGGAGAGAAGTTCATTCCGATGGCAATGAACTCCGGTAGTAGGATTGCCCGTTTCGTTTATTGGGTACGGTTATTCTTCTGGTCTAGAGAGAGACGCGCCAGTTGCTGGGAGAAGCCGTCCATCATGGCTTTATTATCGCTCTGCATCATCTGCAGAAACTCCAACAGGTCTTTCATAAGCACAGCCATCTGCTCGGAAGTTCCTCCGCTCGCACGGGCCTTATTCATCAACTCCTTGATCTCCTGACCTTGTGATCCGGCATTGCTTTCAGAAGTGGCATCCGGCTCAGGAGATGTCTGACCGAACGGTGACGCAGGACCAAACGGTGAATTCTGTTCAAACGGTGAATCCGGTCCGAATGGAGACTGCTTTCCAAATGGAGATTCCTGGTCAAACGGGGACTGCTGTCCGAGTCCGGGAGCCAGATTGGGAAATGGAGTTTCCGCGCCGAAGGGGGAAGAGAAGGGTTGCCCCATCATCGGGAGCGCGCCGCTGGTACCCGGAGCTTGTCCACTCATGGGCGAGGGCAACTCATTCGCGAATTCAGGCCCCAGGTCAGTGACAGCACCAGGCAACTCATTGGGAAATCCACGCTTGGAGTCGAGCAAGGAATACATTTTATCAATGGAGTCCGGCATATCACCGGCCATATCAAGTACCCTTTCAGCCTGGGGAGAACCTCCTGACGAGGAGCGCCCTTTAGGCACACCGGCATTTGACCCCGCTGTTTTTGAACCCAGGCCCGTATCGGACAATATGTTCTCACCCGCAGTCTTAATGTCCTCCAGCTTCTTCAGCATATCGCCGGCTTCTGAGGTTGACGCGCTGGCTCGTTCAAGGGCCTTCCTGCCGTCTTCTTCTGCCTGCTTCCCCGACTTTGGCGTGTCCGAAAGATCCCCCGCTCCCTTGCCATGAGGCGAATTCTGACTGGCTGCTGGGCGAGAATCCGGGGAATTCTCCTTCGCTTTGTGCGACCGTCTCCGTGCGCCGGTTTCCATCTCGCTCTTCCGGGCTGGGGACTCCGCAACATCGGTAACGGCCCCTTCCGTCGCTGGAGACGGCGCGCCCGTGTTGCCCGTCTCTGGCATTGGTGGGGTGCTGCTTATCCCACTCAGTTTGTCCGTCGTCTCACTTAAGAGATCTACCATCTTCTTCGCTTCCTCGAGTTGCCGCATGGCATCATCACCACTCGAAGCGTCTCCTTTTCCGGATTCCCCAGTCTTACCAGCCGAAGGAATCAGCCTGGAGAGATCTGGCAAATCTTCTATTTTTCCACGTGCCTTTCCGGGCGCGCTGGACTTCCCCATGCCAGGACGGTTCGCTGAAAGCGTTTCGACAGGAGCCGCCTCAGAATCCGTGGAGACCGAACCTCCAGACTGTAATGTCTCCGTGTTATCAGACTGCTGCGCCTCAGGTCCGGGTGTGTAAAACGCCTCCAGACTCTTCGAAGCATCGGCCATACCTTCCTTGGCACTTTTGCCGGCGTCTCCCAGTGTTACCAGTGCAGCTGCCGCGTCCCGGGTAAGATCCGCCAGTTCCTTCATGGATCCCGAGACTTTATCCGTGGCGGAGGTTTCCGCGGGAGTCTCTTGCGCAGACTTTTCACCCTCCTCTGCAGGCAGACTCTTGGGAACCGCTTCAGCCTTCAGCTTTCGTGTCCGCCGTTTAGGTGCGGCCTCGGGCAGACCATCCGCCGCCAGCGCTTCTCCTGGCGGGATTATGTTCTGGCACTTTTTGCAGATGCAGGGTTTTTCGCCACAGGTGCCGTCAGGTCCCTTGCTTGTGGCGGCCAATGCTGGCGCCCGATTCTGCAGCAGGGAACCAGCCGCCGTTTCTGTCATGGGGTCCACTGCTCCAGGGACAGATTCATCTGCCGATGAGTATCGTGCCGATATCGTTTTTTTAGTTACCGAAGAACGTTGTTTTTTCATGGCCATAGTCGTGCTCCTATGACAGTGGAAAGAACCCTCTTCCACTAAGGGAGCGGGTGATGCCAGGGACGCCAGAGCAAATATCCTCGGCCCGTCCCCGCAAAGGTGTGCGACTCGTTAGTCCATGGGAGTGCCAGTCTCTCCGCAATATTTAGTTTCGCCGCCGAAGTCTCCGGCAGGCACACCTGTAAACGCCCGGAGAATCGCAGCGCCGGGAATGCAGATTTATGTGAGCGGCATTTTTGAACTTGATTTCAAAAGTTAGTTATAGCAAACTTTGTTTAATGAATCTGACGTCATTGGCTTCAAGCAGTGTTTTAAGCGGTGCCGAACGCCTTCGGCTGTTTCAGGAGCAATTGACTGTCCAGAACGAACTGAAACAACGTCTCGCCAACCTCTTTCGGACCCCAAGACAGACCTCGCCCGATAGCGGCACACAGAAATCCTCTTCCGAGGCGGAAAACCAAAAACAATTGGCGGATGCGAGACGCTACAATCACCTGCTGAAAATGATTGAGGCCCTCAGGCCAAAGCCTCCTACCGGCAAAGGAGGGGGCCGCCAGAGCTACACCCCTCCCGCCCTCGAAACATTCCTTAGCCGGGAACAATACGAAGCATATAAGTCACTGTCATCCGATCCCAGGACCGTTGCGCTGGCTGCACAACTCAGGGCAGACCGGCAGGCCATCGCTCCCGGAAGCCTCATCCCGCTTTACCGTAAAGCAGATGGCAAATTCTGGCACAATCCTCTCATTCTGAACAAGAATGAAAAAGACAGAATTGTCTGGAAACCCACGGGTTTCAAGAGCGGCGGGAAGGAAGCAGGCCGCCTGGCTTATTGGCCCGAAGCCCTGAAACAGGAGCTGGACAGCAAAAGGATCACCCAGCAGGAGCATGATGAATTACAGATAAAGCTTAGAATGAGGGATCCTGAGTTCCTGGGAAATAAGCAAAAGGAAATATTTAATAAACTACAAGAATTTGAAGACCTTGCGGACAGGTATTCGGGAATTCACCCTGACACCAAAATGTCCCCGTATCTGAAAGCAGATCTTGAAAAGGCATTTCCTTGCGGTATCGATCTTGGCGATCCAAAGCAGAGAGCCTTCGTGATGGAATGGGTGGCCAAAGATCCCAGTTGGGCTCAGTACTGGTTTAATCTCTCTGCCACCGTTGAAGGAAGACCCGCAGAGACGGTTCTGGACATCTTCGAAGGCGCCGGAAATTACTCGGCGATCTGGTACGTCTACTGTTTCGAAGGGGCCGCCGCGGCCGATCAGTACACGGTGAAGCCCGGCTCCTCGCATCAGGTGTTCCAGTATTTTATTGAAGAATTGCGGCCCTCGAATGGTACATGGCTTCCTACAGATGGCCGGCAAGCCAATTACCTCACGACCCAGGGAGCCACGCTCGCAACTGACATCGTGATAGACATTGTTACCGCCAGAGCTGCGGCCTCCATGAGCACCCGACTTGCCACATATTTGGGCAGGGCGGAATCGGCCCTCAAATGGGAGCGGGAAGTCGCCATTTTCGTGCCGGCCATGATTCACACATTAAAAGCCCCGGCCGAAGGTGCCCGGGAAGCACGGGCACGAGGCCTCTCCGAAGCAGATGCCCAGATGTGGGCTGCCTATTCCTTGCTGCGCGCTCTCACCACTGAAGTTATCAGCGCCCGCGTGGGAGGCGCTCTGGATCGGGTTTTCGAACGTTTCGCTACAAATGCTGTGAGGTCCGTGGGCGTAATAGCGGCCAAAAGGGTTATTGAGGAACCTGTTGATAATCTGCTCGACGCCGTTCTCGGAAATGGATTTACCAAATGGACTTCCGATAACAATCAGTCGCTCTTCAAAGGCTTTCTGGATAACGCTGGTACCTCCACTTTGTTTGGCCTGGCAACGGCGTTAATCTTCAAAGGCGCCAGCTCACA
>JBGGNE010000138.1:0-17122 GCA_041287705.1 Methylacidiphilales bacterium | reverse complement strand
GCAGGTTTTTCGCCCAGCCGCCAAAAGGGACTTCTTCAATCGTAAGTGACATAAAAGGCGACCACGATAAGGCAAGGCGTCTCGGTCATCAATCTTTTCCCAGCCCGCCGACAGGGCGAGGTGCTTTCCCATGTCAGCTGAATCCACATTCACACGCAGCGCCATTAAGTACCTGCGCTGCCCTGTGGAGCGTGTCCAAATCATTGAAAACAGCGGCGCGTTTGAACTCTCGGCCATAAAAGATGGAGTGATCATCCTGCTGGCTTTGTGGAGCGGTCCCTCGGTCATAGCTATTGCCCACTATACCTCCACTCTGGCTGATCCCGAACTGGAGCTGGATCCTGAAATTCCTGTCTACATAGGGGATATCGATACGCTGACAAACGACCAGGCGCCGATATTGTCACCTCGAGGAACGTGTGGCGTGGGCGAGGCAGCATTTTTTAAGAACGGCGTGTCCGAAGCTAACATGGTTGGTATGAACCAGCAGGTCAAATTCGTCGAAACATGGCGATCGCTTTTCGGATGATGACGGGCTTTCCATGACCTCGACCTTCTGTCACGTAGAAATAATCGCTTTTTCCCTGTTGCTCACCGAGGTGTTTTAGGCGAATGATATGCCATGGGTTGTATACGCGCTATCCTCTGCGTTATTTTTCCGCCCCTGGCTGTTATCGATAAGGGGTGCGGCAGTGTTATTCTTGTCTTCGCACTGACGCTGATCGCCTGGGTGCCAGGCGTTATCGGCGCGCTCATCATCTGTCTGGATGATGAGAACCGGAACAAGCTTCCCTAGAATCGATCCAGCGGCCGCCCACCCAGGCAGCAGAAGCGCGGAAATCTCCACTTTATGCCTGCACTCTGGACCTTTTTCAGTCACCCCGAGACCGCGCCGTGGGCGGCTCTGCTCATTCTGGCCACTTTTGCCTCCGTCTTCAGCGCCGTAATGGGCGGCGGTAACGACGGCCACGGACATGGCGGCGCCGATATGCATGCGAGTGGCGATGTCGATTTTGGTGGCGGCACCGATGTGGGTGTCCACGCCGGCGGCGACGTGCACGTGGGCGATGTTGGCGGCGGGACGGATCTGCATGCGGGCGGCGGTGATCTGCACGCGGACGTTCATGCACATGCGGGCCATGCTCATGGACATGGGGACGGCCATGGTCATGAACATGGGGCGGGAGGCGGCGGTGTCTTCTCCAGCATAGGTCTGGACGCGCTGGGACGGCTGCCTGTGGCCCTGACCATCGGCCTGATGTCTCTGCTTACCAGCTCCAGCTCTCTCTTCATCCAGTGGATCGCGTGGCGCTCCAGCGGGAACATGCCGGCCTGGTGGCTGGCGGGTCTTGGCGGCGCGGCGGTCACCTGGTCGATGCTGAAGATCGCTTCGCCTGTGCTGGATCGCGTGGTACCGCGCAACCACACGGAGGCGTTGGGCTGGGATGACATGATCGGCCTGGAAGGCGAGATTGTGCTGGGCGTTGCCCGTATTGGACTGCCCTCCGAGGCTCGTGTCCGCGATTCTTTTGGCCGCGACCACTATCTGCTGGTGGAGCCCCGTGTCGGCGCGCCGGAGATGCCCGCGGGCACGCGCGTTGTCATTCTGGTGCATAAAGAGGGCAAGCACTTTCTGGCTGTGGAGAGCAGCGCCGGAGGGACCGGGATGACGGCGCTGGGCAATGGTGACACAAACACGCTGCAGCCCCTGGGGGGCGCGGATACGAGCCGCGGGGGAACGTCGGGAACCACCGTGCCGCCCGCTGCGCAGTAGGACGTGGCGATCGGCAGCACGTGGTCGGCGGGCAGGGGGACAAAAGGCGTGGTCTATACGTTTTTTTATCAAAAGGGCCGCAGATTTTGCTCATGTGTGCCGAAGACAGTCTACAGTGGACAGGAAAACTTTCATGCAGAGTAAAGAATCGGTTGGCCAGAATGAGGCGCATGCCATAGAAATGTAAACCTTTCCATAGCTGAATGCGCACGCATGTAATCTGCTGTAGCAAGGCAGGGAAAATGGAGAGATGACGTGATGCACTGCCCGGATTCTGCTGTGCCGATTTCTCTTTCCTTTGCCAGACTGAGACGGAAAATGTATCCTAATTCTTCATGAAGTATAAACTTGTTGGTTGGAAAACCGATATATACCTTTATGCTTAAGGCGCACCCCAATTTAATCCACCCAACGTACCCGGATGAGCCGGCCCAACTGAACTCCTTTCAACCCTTCCATCAGGACAACGTGAAGTTGACTATGGGAGCCAATGGCCCATTGGAGGTTACAGCCTCTGATTTCGTAGTTAGATGTGATACGCTAAAATAGTGTATCAAAGATCTTGGACTAAACTTAACTTTCAAGTACATTTCCACCGTGCGAGTAAACAAAACAGACCAGCTTCGTGTACGCCTGACCAAGCTAGAACGCGAAGCTCTTGAGAACATCATTATCGAACGAGGCCAGAACGAAACGATCTCTGACATCATTCGTGAGGCACTTGCTTGGATGATCCACCCGGAAACGAGTAAGGTACCTTGCTACCTTTCCACCGCGATGCATAAGCGTGTGATGGAAATGTCCAAAGACCTGAACAGGGACAAGGACCATGTGGTAGAAGACTGTGTGCAAGGCGTATTGGACATGCTGGAGCGCCCGGACCGCAAACCCCTGGTAGTGATGGAATTACACCTGCGCCGCGAATACGATCCCCAAAAGGACCGCGCACGTTCCAAAGGGGCGAAGGCTAAAGCCTGACACCTCAGTTCCTCCCGCCCGTCAGCGACTGACTTACTATAGCAGGATTCCCCCGCTTGCGACTCGCCACCCGGGGGAGATTTAGCGCAGATCTTTAGATCAGCTCAGAAGAGTTTTTTGTGATTTATTGTGGTTCAAGGTTTATTTTCCATTCCCCATAGCTTCATTTCTGCCAGGTAATGGTGGCATTGCAGTTCGGCTAAGCTGGGTGGCCGGCTTAAATGTAAAGAGCGGTTGTCTCTTTATAAAAAACGCATTACAGGCTGCCTCGTCTGTACCCATTACTTACCCGTTACACCCGTGAAAGGGCATGAACATGTGGCGGAGTATAAATAGTGCAATCAGAGTTCTTCACGTTACGGAGCTTTTCTTTGCTTCAGATCGGCTCTCTCTAATGCTCTTAGCTTATGGACAGACAAGGATAGAGCGTTATGTAATCATGACCATCCCGTCACACCAGCCCCGAAGTGGGTTGCTTCGAGTTACGCAACCTTTCAACACTACGCGGATAGCACGAGGCAATCCACTTCGGGGCTGATGTCGGGAGACGTGAAGGGATATGAAGGAGACGGGCGGCGGTGCTTGAACTTCACCTTCCGTTGTGGTTGCCTGTGGCAAATGCATTTTCTCTGGATTCCTCTGCGGGTAATGGCGACTGCGTGGCTGATAGCGTTTGCGACGGTTGTGGTGTCCTCAACGATCTGCCAGGGCGCTGATGCGGCCTCCACTAAAGCGAAGGATAAGGAGAAAGCCAAATCTGCCGGAAAGTCAGCGAAGAAGCCCGCAAAGTCCGCCCATGCTCCGGCGAATCCCGATGCGGTGCCCGTACCCGTGCCTGCGCTGGAAGGTGCTCCGGTCTCCAGCACCAGCAGCGGCGCTACGCCTGCTCCGGATCCCAACTTTTCGCCCGAAGTCTCCCCGCGCTCCAGCCCGGGCGCGACTCCGTTGCCCGCGCCGCCTGATGTACAGCCTGCCCCGCCAGGCGTTGTGTCTACGGCTATTGCGCACCGCCGCGAACTTCGCGGCGCGTGGATCGCCACGGTTAGCAATATCAATTTCCCTCCGCGCGCCGGTATGTCCGCGGATGAGCAGAAGGCCGCATTGCTGAAGCAGCTTAATGCTTTGCAGGCGCGCCATATAAATGCGGTGTTCTTTCAGGTGCGCCCGGAATGCGACGCGCTTTATAAATCCAGCCTGGAGCCATGGAGCCGCTATCTTACCGGCACGCAGGGCAAGGATCCCGGCTACGATCCGCTTGGCTTTCTGATCGCTGCAGCGCATAAGCGCAATATAGAAGTGCACGCATGGCTGAACCCCTACCGTGCCGCCACCGCGCCAGGCAAGCAGATGGCCGCCAGCCACATCACCAACAGGCTGGCGAGCTATGTGCGCAGCGTGCCGCCCTATCTGTGGATGGACCCGGGCGCGACAGAGGTACAGCAGCACACGGTGCGCGTGGTTATGGATATTGTGCGCAACTACGATGTGGATGGCATCCATTTCGACGATTACTTTTATCCCTACCCCAGGATTCCCGGCGTGCCGATCGATTTTCCGGATGGCTCTACCTATAACGCCTATCGCAGTGGAGGTGGCGGATTGTCACTGGGCGATTGGCGTCGCAATAATGTCAATTCGCTGATGTCCACGTTGTCGAGGCAGATTCACGCCGCCAAGCCGTGGGTGCGCTTCGGCATCAGCCCGTTCGGCATCTCGCGCATCGGTATACCGAAAGGAACGACGGCCAAGCTGGACCAGTACAGCATGATTTACGCTGATCCCGTTAAGTGGATGGCGGACGGTTCCGTGGATTATCTGGCGCCGCAGCTGTACTGGCGCGATGGCGGGGACCAGAGCTTCAGTCTGCTGCTGGCCTACTGGCGTGGCTCGGGCGCTAACCCCCGCAATGTGCCCATTTACCCTGGCATGGCCGTGGACCGCATGACCGAACAGGGCTGGCCGCTGGAGGAAATTCAGAGGCAGCTTTCTCTTGCCCGCAGCATCAGCCCGGGCTCCACGCAGGGGCATATTTTGTGGAATGCCAAAGGAGTGGTGAGCAATACGAAGGGACTGGGTGACGCACTGGATGCGTTCTACGGATCGGCTGCATTGCCGCCGGTGATTCGCGGTGGCGGTGTTTCGCCCAAACCGCCCGCCGGTGTAAAGTACTGGGAGCAGAAGCTGACATGGACGAACCCGAATGGCGGGGACGCGGTGCGCTCCTGGGTGATCTATCGCTACACGGGAAATCCCGGCTCAGGCTGGGTCGTGCAGGATATTGTGCCAGGCAGCATCACAAAAGCGGATGTGCCGGCAGGAACGTACGCGGTTACCGCCACGGACAAGACGAACCGGGAATCCGCGCCCACAGTGGCAAAGTAAAACTTGCAGGCTGAGCGCAGGGCAGGGGAGAAGACGGTCGATCCCTGGTTTCCGCGATTGTAGTCCGTCACTTCATCCACAACCACGCTGCCCTGGCCACCATCGATATGCCAATGAGCAGCAGACTGGCAAAGAACCAGCGCCGAAACGTTTCTGGCTGAAGGCGGTCGCGCACCATCTGGCCGAGATACATTCCTGCCAAAGCAGGAGCAAGTGCCAGCAGCGACCCGCTGGCCTGCTGCATGGTAAACGCTCCGCGCATTGCCAGAGCGGAACCAAGCGCCACCGTGGAGACTGTGAAGGAAAAACCCAGACTCTGGATCAGCTCCTCCTTATCCGGTATCATAGAGGCCAGATACGGCACGGCCGGGATAACAAAAACGCCCGTCGCACCTGTCAGCAGGCCCGTCAAAATTCCTATGACGGGGGAGATCCAGGCCTCCAGACGCGGCGGTACGGAAAAACGGAGGGAGCAAAGACCGGTAAGGGCGTACATTGCCAGTACCACACCCAGGATGACCGGCCCGGCTTCGGACCTGGAGCTGTTGGCCAGAAAACCAATTGTCAGGAAAGTGCCGGCCACCACGCCAATCTGCATGGCCCATAACCGGCGTACTATCACGCCCAGGCGAGGGCCCGCTACCATTTGCCATACATTGGTAACCAGTGACGGCACTACGAGAAGGGCCGCGGCTGCGGAGCCTGGCATGGCCAGTCCCAGCAAACCCATGGCGATCGTGGGCAAACCCATGCCCGTGACCCCTTTCACAAAACCTGCCGCCACAAAACAGGCGGCAATACCTATCCACAGCAATAATACGTCTTGCATCAGGACCTGACAATAAGAGACCTGATGAGCGCGGTAGAAGCTTACTGCCATTCTACGCTCCCATCAGGCCAGAATCTGCAAAGCTTATCCGATATTCTTACTCTTTGCTGCCGGGAGGCACGATCGACGAGTGGTGCTCGATGATCTTCCAGCCTTTGGCAGTGCGCTTGTAACCGAAGCTGTAGCGAGCGGGCACTTTTACGGTCTTACCGTTTTCGGTAAAGGAGAAGTAATAGTAGCCCGTGTCGATTGCCACGTCGCCGTGAATACGAATCAGGTGGCTGGTGAAGGTTGCCTTCAGATCTTTGCGCTTGGTCAGATTCACAAAATAACTGTGGATCTGGCCAGGAGTGGAGTAACGGGTTGTGGAGAAGGTTGCCCACAGAACAGCACCTGGATCATACAGGGCGGCGATAGTATCAGGGTTGCGGCCTCCAATTGCGGCTGCCCAGTTATTGGCGGCGTTCAATACGGATTTATCATCCCCGGAGCCCGCGCGCAGAGTGTTCGGCGCGAAGGAGATTAAAACGCCCAGCAGTATGGCTGTCAGCAGGGCGAGGTAGTTATGTCTGCGTATCATAGAATGGTGTTAGTGGCGCGACACGAGCACAACACGAAATATCGCCGGCCGGTTTTATCCAATATGCGGTTGCACATCAGAATTACAGGCTGGGGCGGTATCCCGACTCATCATCTTCAAACTTAACGAAATAGGCTGCGGCCGCGTCATCCAGCATCTCCACCGTAATGGTGAGATCGATCTGTTTGTAACGGCAGACGTCGACGATATTATCCAGAATATCGCGGGGAATACATCCGCGCAGAGGACGGCCCTGGCTGCGCATAAATTTATAGACAAAGTAATCCACCAGTTCGTCCGCATACGGGACCCCTTTGGCTTCGCTCACGATCTTCCAGATGGCGCGGAACGCTTCGTGGCTGGGATCGTTGATCGGAATCTTGTAACGAATACGGCGCAGGAACGCGTCGTCCACCAGCGCTTTCGGGTTCAGATTCGTGGAGAACACGATGAGCTGATCGAACGGCACTTCCATCTTCGTACCGGTGTGCAGCGTTAAGAAGTCGATCTTCTTTTCCAGCGGTACGATCCAGCGATTCAGCAGCGTCTTCGGTTCCACCCGCTGGCGTCCAAAGTCATCGATCATGAAGGCGCCGCCATTGGCCTTCATCTGGAAGGGCGCTTCATAGAAGCGGGACTCGTTATTCCACACCAGATCCAGGCTCTCCATCGTGAGCTCACCACCCACGATAATGATGGGGCGGCGGATAAGACGGTAGCGCTTGTCGTAGCGCCCCTGAAGGCGGATATCCTGGTCGTTGCCTACTTCCTGGTGATTATACTCGTCGAAAATGCGGATGAGCTGTCCTGAAACGCTAATACAGGTCGGGATGAAGATAGAGCCGCCAAACGACGCCACGATGCGTTCGCAGATGGATGTCTTACCGTTGCCGGGAGGGCCGTAGAGAAAGATGGAGCGACCGGAATTAACCGCAGGGCCGATTGCCTCCAGAATCTGCTCTTCAAACACCAGGCCGTCGAAGGCGTCACGCAGGCGCTCCGCATTTACGGTAATGTTCTTCAGGCTTTGCGCGTGGATCGTCTTGACGTAGCTCTCCAGCGAGACCGGGGCCGGGCCCACATAGGTGGTCTGCTCGAAGTACTGCATGGCGCGGTCGCGACCCGCGTTAGTAATCGTGTAGACGTAGGAGATGGAGCGGTCGCCCCGCAGAATCTCCAGCAGATGCATCTCGCGCAGATTGTTCAGAACAGGCTCCACCACGTTGAAGAAGGGCAGACACAACGTGGAGGCGATTTCGTGAGCCACCATAGTGGAGTTCACGTGCAGCATGCGGAGCACGATACCCTCGATCGTGTTGTACGAAATATCGAGCGTTTCGATCGAGTCCGGCTCTGCCGGGGTGAAAAGCGATGCGTTGGCGAATAACTCCAGGGCCATTGCGCCTAGGATGCTTGCGCCCCATGACAAAGGAAAGAATTTTCGCCGCGCGAATACGCGTTTTTTGTGGTGCACCAATGAAACAGGAAAGCGGGTGAATCAATGGCAGTGCGCTTTGATTAACAACGTACAACGTGACGATGCAGGCGGCGTGGCCTGCTTAACGCTGATGCGGATGGTCCGTGCTGGACGGACGCGAGGATTGCCGAGGCCTTTGAGTGCCGGAAGCAGACGGTGGAAAACGTCCGGGAGAGCATGGTGGTCAACGGGGTTCGAGACGGTGCTCAACGGCAAGCCCAAGAGACATTTTCCGCAGACAAAGCCCGCTCCCTGGTGCGGCAACTGGAGTTGCCACACGCCTAAACGCGGCAGTTGGCTCAACATTGCCGAAAATGAATTGAGCTGTATCACCAGGCAATGCATCTCCCACCGCCGCTTTGCTTCGACCGAGGAGCTACGCGTCGAAACCACCGCCTGGTCTCAACACGCAAACGCCCGGCAACATGGCGTCGACTGGCACTTTAAAATCGATGATGTGAGGATAAAACTGTAATCTATTTATCCAAAAAATATAACACTGGCGGTGCTTTAGGAGCACCAGCGGCTGAGATGCTGATGCAGAGGCCCCTTCTCGTCTACATACAGCACATTGGCGGGAACGTTTTTCTCGGTCAATGCGTCGAGATCCAAAGGCTGATAATGTGTACGCTCCGTCTGATTAATCCACAGCCTTCTCAGATTCGGAAGATGTGTACGTTTGGAGGTGTAAGGTACGTATCCCAGCTTGGCAATCGAGATGATATCCTCCGGCCTGGCGACTTCCGTTTCAATAAAGATAGCTTCAATGAAATCCGGCCTTAAGTAGGAACCCGCGCTTCTCAGAACATCAAAATCCGGTCCATCCACATCTACCTTTAGCAGATGAACTCGATTCCAGCCCGAGTCCTGAATGATACGCTCAATGGTAATGCCGGGGCTGTCCTTAAAGCGTTCGTCGCTGCCGCTGAGCGCGCATGGCTGACCAATGAGCTGGCACAGGGGCGCAAGCTTGGGATTAAGCTTCAGCGTCTCGGTCAGCAGGTCGATAAGGACGGGATTGGCTTCGACGAGCTTAACCTGCGCGCCCTTGAGTCGCGCCGCCAGCAGGCCGATGATTCCGCTTGCCGAGCCCACGTCCAGCATGTTGCCGCCAACGGGCAGAAAGCGCCGGATAAAGAACTGCAGAGAAGCCTCAACTTCCTCAAACCACCAGTAAATGCGGGTGCTGTCTGAATAGCTTTTGAGGGAAAGTTTTAATCCGTCATCTACCGTTGTGATCTCAACCGGATCCTGCTTTTTTATAAAAAGCGACAGCAATTTCTTTAATTCCGCTCCGCCGACTTTGAAAGGATAAGATCGAACAACAGACCGGACCTTCTCGTGCGAAAGCAAATTCATCGCGAGATTATACCTACTTCGGACTGGTTGACAAATACTCGATGGATTTTACTTCGTAACAATTTTTAAATCGATATTGCGATGGCTAATTAAATTCGATGTATTAACATTTTGAGCGTGCCGGAAGATACACTCGCGCCGCCAGACTTATCCGACAGCGTGTCGGCGCGCTACCTCACACTTTGGCACAAAATACAGGATCTCGCTGGGATTCCTCCATATTGTGGCAGAGGTCGCCAGCACGACGATGCACAGCGCCAGCGTAAAAACTACACAAGCTTCCAGACGATTAAATCGTAGTGTCATTGCGGATGGGATTCGCGGAAATCTGTCGCAGGATTACAGTCTTAACCGCAAAGAAGCACGGATTGCGATCTTACCGATTTACTGAAGAATATGCCTATGTCCTACCGAGATAAAATCGAGTTCTCACTGGCCAAGTTGTCTAATGGGAATCGCATGATGCGGTTGACCTATGCCCCGTTGGATCTTACGCTGGAAGCAAAGCTGGACAGCCAGCAATCGGTAGTTCGCCAGAAAGAGCGGCTTAATTTTCTTTTTGAGAAGACACTGGCAAATGCAGAGTCGTCTGCCACATGATATAGAGCTGCCAGCAATCTTACTTTGGATCGTGGAAATTAAGCGCAGTTGGTTGGCCGAGAATACCCTCAGTTTCCTCAATGGTGCGTTGAAGGAAATCCCATGCGTCTCTATCAGTGGTAGCGCTGTCGATGGGTACGGCGGCGGCGAGAAGAGCTTTGGCTCGTTCGGTCTCGCCGGCCAGAGCGCAGAGTTTTGCCAGCACGGCGCCGCAGATGGCGAGGTCAAACGGACTTTGGGATTCAGCCATAATGCGCTCCAGACAAGGCCGTGCCTCCGCTGTCAGGCCAAGCCTGACGCAAACTGCACCTTTTGTTGCGGTGAGAACCAATGACTGAGGATCGTTGTCTGGGGTTCGGTCGAGACGATTGTTAAGACCTACGAGTGCGCTTTCCACATCTTCTCTGGTGCTGTCCGGATCATACAGCAACAAACTGGCTCTGAGGTCCGTAATTCTACATTTATTTCTGTCGCTGTGAATTCTGGGCTCCAGCCTCTGCCATAAATCAAGTGCAGTTCGCTTATCTACTTGCTCGTATATAATAGGAATGGCGTTCGCAATCCATTTTGCGGAATCTTCATGGTATGCATACTTTTCCGCGCGCAAAATGCGGCGGTAAAACTTCTTGTATTCTTTGGCTATCAGATATTCCCAGGCGCGACTATTATGGTAGTAGAATAGAAGATCTTTTCGATTCGATCTGTAGAGATCTCTTAGCTGCATTCCAACGCTTTTGACTATGTGACCGTCTGTCTCTATCCTCTGGCTTATCCTAATAGAACTCAGCAAAAAGCACAGCGTATAGAAGGTTCCGAATCCCAGCATTAGCCAGAATGAAACTGCGAACCATTCTTCAAGCCTGAAAAGTAAAAATGGCGCAGCGAATGCCGCCCCTAAGCAACCCGCCAGTAGCAGCGATGCGAATGGTCCGCCCATGAGAAATGCAGTCCTGCGAAGCTTATAGTATTTAAATGCCTCGCGAGTTGGCATTTCAGTGACTGTATGCCCCTGACTTAATGTATAGAAATGACAGTGCCAGATCACAGTGGCAATATCGGCATGGAAACGCCCCAGTTCCTTTCCTCCTCCAATATGGATTTCCCGTATTCGCAGGCCGGCCAGTCGTCCAGAAAAAGCGTGTCCGAACTCGTGTGCAACGACGTTTAGAAGGCTTATCAGCTCCATCATCAATAAGAGCACCAATGTAGAAATCAGATATGATATAATTTCATAAAGTATTTCTGAGACTCTCATTGTAAGATACAGTTTAAAGACATTACGCGTCTGTACACAAACAAAAACCCACGCCTGCCGAAGCAAACGTGGGTTTCTGAAATAAGCTGTCCGACTACTCAACGAAAGCAGGACGCCGCCTCCCATCCGCCAGCCGACGGCCCCCGAAGGGCCGTCAGCTACAGGGGTGCAGCGCCCCGCGCTGCTAGTAGCGGTAGTTATCAGCCTTGAACGGGCCGGTCACCGGGATACCGAGGTATTCGGACTGGGCGGCGGTCAGGACGGTCAGTTTGACGCCGAGCTTTTCCAGGTGCAGGCGGGCGACCTTTTCGTCCAGGGCTTTGGGCAGGACGTAGAGTTCGTTCTTGTACTTGCCGGTGTTGCGGTTTTCCCACAGTTCCAGCTGGGCAACGGTCTGGTTGGTGAAGCTGGCGCTCATCACGAAGCTGGGGTGGCCGGTGGCGCAGCCCAGGTTGACGAGGCGACCTTCGGCCAGGATGGTGATGACCTTGCCGCTGGGCCAGACAAACTGATCGACCAGGGGCTTGACGTTGATCTTCTGCAGAGTGGCATCGCCGTAAAGGGAGCCGACCTGCACTTCGGAATCAAAGTGGCCGATGTTGCAAACGATGGCCTGATTCTTCATCACGTCCATGTGGGCGCGGGTGATGACGTCGATGTTGCCGGTGGTGGTGACAAAGATGTCGCCGTACGTGGCGGCGTTATCCATCGTGTCGACCTGGAAACCTTCCATGGCGGCCTGCAGGGCGTTGATGGGGTCGATTTCGGTGACGATGCAGCGGGCGCCGAGGCCCTTGGCGGCCTGTACGCAGCCTTTGCCCACGTCGCCGTAGCCGGCCACGACAACAACCTTACCGGCGACCATGACGTCCGTGGCGCGCTTTACGGCGTCCAGGAAGGATTCGCGGCAGCCGTAGAGGTTGTCGAACTTGCTCTTGGTGCAGCTGTCGTTGACGTTGATGGCGGGCAGCTTGAGGGTGCCCTTCAGCGCGCGCTGAGCCAGGCGATGCACGCCGGTCGTCGTTTCTTCGGACAGGCCGTAGATGCCAGGGAGCAGCTCGGGATACTTGTCATGCACCATGTTGGTGAGGTCGCCGCCGTCATCGAGGATGAGGTTGAGCTGGGAGCCATCGGGCCACTTCAGCGTCTGCTCGATACACCAGTCAAACTCCTCGGCGTTCATGCCCTTCCAGGCGAACACGCCGATGCCGGCAGCGGCGATAGCGGCCGCGGCGTGATCCTGCGTGGAGAAAATGTTGCAGGAGGACCAGCGAACTTCGGCGCCGAGATCGATCAAGGTCTCGATCAGTACGGCGGTCTGGATGGTCATGTGCAGGCAACCGGCAATCTTGGCGCCAGCGAGCGGCTTCTTGCCGGCGAACTCGGCGCGCAGGGCCATCAGACCGGGCATTTCGGTCTCGGCGATGGTGATTTCTTTACGGCCGTATTCGGCCAGAGAGATATCGGCAACCTTGTAATCCTGCTTGGGGGTCACTGCCTTGGCGACAGTTTTGGCGGCGTCGGAAACGACGTCAGCCACGGCTTCGAGAGTGGTGGAGCTCATGTTAATGTAGTGTGATGTAGAAGTGTGTGACAGGGGAATCGGGGACTGACTGGCAGCGGGCGATCTGAACTTCCGCGTCCATATCGTCCACCTTGTCCTGCCCGTCCATTTTCCTGATTACAGAGGGAAAAGCACGGGCGGACAGAGAGAGAAAAGCAGAGTCGGCTAAAGCACCGACCCTACAGGGTGCAGCGTCACGCTGCTACTTGACGGCGGCCTTCAGCGCATCGGCTTTGTCCGTGCGCTCCCAGGTCATTGCGTCCAGCTCATCTTCGCGGCCCATGTGACCGTAGTTGGTCGTCTTGCTGTACACGGGGCGGAGCAGGTTAAGCTGCTTGACGATATTGGCGGGCTTGAAGCTGAACACTTCGCGCACGGCCTTCTCGATCGTCTCGTCCGACACGGTGCCCGTGCCGAAAGTATCGACGCAGATGGAGATCGGCTCGGGATAACCGATAGCGTACGCGAACTGAATTTCGGCGCGGTCAGCCAGGCCGGCAGCGACGATGTTCTTCGCGACATAGCGGCCCATGTACGCTGCGCTGCGGTCCACCTTGCTCGGATCCTTGCCGGAGAAAGCGCCGCCGCCGTGACGGCCCATACCACCGTAGCTGTCGACGATGATCTTGCGGCCCGTAAGACCGGTATCGCCCTCGGGACCACCAATAACGAAACGGCCTGTGGGGTTGACGAAGTAGCGGGTCTTGCTGTCCAGCAGTTCAGCGGGGATCGTCTTCTTGATGACTTCTTCCACGATGTAGCTGTAGATCTCGCTGTGCTTGATGTTGTCCGTATGCTGCGTGGAGATAACCACCGCGTCGGCGCGCACTACCTTGTAGCCTTCGTACTGCAGGGAGACCTGCGTCTTGGCATCGGGGCGCAGCCACTTTACTTCGCCGGTCTTGCGAAGCGTCGCCAGCTTCTTGCCCAGCTTGTGGGAGTAAGCCAGAGGGGCCGGGAACAACTCGGGAGTCTCGCGGCAGGCGAAACCAAACATCAGGCCCTGATCGCCCGCGCCCTGCTCGGCGGTATCTTTACCTTCCGCACCGGCTTCGTTCACGCCCTGCGCAATGTCGGGGCTCTGGCGGTTCAGCGCGTTCATAACGAACACACCGTCGGCATTGAAGTACTCGCTGGCTTCCGTGTAGCCGATCTCGCGTATGGCGTCGCGAGCGGTCTTCACGTAGTCGAAGCTGGCCTTAGTCGTGATTTCTCCCGCGACAACGACGAGATTGCTCTTTACGAGCGTCTCGCACGCCACACGGCTGGTGGGGTCCTGCGCGAGGCACGCGTCCAGGATCGCGTCGGAAATTGTATCGGCGACTTTGTCCGGATGTCCTTCGGTGACGGACTCCGAGCTAAAAATGTAGTTTCGGGACATAGTTGGTGAAGGCAATGTTGCTCGCGACCTGCGGAAACGCAAGGAAAATATGCACGTATCAGGATAAGTTGATGCGTTCCTGATGGGGCCTTGCCCTTTTGCTGGCGGTTGGTTGCGAATTGGTCTGAGATGGGAAGGGATAGGAGGAGGCGGAAGTAAGTCGAAGCCTGTGTAATAGAGCAAAGTCGGACTACGATGATAACGTCATGAGCTTCTCCCGTCGCAAGCATCGTCGCCGCCGCTCCGTCCTACCTGCCATCCTTGTCACTCTGGCGCTCCCATTGGCTGCACTCTGCGACGAGGACCACAGCACCGCGCTGGCGGCAGAGCAAGAGCCAGTCCAAGAGGCGCCTGTCGTCCTCAGCGGCAATATCGTGTGGCCCCCTTTCCTCGGGCAGCACACCATCGGGTGGACCTTCAGTATTTACTACTATGCCTTTCCGCGCGACTGGGTCGCACGCTCTCTCAGGCTGATGCCGATCCGTATCGACGAAGCCACGCATCTCTTCCTCAATCCAACCAGCACGGAAATCCAGGATCCCCTCAACCTCAGCTCCATTCCAGAGACGCTGAAGCCGCCTGCCCCGTCCGTCGCTCTCGTTACTCTCTGCGATCCCATCACCATCCCCTCGGACTGCCACGAAGAATTCATGCTTTTCAGCAGCAGGGATACCAGTTATCAGGCATCATGTGTGGACGTGTGGGGCCAGTGGTATCCATGCCCCGGCACGTCCCGCTTTGCCATCAACGCACCCTGCAGCAATGCAACATTGCGGACAAACTTCATATTTTCCACATCCAGCGAACCGCAAAACTCCTGCGAAGGGCAATCCGCCTGCCAGGAACGAGATCCCCGGTGAGCCGTGCTTTTACTGGTGACATTTCCTTATGGCTGCTATTGTTGCTCCATCTGCTATGGGCGAACCTGTATTCAACATTTCCATTGAGGAAACCTTTCCGGTTTTACCAAAATCTCCAGTCGCGGAGGCCATTTTAGAAATTAAAACGGCCCGTTCGGATGCTCTGCAAGATCCAGCTTTCCTGGAGTCAGTAAGGCAAGCACTTCCCGATTACTCTGATTTTAAGACAGAGCCTTCCGTCGTCGGACCAGCTCAGGGAGCTTTGCAGGGAGTTAAAGGCAATACTAAAGACGCCGGGCGCATAGTTCATGTATTCGAGGACTCATTTCTTTTCGCCTGGACGCAGCCCTATGAGTCATGGATGCAGTTTAAGACAGAAGCAATGCGCTTGTGGCAAGTGTATGGAAATTTGACAGGAATAACCCCTGATCAGGTCAATCGCATCGGACTACGGTATGTGAATCAGATTGATATTCCTTTGGCTAACAACAAAGCTCAACTGGATGATTATCTTGTTAACGCTCCAGAACCGCCTAAAGGGCTTGACCTGCCAATGTTGGCATTTTTGCACCAGCATTTGTTTCACGTGCCAGGCCATGACTATGCAGTGCGTGTGCTTTCTACCATTCAGGAAGCACCAGGTTTACCAAGCAGAAGACTGACTCTTGATATCGAGGCGATCACCGAGAAAAAGTCAGATCTGCTTAAGAAAAAAACGTTAGATAAGCGACTTGATGACATGCGTTGGTTGAAAAATAAAGCATTCTTTGGTAGTCTAAAACCGAAGGCTTGGGAAGCCACACTATGATCTCTTTATTTGACACCCAAACGCCTGGTACAAGCAGGGCATCAAGGTTTATTGAAGAGGAAATTGGCAAAACCAGACGGTTTTTCGCGCACTTGCCTTCTCACACGCTTGCCCTGGATGCTGTGCGCAATGAAGTGGACAGGGTCGCCAAGAGATGCAAATCATCCAACTGGGATGGCTATGGAGCAGAGCCCGTACAGCCGGCAACTTACTGGTATATCCACGCCTTCGTAGATCACATCCCGCCCGGCATAGAAATGCCCAGCATAGGCTCCGAATCTGACGGGCATATGACTCTTGAATGGTATCGCAGCCCAGAGCGAGTGCTATCCGTCAGCGTCAGCCCGGAGGGAGAGCTTCATTATGCAGCGCTTCTTGCAAGTGAGCGCCGCATGGGCACATTGAAGTTAGCCAGCAGCTTTCCGGAGGTAATCTATCACATTATTCGTGAAGTAACGAGCCGGTGAACACTTCTCCAGTAATAAGTAACGAATGGTTGGCACGGTATATTTTAAGCGAGGACCACATTCGTAAAGACGGTACGGTGAAGCCCGACCCCTTTATCCCCTATAAGCACGTGGAGCTTTCAGTTACGCGGCACATTGGCCTCGAAGAAAATGAAATATGGCAGGCTGGAGAGCTGGTGCTTCTCAACGTGAAGATCAGCTAATTGGGCGCGCGGATATCGTCGCACAACGCGCTGTCGACAATGGGTTGACCGTGCTGCCAGCTCCCCTGCTGAAGAATCACAACCACGCTAATATCATCGGCTGGCCGGCTATGAAGCCTGATCAGAAGATTATCGCGCTCGAACTGGTGAAAGGCGCCGTCTTTGTGAAAAGGTAAGTTCCATTGTTCGCAAAGTTTGTTGGAAACGGCCTGGGTGCATGGCATTGCGGCGTATCAACATATGCGCGCGGCCGAAGAAGAGCAGAGCGGCTTCGTGTGATCGAAGCAGGACGTCAGAAAGTAAACCCCTGTTTGATTCAGCAATTTCTACTTCGGCAACAGATTCTCCAGCACTTTCGCGCTGCATAGCACACCGGGCAGACCGGCGCCTGGGTGGGTGCCGGCGCCTACCAGATAAAGGCCGCGGATATCCTCCGCCAGATTATGAGGGCGGAACCAGGCACTTTGAGTCAGGATAGGCTCGAACTGGAAGGCGGAGCCCAGGTAGGCGTCGAGCTGGCTCTCGAAATCGAGCGGGGTGAAGATGCGCCTGGTGATGATGTGCTTGCGGAGATCCGGGCAGTGCGTCTCCAGTGAGGACAGGAT
>JBGGNE010000137.1:0-14594 GCA_041287705.1 Methylacidiphilales bacterium | reverse complement strand
TGACCAGGCAGCGCTGTCTTCAGCCTGTCGTTAAAACGCAGCAGCAGATGGGAAATGATGTTGAGCCCAAGCTGATAGGATTTCTCCGCGGAAGGCGCCTCGAAATTGCGGTATAGCGTGCCGCGATTATTCCACATATGCCAGGGAAGAACGGCGATGCGATCAGGACCCTGGCGGGTATCGACAGTGCGGGTACCCGGGCGCAACGGAATCCTCATGAGATCGGAGTAATCGTTGGAGGTGTAGATGATGGCAGTCAGATCATCGATGCAAATCACCTCGATGGGCTCGGCATAGTAATTCATTCCCACGGGCACCTCGCCCAACTGGAAGAAAGCCATTCTGCCACCAAACAGATCGTGCGTCAGGGGGATTGGCTTGAAAGGCTTGTCCTCATCTGGAATGACCCGCTTCATCTCACGACGAAAGGCGATATCGAATCGTGAGCCCTTGCCGGCCAGACAGCTGTCCGCCCACACGGCACCACCCGCCATAAGGTAACGGCGAAGATTATCCACTTCAGCATCCGTAAGAACAAAGTCTTTGTGACCGTGGAAGAACACGAAGGGCGGGCGCTTTTCCATCAACTCCGGACTTGCGAGATCCAACGGTTGCGGCACCGTTTCCGAGTCCACACGGCCCTTGGTCCACTCTTTGGTCAGGCGCAGCAGGTTGGGGATGCTGCCGCGGCGAATCATGCCGTCAACAATATCAAGGGTCGCATTCCAGTCACCATTGGCGTAACGGGCCACATGGATAACGAATTTGGCCTGGATATCTGCAGGGGAAGTGCCAATCCTGCCGTCCTTATTTTTGGACCAGATTCTGATGGAATCTCTGATTTGCGGAGCGCGGATATCAAAGCTGGTGGTGGTACTCGCCTTACCCGGATTAGTTCCCTGACCAGCGCCAGGCTGAAGCGTGGTTGTGGGATTCGTGGAGACTGCAGGGCTGCCCTGCTTGAAAGTCTGGGACGAAATAACGGGCTCCAGAATAGAGGGACCCGAGGAAATTCCCTCGTATCCAAAAGTGGATACCGGACCACTGGAGAGCTGGCTGCCAGCGGGACCGCCACTCTGCTGATTCGAGGGCTCGACCGGATCCACAGGAGGAATCACTGGTGGTGGCGGATCATTTTGTGGAGGATCACCTATCACAATATCCACTTTGGAGTCCTGAATAGTGGGAATAAACGCCTTGAAGATCACCATCGAGCCGATCATCGCAAAGAGCACCAGGTGCAGCGATCCGGCGATCAGGAAGTATTGGCTGTCGGCTAACTTCTCAAGAAATTGTTTTGGACGTGGCGCGTGCATGGTACTCCCGGTTGGTTATCCACTCGCGGTTATGGTATTAAATGCGAGCTTCAGCATCTTAGCCATGAAACCAGGCCAAAGTACAGCTGGATTATCCACCATACACAACAAAAGTGACATCCGCACTGCGCTGTGTACTAAAGAGAGAAACCTATGGCACGTATTTAGAGTCAACCCGTGGCGTCATCGTCGACCAGTCCACAGGCATTGGCGGCAATATACCAGGGTAAAGGAAGAGGTAGTACCGGAAGCGGTTCAGGCCATCAACCTTGGAGAGATTGCCAGTATGAATGCCCCGGAGGGTATCTATATACCGGATTGCCTCGAGAGCCACCCGTTTGCATTCTTCCGGAGAATTAAAAAACTCCATGTAGTTGCCGGTGCGGTTTTGAAGCACAGCTCGCTCCTGCTCATCAAAATACCCGGAGTACAGCAGGGCAGCCGCAACCTTTTCGTCACCATGCTGACGCTGGTAAAGATAGGCACGGATAGCCTGCGTCTTGCGCGAGGCAAATACGAACGGATCCAGAAAGTAAAGCGAGAGTGCAATCAGCAGCAAAAAGCCGCCAATGATGCGACCGTATTTGACAAGCGGATGCACCTTGTTGAGGCGTCTCTCCTCGGCAAGATGATCCACCTCTTTCACAAGACGTTCGGGTGCGAACGCCCCGTGAACGGGCTTAGCTGTCGGGTCTTTTTCGAATAATGAACCCATTCTTTTATGGAGCCTAGCCTCCGCTGCGCCATATTCAAGCCATAAGGCGACGAAGTTTAAACTTCGATAAAGCGCTGTTGCAACGCCTGGAATGCAACGTCACACCCCAGTGACAGACAGTCCTATCCAGGCCTCTGTCGCCGGGCTCTCGCGCGCAGTGGCTTCGCGGCTTCCGCACGTCCGCTCGCCTCCAGCAGAAGCGCAAGATTCAGCAGCGCGGATGATTGGTACGGATCGAGAAACAGGGCCCGGCGGTAGCTGGCTTCCGCCGCAGCCTTGTCACCAGCCCGCTCCTGAAGCAGCCCCAGAAGAGCATGTGCCTCGGGATTATCCGAAGCGCGCGCCAGCACCAGGTTAACTGCATTTCTCGCCTGATCCAGGCGCCCCGCATTGGCCAGTGCCCAGGCCTCCTGACAAGCCTGCTCCACACCTTCATGGACGGGCTGGGGGGAAGGTGAAGCAGCAGCGCGAGAGACAGGTGCGACAGCCGGCGAAATGGTAGCCGTACCAACTGAGGCTGAAGCCGGGGATGCTATCGCGGGAGCCGTGGCCAACCGAAACTCAGTCTTCGGTCTGGGCATGACAGGCAAAGACGTTGACGCAACAGGCACTGGCGGAGCGTATGCAGAAACGAACTGCAACGGCGGTGGAGATATGGCATGAGGAGGGCTGGCCAGCTTCTCTATTTTGACGCTTTTCTCCGACTTTATACAGGCAAATGCCATCTCATAAGGAGCTCTGCTAAAGCCTGACTCGCATGCCTCGCCTACTTCAGCCGAGCCCACAAACAGCAGCCCGCCGGGATTGAGCAGCTGACGGAGATCGCCGAGAAGACGTCGCCGGGCAGCATCATCCAGATAAATCAGCAGGTTACGACAGAAAATGATATCGAACTGCGGCAGCGTATCGCGAAAGGTTGCCGAGACCAGATTCGTCTGAAGAAACTCAACCCGGCTGGCGACTACCCCGTCGATTTGCCACGTATCACTGGTTGGTGAAGCAGGATCGTGTGGATCGGGCCGCAAGTGGAAGTACGATTGCCGCAACGCCACGGCACGGCCTTCCCGAAATGCTTTGCCGGAGTAGATACCCCGGCGAGCAAATGCAATATTCGCCGTGCTGATATCAAGCCCGTAGACGAGGAAATCGGAATAGGGCAGACCCGATTCCCGCAGTTCTATGGCAATGGAATACACTTCCTCCCCGGTAGAGCATGGCGCGCTGAGCACCCGCAGCATTCGCGTGCCTGCGACTGGCGATCCGATCATCTGCAGGCTTCTCGTCGCCAGCCATTTACGCAGCGCAATAAAGGAGCCGGGGTGACGGAAAAAGTGGGTCTCCGGCACAATGATGCGCTCGACAAGACGGCGCAGCATGGAAGGATCGGCTATCAGTCCTTCGGCATAGCGCTCGGTATCCAGCTTCTCTTTTTCAGCGCTGGCTGCGATAACCTGGATGACAGCGTTTACACCGAGGGTGGACGCATCCAGCCCTATTTCTCGCCGCAGCAAGTCCAGAATCTGCTGCATGGCCTGGGTTACATCGTAATTCACCGGAGTATGAGGTATAAGATGGGGTGAATCAGTAAGATATTACGGGATACGAACTATGCAAGTACCTCTCGCTTAGGTATGCGCAGGCGAGAATCCTGTACCCCGGCGCCCAGTCCCTGAAGAGTGGGCGACACAAACGCCTGGGAAAGCTCAGGCGTCATCAGATGCTTCAGTTCCAGAAGGTGAAGCAACTCGCCCTCGTACTCCATGACTGGAAGTAGTGGAATCTCCACCTCGCCACCCCTGCCCCCTGCGCCCATAGAATAAGAAGCGTGCGCCGAAGCAGAAGACGCGGCCACTGCACTGTAGGCCGCACCTATGCCCAGCTTAAAGTCCTGTGGCAGCAGCCGAGCCGTTTTGTGTGCGCACTCAGCTATGATACCAATCGTATTGCGGGCATCGCTGGGCATCTCCTCGTTCTCGACCAGCAGAATGCGAGAGATGAGGGTGGCTACTGTAGGGCGCCCCGCCAGCCGCATGGTGCCATCCACCACGGGAATGAGTTCGCCCTGCCAGTTCAGCCAGCCCACAAACTCGGCCGGCGCATGAGACGGAGGTGCGTGCAGCCGTACGTAAGGTACCAGTCGCCGGATGCCCGTAGCCCGCATGGCGTAGTGCACGCCGCCGGCGGTGAGCAGCAGATAAAGCACAGGTACAGGGCCGGGAAGGTTCATAGGCAAAGACAAGCTTGCAAAGGGAATAATCGACCCGCGTCGGGCTGACTTTACCTTTTTAGCCTATCCTGTCTAAGAAAGCCAGCGCATGACCGTAAAATATCCAAATTAGCGTGCCACCAGCCGGGAAGCTATCCGGACCACGATTGCCGGATTGCTTGGTGGATGGATAATTTTACTTCATCAAGCACTTCTTCGCCGGCAACTAATTCTTCGCCACTTCCTTGTTATTCTTCTTGCCGCTGCTGCTGGTCGATTTCTTCTTGCTGCTGGATTTGGACGCAGTCTTCTCAGACGATTTCTTTTTGGGCGTTGAGGCCTGCTCGGTTTTCGGCTTTTCTTCAGGAGCCGGTGCGGCAGGCATAGGCAGAGCAGCGGGGGCGGTGCCAACCTGATTGGAAACACCTTCGCCAGGGCCGGCCGTCGGGGCGTTCAGGTACGCGTCTGGGGCCGTGCGGGCCTGAGTTTCGGCAATAGCCTGAATGTTGCTGCCGTTGGATGCAATAAGAGTGGAGGGCGTTTCACGGCCTTCCTGGTAGAGCAGATAGGGACGGCGCTCGCTCTTCCAGCGATCTACCCCTGCCTGCCAGCGACGAACAATTTCTTTGGCGGGGGTGCCGGACTTGATCAGAGAGCGCGTGACGTTATCGCCGGCCAGCTTGTCGAACATGACGACCTGATCCGCACGGGGATTTGCAAACGGAGTGAAACCTTTATCTTCGATCTTCAGCAAATCAATAGCATGGAACGCCACGCTGGTCAGATTCCCCGTTGCACGGGGCGAAACCTGGAGGCGGATACCGTTGTTGATGGAGCCGGCCCACTTGCCGCCGGGTGACTTATAGGTGAAGGGCACGGCCTTGATGCCGTTCAGGTTCAGCTGATTAAAGCGCTCAGCCATGCTTGCGGAGTCGAGCTTGGGACTCTTGCCCATCACAACTTCAAAGGGCAGCACCTCATTGGCGCCGTTGGTGATACCGATTTCACCCAGAAACGCCGTGGCGGCATAACCTACAGCCGAGGAAGCAGTGGGGATATTCGGGCTGGCCATGATGAACTTACAGCCTGTTTCATCCCACTCCATCTCGCGGGTGTACTTGCCCATACGCACAACTGTCAGGCGGCAGGGTTTGGGGCAATATCTGGCGTTGATCCAGAGCGCCAGCTCACCACAGGTCAGACCATAGATATAAGGGATGTCATAAAGACCGACGAAAGATTTGTATTTTTGATCCAGCCGAGGTCCTTCCATGCGATTGCCACCGAGAGGATTAGGACGATCCAGCACGACCATTTCGATGTCATATTTGGCGCATTCTTCCATGACATAGCCGAGCGTACTGATGTAGGTGTAGGAGCGACAGCCGATATCCTGCAGGTCGTAGACCATGCAGTCGATGCCGGCCAGCATCCTGGCGGTCGGGCGGCGCGTATCGCCATACAGGGAGTGCACCATCATACCGCGGCTGTCGCGAAAGCTGGGTACATCGACGCCAGCCTTCGCCTTGCCATCGATACCGTGCTCCGGCGCAAACAAACCCACCAGGGTAACACCAGGGGCGCGACGCAGTATCTCACTGGTCAGTTGCCCGCGCGAGTTGATCGCAGTCTGGTTGGTGACAAGGCCTACTTTTTTTCCGCGAAGTATGGAGTAGTTGGAACGCTGCAGCTCGTCAATGCCGAGGGTAATTTTGCCGGCCAGAGCGGAAGCCGGAGTTAACGAAAACAGCGCGATAATGGCACAGAAACCAGCCAGGACGGAGCGCAAAGTATTGGGCAGCATGATGTATTGGTGGGGCGGAAGTGTAGGCGATATTGGCCGAAATGCAAATACGGCACATATCGGGACCGGAAGCACGAGGGCCGCTGGTGCGCGGGCGATCGCCCACTTTCTACGCTTTCCTCGCTAGAAACATCGGGAAACTATCTAACCACTGAAAAAATGCAACTGAATAATTCAGAAAAATCTAAAAGAAGGCTAAAGTGAACGAATCTTTAACGATAAAGCCTTAGAAATACATTCATTTGAGTGCTATTTCTTGCGCTCGGGCCAATTTGTGCTTACCAGACTTAATTTGGGAATTTCTCCCCAGAAATTTTCTTAAAACATCAAAGTGATGTGTGATTTTCAGCGATATCACATCGCTCACCTGTTGATTTAACATCCGCATCACAATGAACATCACTTGGCTCCTTAAATAGCGATGTTATTTATTCGCAATCCTAGCCTTGTCGAACGGTTAAAAAGCGGTGAAATTAAGCACGATCCTCGCCACCGCTCGTTCGATAAATACCTGGCGTATCCTACGTATTTTCATGGCCTTGCCTGCTGCCACTCCCATTCTGGATATGCGCTCCTGCGTCGCGGCCAACTGTGCCCGCGTCTGGAACGTTGTTGCCTCAGTTTTCCGTGGCAGGATCGTGGCACTGGTAGTGATGTCAGCTGTGGCAATCAGCACGGTTCTACTGAAATCAGAAGTGATGGCCGACAACCGTGTTGAAGTTACCTTTGAATCGGAGCCGGCTGGCTTTGAAGTACAGTGGCGCTCCAGCACGGATTCAGGACTCCCTCTTACGCTTGGGGTTACTCCCTGCAAAGTGATGGTGCCTGCGGGCTGGCAGGTATTTCGCTTCTACAAGCCTGGCTGGCCGGTACTGAAAAATGAAACCGCGGTACGCCCCGGCGATGAAAACAAGATCAGCTTTCGCCGACCTTATGGCATGGCAGTGGTGGATGCAAAGCCGGGTGCCGCAACTATAATGGTAGACGCGAAAAAGGTGGGCGTGACCCCTATGAAGATACCCCTGCCCGCCGGCGTGCATCGCCTGACGCTGAAGTACGAGGGGTGGGAAGACATGAGCGAAACGGTCATCATTCGCAACAATCAGGACAGCACCTCGAATGTCCTCTTTCCTCACTCTGAAGCCAGCTTTATCGCGGAAATGCCGGACTCCGAAATTTTTCTGGATGGCGAAAGCATTGGAAAATCCCCTGTAAAGAAGCTGATTAAATCCGGCGAGCGGACCGTCAAAATCGTCCCCAGCACACCAGGATTACCTCCCATTTTTGAGCGTGTCACCATTCCCAATGAACCGAAGTCAAAGTTTATCTTCAAGATTCCCAACGGAGCCCTCAAGCTCACCGGCTTCCCTAACGGCGCTGATGTCATTGATAAGGCCACCGGCGAAAACCTGGGCTCGCTGCCGTTCAAACTTGACTGCATCAAGCCTGGCCGCAGAACTCTTGAGATTACTCGCCGTGGCTACTGGACGAAAGAACTGACACTTGACATACAGGACGGCGGTAAAGTGCAGGCGCATGTAGAACTGCAGCGTTCGGCTGCTAACGCAGGAGAAAATTTCTTTCTCAAGAATGGCCTGGAATTTGTCTATGTATGGCGCAATACCTGGGTCAGCAAGCAGCCTGTGGATGACGCGGTACTGGCCGAGATTCAGGCCGATCAGCAGAGCGGTAATATACCGGCATTCTATAACTTTGGTCCGCTCAGCAACGCAGAGTGGAAATCTCTGGCGCCACCAGGCCAGCAAGAGGTGCTGTTGCGCGCCGGCCAGGCGTTCATGGCAAATATCATGTACTTCAGCCGCACCACGCAAACGGGTAAGGAAATTCGCGCGAACGGCCTGATTTTCTATCCTGGGCAGTTTGTGGAAAAAGTGCTGCCCACAGGGAAGGAAACCGAGGGGCTGGATAAAGCAGATGCGGCGTTCGGCATCAGTGCCGATGAGAAGAAGCTGGTCTATTTTGAAAGCGGAGCCAGCAACCGCAGCACCGATCTTCCTCCCATCAAGCTGCGAATCAAGATGTCGAACGTCAAGTAGGTGCAACGGGCTATGCCGGCACGAATTCCAGCGTTTCACCGGCTTCGATACTTTGCTCCAGCAAAGTGCTTTCCCCTTCCCCGAGCGGGATTTGCGTAGCAGGAATGGAGCGCACAATCTTTCCTTCGCGAAACGCATGCACCTCTCCGGGAAACGCATGTCGCAGCTTCAGCAGTCCGCCCTTTTCAGATGTCACGCCGATACGGATCACTTTGCCCCGCGTAACCTCCGCACTGACAAGGAAGGCGCCTTCGGTGCGAATTCGCTCGAACCGAAAATCACGCCAGTTCTTGGGGAGACGCGTCAGCACAGTAATCACGTCCGCACGGCTTTGAACGAGCAATTCCAGAATAGCGGTAACAGCCGACATGGCGGCATCCATCTGCATGATTTCGTGGAATCCGGCCTGGGTCACAAACCCTGGCCGATCCAGTCCGCGCCAGCCGAAGCCGCCGCCCGCACCGGAAAAGTCGGAATCATGAAGGGTACCGTGCCCTACGTTGGTAAAGACATGTCGCCACCACTTCAGCCACGCCAAGGCAGCATCTGGCAGCCCGCATCGCGTGCAGATGATCGATGCCCAGGGCAGGCACCAGCCGGTCCATTGCCCGGCTCCCATCTTGCCCCAGTGGCGTATCGTGCGGCCCACGATCTCCCAGTGCTCCTCCGCGTGCGGCTCAAAGGTCTGGAACGGCCAGATGCCGGCCAGATGCGCATGATGCCGGTGACTCTCGGCGAGATCCTGCCCCACCCATAGGCCGATCCTCGAACCTTTATCCGACGGCCGTTCACCTTGTTCCAGAATGTAGGGAGGAAGTTTTACCGAGACTTCTGCCCAGCGCGGATCCGCAATCTTGCCAATAAGCATCGCGGCCCTGGGCATGATCTGCGCAATACAGTGAAACGCCGCCAGTTGAAAACTGGCATCGCGGCCGCACGCCGATAAACTGCTCCCATTATACTCGGGGCTGACACTGAGGGGAATTGTAAGGGAACCATCCTCCGACACCTCCGCCATAGCCCAGTAGCCCTCGAATGCCCCCACGAGTAACGGCCACGCAATTTCACGCAGCACTTTCTCGTCCAGCGTGTATCGATAGTGCATCCACGCCATCTGGGCCATCCATGCCGTGCATGCATGATCGATGGTGCCAGTCCAGAAAGTGCCGATGACATTGCACCTATCGTCCACAGCATGCGGCAGCATCATCGCGCCCGGCGCTTCGAAGAAGGTTTCTCCCTTTTGGCGCAACGCGGGCATCCAGGCCAGCACCAGATTCCAGAGCGGCGCCATATGGGCGGCGCGATTCGTTGGCAGTACAGAGCCGTACACCAGCTGAACGTTGATATTGAAGTGATAATCGTTGCTCCACGGTGGAATAGCGTCGTCCTCCATCCACGGCCCCTGCAACGTTGCCGCCACGCCGCCTGGCGTTGACATTCCCGCCTGCTTGTACAGGCCAAGCTGATAGGATTGCTGCAACTCTGCCTCGGCGGTCGGCAGATCCAGTTGCGGCACGTCCAGCCAGTAGTTTGTCCACCATTGCTGTGTTGCTTGGCGCACTTCGTCCAAAGGCCGGGCCGAAATCATGCTATCCGCAATTCCTCTGCCTGCCTTGTCACCCAGTGCCGTCACGACAAAGAGACAGCCCGCCGTACGATCCCATGCCGTTTCCACAGTCAGCGCATCGTCATGCGGCATACACTGCATAAAACCACGGATCGCCATCACTTTCGGGTCGACTCCGCTCCCTTCCCACCGTTCGGGCGCTTTCAGGCCGATTTCTGAAAGCTTTGCTTCGAGAAAATCCCAGCTCGGAATCAGTTTCAGCTCAACAGGTTGCAGATCAGGCTGTTCCAGCCCTTCAACCCAGGCCAGTTCCGCATCCATCGCCTGTCGGATGTAGAGTGATCGGCACCGACCTGCGCCGTTCTCCAGCACCACTTCCACTGCGGCACTCGGCAAATCCAGCTGAGCACGCAGCAGTTGATACCCACCGCCAAAACTCAACACCAGCCGTCCGCCACCCAACTGGAACGGTCGCGCCTGAATGCCGATTCCCGCCTTGCCGACAAAGAGCGCCTTCAGTGCCTCTTCATCCCGTGCTTCCACAAGCCGTTTCACTTCCTTGTACGTAGCGTTGCTTTGATAAGGCTCGCGCAAACCGTGATGCCAGAATCCTGCCCGCGATACCGTTATATTGAGCGTAGCCCCCTGCCCCCATATCAGCAGTCCCTGAATACCGTTGCCCAGCGGAATCCCGGTATGGCATCGCGGCAGTGGAAAATCCCAGTGTAAGAGTGAAGTGGTCATTGGCGTTTCAACTTTGTAAACAGCGGCGACTTCCGCATCCGATTCATTCTATACCTATCATTACTACCATTCAAGCTAATGGAATAATCTGGAATCTGGAAAACTCAAACAGAACCTGAAGAGGTTACGTACCTTCAGGAGTCATTGCCGCGCCAAACATCGGCGCGGCAATGACTTAAACTTACATTTCTGCTCAGGTATTTAGCTGCTGGCTGTCTTAGTCAACCTGACCCTGGCCCTGACCGGCCTTTAGCATCTGAGGCTGATCGCACTTGCTCTCGATTTCCACGCTCGTGCCCGTCTTGCTGGACTTGTCGAAGGAGAGCATGACTTCCAGCACGTGCTGGGCCAGAGCGCCGCTGGCGCGATGCGGACGTCCTTCGATAATGGCCTGCGCCATATCGGCCACGCCAATGCCGCGGCGGACTTCTATCGAGTGAGAGTGAGGTACTTCCTTCCACTCTTCGCCCGCGAGCTTCACCTTCACTTCGCCGTCAAAATTATTGGGGTCGGGCATCGAGAGAGAGCCCTTGCTGCCGTAAATTTCCAGGCGGGGCAGGTTATGCGTATGAACGTCGAAGCTCATGCCAACCGTTGCAATGGGACCCGAGACAAATTCCAGAGCGCCGGTCAGGTGCGTCGTGATTTCGACATTGATGATCTGGCCCTTCTTGGCCTCGCTGCCGATAACGCGCTGGGCAAAGGAAGTGCGCGTGATGGCGGAAGTGCGCTTAACGGGACCCAGGCAGTTCACCAGAGCGGTGAGATAGTAGGGGCCCATATCCAGCATGGGGCCGCCGCCCTTGTGGTAGAAGAACTCGGGGTTGGGGTGCCAGCCTTCGGGTCCGCGACTCATCATAAATGCAACGGCGCCCACAGGTTCACCGATGATTCCGTCTTCAATAATCTTGCGGCAGGTCTGTATACCGCCGCCGAGGAAGGTGTCAGGAGCGCAACCGACGCGCAGGCCCTTTTCTTCCGCCAGCTTTATCACTTCCTGTCCTTCGGCGGTTTCCAACGCGAAAGGCTTCTCGCAATAGGCATGCTTTCCGGCCTGCAGGGCACGAATATTGATGGAGGCATGGCTCTGCGGTACCGTCAGGTTCACCACGATATCCACTTCGGGATCGGACAGCAGCTCATCAACACTATAAGCTTTACGAATTTCGAACTCCGCCGCGCGGGCCTTGGCACGCTCCACGTCGATATCCGCGCACGCAATCACCTCCACGGAGGAGAACGGCTTACAGCCTTTAAAATATGCCGGGGCAATGTTGCCGCAGCCAATGACACCAACGTTCAACTTCGATTTCATAAAAGTGTAGGAAACGGAAAAACAGCTATGTGTATAGCCTCTTTTATAGAGACTGCCGCGCCTTGCGAGCCGAAAATAGCAAAATCTGTCATACCTGATCAGCTCAGAAGCAGCCCGGGCGGCAACGCCTCGCCATAGATGCCCGCGCGGTCCCCCTTCTCAATTGGCACGAACTCTTCCAGCGGACGGATCTTGTCGAGCGGCACTTCACTCGATTCCATCTTGTTGACAATACGCGTTCGCAGGCTGCTATCAATATCAATACCGCGCACGTTGACAATTCGTGCCGCACGCAGAAAGAGCGGGGTCACCTCGCGCAGGGCGGGATTCGTCCAGTCCAGCTTTTCCAGGGGATTAAAAGCGTCTTCCACCAGCTCGGGCGGCAGAATGGATTCCGGCCCGGCATGCAGCGGGGTGCGATTGAGCAGGCGCGCAATGGCAACGAGGTACGGATCGCACGGCGCCAGCTTTGTAGCCGCGGGCACCATTTCGGCGATAAACTTGCGAAGCAACTCGCGCTTTACGTCCAGCGACAGCCGCTCCAGAGCGCCGGCCATGCGAACCAGCTCGGCGCTGGGTGCCTTGCGGCCTTCGGCAAACGCAGGCAGCCAGGGCTCCATCACGGCCATCTGTCGCGCAGCATCAAGCCCGCCGGCGACGCGCCGCCAGAGGATCCAGCTTTGCAGCCGGCAAGGATCCTTGCCAGGGAAAGCCAGGCCGGCTTCCTTCAGCGCCCAAAGTTCGTCCATGCGCTGAGCGTCGCCCTCGGCACCAAAGCCGGGGCGAAGCACATAGCTGGTGAAGCCGAGCCACGTTTCCTCATGCTCCATGCTGTTCTTACGCTGCGGCATGCTCTCGCGCAGGGCAGGCCACAGAGCGCGCACCAGGCCCAGATTCCACTCATGCTTCTGAATCGTGAGGGCACCCTGCAGACTGAGGAAAAGCTTGGTCGGTGTGAGTTTATCAGAGGGATTCGCCGGCTTGGAAAGCAGCTTCACCAGCAGACCTTTGGCATGCGTCACCTTTTCCGGCGACACATTGGGCTCGACTGCAGCGCCACCGCCTTCCCCTCCTTCACCCCCGCCGGAACGGAGATGGAAATCGAGCTGCCAGCTCTTCTCGTGCGGCCAGGAAGCATCAGCGCTGTCGCAGAAAAGCTGAAGGAGACCGGTCTCGGTAACACGCGCACGCAGATTGACACGGACCAGCCCGGATCCGGGGGGACGCGTTCCGGGGGGAAGCGCAATCGTAGTCTGCAAGGGCGGCAATGCGTGAAAGACTTCGTCGTTGTACGCCACAATCTCGCCCGGAGAATCCGCACGGCGCGTCGCCGTAAAGGGCTGGAACCTGACGTATTGCCCGACGCGCAACTGAAGGTTCAGCGAAGACACCGTGACGTCTTCCCCTGCCCGTGTGCCACGCGGCAGCACGCAAATGAGGCGCGACGGAACGGGAGGAGCCGGCGGAGCGGCATCTGGCGTTGATGCTCCGGCAGACGGAGCGGGAGTGGCAGACTTCGCAGTTGCAGAATCCGCTGCGTGGACTTCCAGGTAGAGACTTTGGGCAACAGCGCTCTCAATGCGATGGAGCTTCCGGTGCACCAGCCAGCCATATCGCGCGGCGCCTCGGGCAACAGCAAGATCGGGCTCGGAATTATCCAGCACAATGGGACGGCGACCGGCTTGCCATTGGGTGATCTGATCCGCAATGCGATCCTTAAGGACTGCAGGATGCAGCGTGCCGCCATTATAAAGGATTGCATCGACTGGCGGGTGGCCATCCAGAAACGCCGCGAGATGTCGGGTTACCGCGCCGTCCTCGGCATAGGGCAGGCCGAGTTCTTTCAGGGCATTGCGCGACTTTGTGGGACGCGCCGCAGCCTCGACAGACGGGAAGAAACCGTCCAGCACGACATCCAGAATTTCCCCGCGCGTGATCTTTCCGCTAAGAGTTCCCGCCAGCAGACCGGATCCCCGGCCCGGGACGGAAATGGTGAACATGTCCGCACGGGTATCGGCAACAGGAGCAGGCGCACTTTCCGAGCCGGCAGACACGGCAGATGCGGAAGGCACAGCGGCCACCATCGCTTCGGTAGCGAGGACTTTCTCCTTAAGATCGCGGCTGCGCGCCACCAGATATTGCCACTGTTGAGGCGCCAGCGACTTCCCTTTACCCGCAACACGTCCTTCAAGGGCATGCGCCAGGGCAAGGTCGATATTGTCGCCACCCAGAAGAATATGGTCGCTGACCGCAACGCGCCGGATTTCGGGAGCCGCGCTCGCTACCTCCTGCGCGATATCGAAAAGGCTGAAATCCGAGGTGCCGCCACCTATATCCACCACAAGAATGAGCTGGCGCCGATCCTTAAGCTCCGGCAGCAACTTTTGCAAGGCGCCAGGAGTTGCAGGCGCGGGAGCTGCATCGGCAACGGCTGGAGACGCAGCACCTGCCTCTTTATCCGTCGTTGCAGGAACATCTGAAGCAGGAGTGGGAGCAGCAGCAGTGGTTGCACCATCCGCTTCATGCTGCTCCAGCCATCGGTAGAACGCGGCCTGAGGCTCTTCCAGAAGACGAACTCGATCGGGGAAGCCTGCGGAACGCGCGGCTTCCAGCGTTAACCGTTGCGCGGCAGCGTCAAAGGACGCCGGAACGGTAATGGTGATTTCCTGCGAGGCGAACAGCGCACCGGAGCCTTCGGAAGCAAACTTCTGATCCCAGGCACTCTGTATGTAATTGAGGAGCAACGCGGCAGCGCGTATCGGGCTGATCTTCTTAGCCGCCGCCACTGCATCTGTGCCCCACGGCAGAAACGCCGCTGCACGATCAACCGCATGATGCCCCAGCCATGACTTCGCGGAGTGCACCAC
>JBGGNE010000136.1:0-6672 GCA_041287705.1 Methylacidiphilales bacterium | reverse complement strand
GCCTTATGACTGCAAGGCACGACCACCGTTCCGCCATCGCCAGGGCCAATGTCCGTGAGCGCCAGCAGGATGTTGACCTGACCGCACCGGAACTTTCCGTTCACTACGCGGTATTGATTTCGCACAATTCCTTCGTGACCGCCTGAATGAATCGGAAAATAACCGCCAGTGCGCCGAATTGAGGCAAAGCACTCATCGATAAAGAGGCCCTGAACATACGTATTCTGCTCACCACAATAGCGCCGCAGTCTCGGCGTCCAGCTGGGGTGATCGATCAGCTTTTCGAAAGGCTCGCCGCCCTCCACGATATTCTGCAGTTCAACGCCCGCGTAGCCGTTGTTGTCCAGCCGCTGCATGTTGCCGTGCCAGCCCTTAAAGGGAAGATCAGGGAATTTGTCGAAGGCACCATTGAGTTCCGCCAGATGTTCAGGATCAACGGCCTGCCGCAAAATGGCATAGCCGCGAAGATCGAAGAGATAATCTGTCATGTCGATTTGCATGGATCCACTCTATGCCAAACGGCCCGATGATGGAATTGACGTCCTGCCTGTAAAGATACAATATCATCCTATTCCTCCACGACCACCGTATCCCCAGCACTCTCCCAGTCCGTCGCCGCCACCGGGGCCGCTCTACGCGCGGTACTGGAACGTGCACGGCGTCTGCCATGGCTGGCGCCCCGAAGGAACCCGTGACTGGCTGTTCCTCTACACACAGCGCGGGCACATGCTGGTGAAATATGGCACCGGCGGCACTCGTGGCGATGCGGTGCGTGAATTCCATGGAGGTCCGGGCGACATCATCCTGTACCGCCCAGGCGCAGGGCAGGATTACGGGCAGCATGATCGCAACAAGAAATGGCTGCATGTGTGGGTGCACTGGGTGCCGCGTCCAGAGGTGATCGAGTGGCTGGACTGGCCTTTGCTTGCGCCTGGCATCCATCATCTTCACGTTCCGACCGATCGCCGTGCAGCGCTTCTTCGGGAGCTTGTACTTGTTGACGCCTCGGTGCGCAGCAGCCGCCATCCTCACCGCGAGCACGTGGCGCAGAATGCCATGGAGCGCGCCCTGCTGATGTGTGCCGATTTCAACCCGGCCCGCGCGGCTCTCCTCGATCCCACCAGTGCCGCAACGCCGTCTATCCTGCACCATCCTCGCATTGAGAAGGCCGCCCGTGCTCTCAGCGCGGATCTGACGCAATGCCCGGCGCTGGAGGACATCGCGCGGCAGAGCGGATACTCGCGCTCCCGTTTTGCGGCACTCTTTACGCAGCAGATCGGCAGCACACCGCGCCGTTACCAGGAGCTGCAGCGCCTTACGCGTGCCCGCGATCTGCTGCTGTATACCGGCCAGAACGTTCAGCAGATTGCAGAGCAACTGGGATTTTCCACACCGTTTTATTTTTCACTGCGCTTCAAGCAGCACTTCGGGCAGAGCCCGCGCCCTTTTCGCCAGCAGGCACGCGCCGGGCTGGCTCCTTCGTGGTAATCCGGATATCCGCCTGCGGCAGTTTCAAACAAAGTGCTATTGATTTTCCGGTCAACATGACGTTTGCTAGAAGGTACATGCTTACAAGTTTTTGGCCGAATGGCAGGACAGGAATGCGCCGTGTGGTGGCGGCGGCGGTAGTTACTGTAGTGGCAACCCTTTGCGGTGGCGGAACGATGATGACGCTTCACGCGCAAAGCAACGCGCCGACGGCTCCGGCTCCCTCGGTCGTTCAGCCACCCGGTGCAGCGGGAACCGCCGCGGAGAAGCAGGCGCTGGTTCGCAACTGGTTCTTTGCTGCGGCCACGCTCGATTTTCCCGCACTGGTGACATTGTCCGACCCGGGATCCACGGATAAATTCAAGGTGGTGATGGAGCGCACTCCGGATCTGGCCACCACCAGAGGCACGGATGAATTTAAGGCATTGGAAAAGCGCATTCAGGAGTTGCTGCCCCAGGTGCTGACGGTTGGCGATCCCGTTGCGGAAGGCGACGCGGAAGCCTGGCTCCCCATCACCGTGGATGAAGCCAAGGCGGCGCAATGGGTCGAGCTCAAGGAACTCGTGAACATCTATGTGAACGAAGTCGACGCCGCCCGCCGCGACAAACGTCCCCCCATGAAAGTGGAGGATCTGACGAAGCGCGCCCGCGAGAGCGACCCCTCCTTCACGGCCAATGTTAAGGCGAATACGGCCAGCCTGCTGACTCAGGCCAAGCTCGTACCCAAAGCCTGGATTGTGCAGGATCACGGCGCCTGGAAGGTGAATCTGACGCGTCTGGAAAGAGAATCGCGCGAAGCAGCCACCGCAGCGTCGGCCAAGAAATAGCGCCTCCCGCAACGATTCTGAATGCTTGATCTCCACTCACTTGCCCAGCTGGTCAGCCGGCATGGCGACGTTCTGAACGCGCCCGTGCGGGACTTTGTTCTGGGCGGCCAGACTTTCCAGCACGGGCAAAGCTCAGCCGAAAAAGCAGCGCCTCCCGCCTACCTGATGGGCGTGGTAAACCTTTCCGCGGACAGCTGGTACCGGGAGAGCGTGGTGCTGAACGCCGATGCCGCGATTTCCCGTGGTCTGGTGCTGCGTGCTTCGGGTGCCGCGCTGGTGGATGTTGGTGCGGAGTCCTCGCTGGCAAATGCCGCGCGTGTGGACGAAGCAGCGCAGAACAGCGCGCTTGTTCCGGTGGTGCGCGCTCTGGCTCAACAAGGCGTGCTGGTTTCGGTAGAGACTTATCACCCGAAAGTTACCACTGCATGCCTGGAAGCCGGCGCTCGCGTGCTGAATCTTACGGGTGGCAGCGGTCTGGCGGAGGAAGCGATGTATCGGGAAGTAGCCGAGCATGACGGCGGTGTCATCATCTGCTTTGTTCAGGGCGAGAATGTGCGCGAAGTTGCCGACCTGGATCTGGGCGCCGATCCCGCAGTTGCCCTTTACGACTACTTTGCGCGACGTGTGGAGCTGGCGGAACGCTGCGGAGTAAAACGCATCTGGATTGACCCAGGACTCGGCTTCTATTACCGCAACCTGCAGGACAGCGCGACGCGTATCCGGCACCAGATGTCGGTGTTCCTCCATACATTTCGCCTGCGCAAGCTGGGCTGGCCGACCTGCCATGCGCTGCCGCACGCATTCGAAGCTTTCGAAGATGAAGTGCGCTCCGCAGAGCCTTTCTTTGCTGTGCTTGCGTTGCTGGGCCAGACTAATCTTCTTCGCACGCACGAAGTAACGAAAGTGCGTGGCGTACTCCGCACAATGGGGATGTGGCAAGACCCTTCGCCCACAACCGGAGCAAGAGCGTGAAGAGCAGGATTCTGCTGCTGGACGCCGGAAACAGCGGGGTAAAGGCAGCAGTCTGCACCATGCGGCGAAACCGCTTCGGCCTTATACAACATGGGGCACCGCGGAAAGTGCGACGGGTGGAAACGGCATCTGTTACCGAGGAATGGCTGAAGGAGTGTGCCCTGACTCTCTGCCTCAACAGCGGCACCGGAAGTGAAAATGCATCCAGGCTTACCACCGTTCCGGTTGCTTTCAGCAGCGTGGTGCCTCGCGTTACCGAGCTTATCCGGCAGGTATTTCCCGGAAAACAGTCGTGGCAGGTGAAAGCAACGGAGGATCTGGGTTGGCAGCTGAACTATCCGGATCGCGCCAATCTTGGCGGCGATCGCATCTGCTCAGCCGCAGCGGCCCGAGCGCTTCGTGCCGATCTTGGCGGAAACATCGTGGCGATCGATTTTGGCACGGCAACGACGTTCAATGTGGTTAATGCCAAGGGTGCGTTCATCGGCGGCGTTATCGCCCCAGGGTTCAACATGATGCTCAGCTATCTGCACGAAAAGACAGCGCTCTTGCCGAAATTAGAGCCTGCTCCCCACAAGCGTACGATCGGCCGCAATACGCGCGAAGCCATGCAGGCCGCCGTAGTGCCGGGCTACATCGGAATGATTCGGCAGCTCATCTTTTCGATCTTCCAGGAACTGCAAGACTCAGCGAAAGCAAAGCACTTCGAAGAGCAGCGTAACCAGTCCGCAACCACCTCCGCTGTCCCCGAATTTGCGGTGCTCCACTGCAACGGCACAAATCCTCCCGGGCTGGAAGGCGAACTGCCCGCAGTTCCGTTCAGTCTTATCGCCACGGGTGGCCACGCAAAGCTCTTGGCCAAACAGTTGCCGGAGATCAGCGAGTTCCGCCCGTATCTTAACCTGGAAGGGCTGGCCATCATGGCGGCACATGCCATGAACAGGGGCAAATTGGGTGCGTGACGCGACACAGCGTGCATGGTAGGCTCGCACCTAAATCATCCATCATGCAAAGCACAATGACTCCCGTTGCCTCCTCCAACCGCATTGACACCACCTTTGCACGGTTGCGTGCGGAAGGTCGCAAGGCGTTTGTCGCCTACATTACCGCGGGCGATCCCAACCTGGATACAACGCCTTCGCTGGTTTACGCCCTGGAAGAAGCCGGCGTGGATGTCGTGGAACTCGGCGTGCCATTTTCCGATCCCCTGGCCGACGGCGTTGTCAATCAGCTGGCGGCTCAGCGTGCGCTGGAAGCCGGCACCACTCTGTCGGGCATTCTGGATACCGTGCGCCTCATCCGCAAGAAGTCCACTATTCCGCTGGTGCTCTTCACTTATCTTAACCCGCTGCTGCGCTACGGGATGGAGAAATTCTCCCAGGATGCCGAATCGGCAGGTGTCGATGGCGTTCTGATTCTGGACCTGCCTCCCGAGGAAATCGTGGGCGATATGGGTCTGCCCGAGAGCTCCCCTCTCCGCCGCATCAGCCTCATTGCACCCACCAGCCCGGAGCAGCGCGTCGCGGCGATCGCCGGTGCCAGCTCGGGCTTCATCTATTACGTTCTGCGCGAAGGCGTCACCGGCATGCGTTCGGATATTCCGCCCGCCGTGTCCCAGCGTCTGGATGAGATCCGCCGCTACTCTGACGTACCGGTATGCGTGGGCTTTGGTATCTCGACTCCGGATCAGGCTCGTGCCATGGCCGCGTGGGCGGATGGCATCATCATTGGCAGCGCCCTCGTCGCGCGTGTCGCGGAATGGGGTGCGCGTCCCAGGGATGCCCAGCCTTCATTGCCCGATCTCCTGCGTGCCTTCGCCAAGCCTCTTGCCGACGCCATTCACGGCGTAGCGTAATCCGGTACTGCCCCGACTCAGCAGATTTCCGTCCATGAACGTCTTAGCCATCGACTACGGCACCAAACGCATCGGCCTGGCCACCGGTGATACCGAGCTTGGTGTCGCCCGTCCCCTGCCCTTTGTGGATGCGGCGCCAAAGAAAGCAGCACTGGCTGCCGTGGCCGGCGTTGCGAAGACGGAACGCGCCGGTCTTCTGCTGATCGGCCTGCCACGCCACATGGACGGCTCCCTCGGAACTGTGGCGGAGGAGGTAAAAGCCTTTGCCGCTGATCTGGAAAAAGCTTCCGGCCTGAAAGTCAAATTTACAGACGAGCGCCTCAGCACCGTTCAGGCGGGGCGCATGTTGCACGAAGCCGGCCGGAACTCCAAAAAGCAGCGGCCACTTATCGACAGCATGTCCGCTGTTGTCATGCTGCAGTCCTATCTGGATGGGCTGCAGATTGGCTAAGCCGTAAACTTCTGCTGTCTCTTTCCTCAGACTTACTTTCGCCCTGCACCTACACTGTTGCCGCGGTGGGGCGGTGGAAGGCGCGGTTTACGGCGGTGATCAGCGTGGAGAAATCTACGGGCTTAGCGATGAACTCGAACGCATTGATCTCAGACTTGCTTTCTTCCACATCGATTCGGCCGGAAACCACGATTACCCGCACGCCAGGGCTGCGTTTTTGAATTTCACGCAGGCACTCTTCGCCGTTGAGACCGCCGGGCATCATCAGATCCAGCAGGATGAGATCAGGTTTATTGTCGAGCTCCGTCAGCACCTGACTGCCGCTGGCGGCTTCGATCACTCGGAAGCCGTTCATCTCCATGTGAATGCGCATGACGTGACGGATCGCGGCATCATCGTCTGCGATCAGCACGAGCTGCTTCAGTTGCTCGTTCGACGCCACCTTTGGAAGCACCGTAGTGCCGCCATTTACGACGCTGGGAGTGGCATTCTCCTGGGAAGCCGCAATCCGGGCAACGGAGCAGGTAGAGGCAGCACGACGTTGGGGCATCAGATGATCGGGAAACACCCATTGATCGGCACGGACAGGCACAGGCTGAGCAGTCATGGTGGTCATAATGGTGGGAACTCCTAATGAGACGGTTGATACGCACTTGAGGCGGGCGGCCATGCGGGCCGACGCTGTAACGGGCTCTTTGGCCTTTGCCGCAACCAGTGCACTGACCAGCTGAGGCTTGTGAATGAAACGGGCGGGCAGTGCCAGACGGGCCAGCAGAGCGGCTACGGAGAATCCGCTGGCATACAGAGCTGCCAGAGCGCTCGCAATCGCCACCTGCAGGGAAACGAGAGAGGGAGCTGAAAGGCCCCCGTTGGCGGTAACCATCGCTACAGCCAGAATCAGCATTACAACACTGGGCACCAGCAGGTAGGGTACCGCATACTTCCGCAGATGCAGCAGCACCGGATTCTTTACCGGACGCTTGCCCAGACCGGCAAGCGGCTTCAGCGGCTCTACGACAATTTCAGCGGATCGGCAGCCGTGAACCCGGGAAGTGCAGGCCATACGGGCGTCGTAATCC
>JBGGNE010000135.1:0-7855 GCA_041287705.1 Methylacidiphilales bacterium | reverse complement strand
GGAGTCGGGGCGGACGGGGATGCGGGCGAGTGGGAAGCCGAGATCCAGGTAAGCCTCCAGGCGGCGCAAGATGGCTTCCTGATCCAGCACAAAGTCCTCGAAGCGGACGGAGATCCAGTGCCTGGGCTTGGGTGTGGCGCGGCAGAGGGCGGTCTGGTAGGCCCAGCTAATGGCGCGGCGTTCGCGGACGTTTTCGGTGCGGTCGTAGGGGATGTTGAAGGTGCCGAGGTCGTCGGTGTAGTGCGCGGATAGGATCGCGTCGCGTGGGTCGCGCACCCAGTAGATGTAGCGGATTTCGGGGAACATGCGCACGATCCACGGGAAGATGAGCGTGGTTTCCGGCAGCTTCCATCCGCGCCACGGGCTATCGGAGGCGAGTACGCTGGCGAGGTACGTCTCCACGAGGCGCGTGAACTCGTCCGGAATGGGCATGGTGTGGAGCGCGGAGAAATCCCAGCGCGTGCCGCCCAGGTGGCGGACGTAGGGCGAGATAACGCGGCAGGCGTTATACAGGCAATCCGGCGGAATGAGATCGCCGGAGCCATTGATGTTGGCGCCCATGTAGACGCCGCTGGCGGTGAGCGTGTGGGAGATAGCCCGCGTACCGCCATGGCCGCGGCCGATGACGGTGATGAGATTGGAGATGGATGACGGGTAAGTGTTCATCGGAGATGAGAATGTAAGTTTGGGTACAGATCTCTCAAGTGGTTCTGCGTCACGCTGGCTCTACTGCAATAACCGCTTCCTCCTGTATGGAGCGGATAGCGGCATCCAGCACGAGCTGCGCCGCAAGGCCTTCGCGGCCGGATCCATCGATGGCGTCCGGCGCGGTGCCTTCGTTAAGCTGCTCGACGAAGCGCGTAAGGCGGTTGCGGAACGTGTCGTCGAAGCTGGTCATTCCGCCGAAGAGCGGATTGGTGTAGACGCGCTTTTCCGGGTTGCCCGCGGGGTAGAGCGTCGCCTCGCGGTACATATCGTCTATCACGAAGCGGCCGTTGATTCCGGCTACCTCCACGCGCTCCATGGGGTGACCGCGCTCAATATCGTAGCTGCCGCACAGGTGGCCCACGGCGCCGCTGCGCAGCCGCAGGTTGAACTGCGCGGTGGACCAGATTTGCCGCCCGGGCGCTTTGGTGGCGAAGCAGTGCACGGCGTCAATCTCCCCGCAAAAGTAGTGGATGAGATTGACGGTATGCGGATGAAGCGCCTTGATCTGAAACCATGGCGAAGTCTCACGCGGATTCTTGATCCACATGCTGACGTTGACGAAGAGCTGATGGCCGATCAGCCCTTCATCCACCCAGGTGCGGGCCAGACGCGCCGCCGGAGTAAAGCGATGGTTGAGGTTGATGCCATAGCACACGTTGCGGCGGGCGGCGGTGCGCACCATCTCCCGCGCTTTGGGGATATCGTTGCAGATAGGTTTCTCGCCCAGCACCGCTACGCCGGCTTCCAGCGCCTGCATGGTGGGCTCGTAGTGGTCACTGCCGTACTCGTGCCCGGCAGTGGCGATACTGACCATATCCAGCGGCAGCGCGTCCAGCATCTCCGGCACGCTGCAGAACGCCGGCACGCCAAACATCGCCGCGGCGGCATCCGCGCGGTCGCGGTCGATATCACATACGGCAGTGAGCTGCGCGCCGGGGATCTCGCGGTACAGTCCGGCGTGCTTGCGCCCGATGCCGCCAAGCCCCACGACCGCAACGCGTTGCACCTGAGTCTGCTTTTCCCTTTGCTCTCGCGTATGCGCACTCATTTGGCGATGGCGACGCTTTCCTTTACCGCTTCCACCACGTCCGCCACTGGTTCTGGTGCTGGCGATGGAGCTGGAGCCTTCACATTCTTCGCGTCCGCCTGCAGCCTGGTGGCGGTGCTTACGCTGCCGATGTGGAGCGAGTCATACGCCTGCTGTGACGAGGTGAAGTAGTCGATCCCCGCCTTGCCGTGCCAGCCGGGCTGATTCTCGATCGGGTTGGGCCGTCCGGTTGCTTTTGTGCGGGCGGCGATATGTGCGTCCATTTCGGTGCGAAGCGCCGTCACGATGTGCGGGAACTGATCGGCCACGTTGCTGTTCTCGCCGGGGTCGGTAATGAGATTGTAGAGTTCGACGGGCGGCTTGAAGTGGATGTCGGGCTCCAGCGCGACGATGAGTTTCCACTCCGGCGTGCGCCAGCCGTGTTTGCGCATCCACGTGCACTCGGTGATGTAGAACGAGGACTCGTGGCTGGGCACCTCGCCCCGGATCATGGGGAGCAGGGAACGTCCGTCGAATTGAACCGTGGGTTCGAATCCCGCCAGCTCCAGGATTGTGGGCACCAGATCCTTATGCTGCACGTATCCATCCACGTGCTGGTTTGCGGGAAGCAGGCCGGGAGCGCGGATCATCAGCGGAACTTTCAGCGTTACGTCGTACAGGCCGTGATGGTCGAAGTAGCATTCGTGGTCGTTCAGCGTCTCGCCATGGTCGCCGTTCAGCACGACGATCGTGTCTTCGGCCAGACCCAGCTCGTCCAGTGCGGTAAAGATCTGCTGGATGCAGGAATCCATGTATGCGATCGCGCCGTCGTACTGCGCCACAACATACTCCGCGTCTGTTACGCCCTCCGGAATCCACTGCCGGAAGTAGTCCGCAAAGGGCCGGAACGCCATGATCGGCTCCATGGATGTTTTCGCGGGATCGCGCGGGTCGCTCTGGTAAAACATGCCGGCAAAGGGCTCCGGCGGCAGGTAGGGCGAGTGGGGATCCATGTGTCGCAGCATGACAAAGAAGGGCCTGTCCTTAGCCGCGGCGAGCTTTCGGAGCTCCGGCAGAAACGCCGCGTTCAGGCTTTCCGCTTTGCGGGATGCGCCTTCCGCCAGGCTGCCCCACGCGCTGTAATCCAGATAACGCTGGAAGCCGCGCCCGGCGGGATTCTTCGAGAAACCGACGCAAAGCGTATCATATCCTTCGCCGCCAAGGATTTCTGCGAGCGTCGGCACGTTGGGTGCCAGATCGCCCTTGTGCCGCAACGCCACGCAGTTAGTCCCAAAAGCATCGCGTCCCGTCAGCATGGAGGCATAGGCGGACGTGGTGGGAATATGCGCGGAGAAATTGCGGTCGAAGAGCACGCACTTCTTCGCAAACGCGTCGATATGAGGAGTCGTCTGGCGATGATAGCCATAACAGCTCATGTGAGTGGAGAGCAGGGAATCAATCGCGATAAGCAAGACGTTGGGTTTGCTTTTCATAGGTGGAAGGAGAGAAGGGGATTGGTGATGTCGGAAAGGAATCTGGGAGAAGCCATCCGAGGGTCTGCAAAATGGATCCAGCGTCACGCCCGCCGAGCGCCGCATGCCTGGAGGCACGCCTGCATGTGTCCGCGCGCTTCGGCGGCGATGATAGCGCATTGCTCTACCGTGTAGTCCCTGGCGCCGATCACCTCCAGGTTAACTGCGCCGGTGTAGCCGTTCTCGTGAAGGACGCGGAGGTAGCCGGCCAGGTCGATCGAGCCGCGACCGTTCGCCTGCTGCTCCGGCTTGCCGGGGCCCTGGGTGCGCGCGGTGCAATCGCGGATGTGCACATGCTTTACGCGGTGAATTACCTGGCGCAGAGCTTCCACCGGGTTCTCCCCGGCGCGGTAGATGTGGCTCGGGTCCATGTCGCAGCCGAAGGCGGGCGAGTTGATCGCCGCCAGAGCGCGCAGCGTCGTTTCCGTGTTATCGATAGCGTTGCCTACATGAGCCTTTACGCACAGCGTAACTCCATAGTGCTCAGCGCGTTGTGCCAGCGCCCCCAGCACTTCAATGCGCTGCTCCAGCGAGCCCGCTTCGCCGCTCTTGCCGCCCGGTCCGGTGTTGATGACCGGAATCCCGCATTCCACCGCGGCCTGAAATGCCTCCTCCATCACCGCCGCGTCGGTATTCGGCTGCTCCATGGCGAGGAGAGGAAAGTCGTATTCGGCGGCAAGGCGCTTCACCTTCGGCGCGTAGTCCCGCCACTCGGAGATGACCAGATGCTGGCTCATTCCGTTGATCGCGGAGATTTCAATGCCGTCATAGCCGGCAGCCTTCAGCACGCGAAAAGCGACCTCCAGGTCGTGCCCGCCGAAGAGTACAGAATTTGCTCCAAGTTTCATAAGTAACAGATAGGTAAAGAGATAGTCCGAGGAGGCAGCACTGGTTACTGGTCTAAGACATCCCGTTTGGCGGTCGGCAGCGGATGCGGGCGAACCAGTGCGCCCCCCTGTTCGTGAGATTCAATCGCTGCAAAGGTGTACTCCAGCGTGGCCAGCGCATCGCGACCGGAGGCACGCAGCTTGTCCTTGGGCACCTTGTTCGTCACATCCTCCAGAAACGCGTGAATACGGGTGGGGAATGTGGAGTTGAAATCTTTGACTCCGCTCTCTGTTACTCGCGCCGCAGGTTGCTCACCAAGGCCGTATTTCTCGCCCGGTTTGGGCGTCGGGTAGTACGTGACTTTCTCCACGCAGTTCTCGATGGTGAACGTGCCCTTCGTTCCGCCCAGCTCGAAGCTCCACCAGCCGCCCAGACCCATCGTTACGTCGCCACGGGAGGAGAACAGATAGCCCGTGCAGCCGTTCATGAAGCGCACGTGGATGCTGGCGATGGAAAGCATCGCATCCCCATTGTTCTTGCGAAGCGCAGGCCGATCCATAAAGGCCTGGACATGAGTAATGTCGCCGCAGAAATAGCGCAGCAGGCTGAACGGATGTGCCAGAAATGCCTTGAGATGCGCGTAAGGAAAACCGCTGAAGTTGGGACCACCGCCGCCAGCCGGGTTGTAGGTTGCGTCGCCGCCGATAAAGCCCATGCGGTGCAGGCAATAGATCTGCTCGCCGATCTCGCCGGAGTCCATCAGGCGGCGCGCTTCCTGGGCGGGCGGGCTGAAGTAATGGTTCAGATTACAGCCCAGATAGCGATCCTTTTCCCTGGCAAAGCGCACCATCTCGCGCGCTTCATTTATATCGTTGCTGATCGGCTTCTCAACCAGCACGTGCTTGCCTGCCGCCATCGCTTCCATGGCCGGCTCAAAGTGCCAGCCGCCGTTTTCGTAGCCGCCCGTGCAGACATCGACAACCTGCAGTTCGGGATGAGCATCCAGCATATCCCGAAGACGGGTGTACGCCTTGACGCCCGGCAACCCTGCGGCGACCTCCGCCGCGCGTCCCGGGAACGCGTCGCACACCGCCACAAGATCCGAGAGCGAATCCTGCTGGTGACAACGCACGTGATTCTGACCAATACCGCGAAGACCGACGATTCCAGTTTTCAGTGACATGATAGGTGGAGTTGATCGAGGCGGCGGAACCTCCTGCTCTTACGCATGCTCCATACCCGCCGCTTCGATCCATCCACGATGCCATTGCAATTAACGCAACACCTTAACAATACTATCAAAAACCAGCACAATACTTGCAGATGCGAGGGTCGGCAGGCTCGACCCAGCTTTCTAATTTTTCATTGCCAATAGCGGACTCTACTTCTCTGACCTTGGCGAATAAGCTGAAGGCGCCACCATCTTGTAGGTGGAGTTTTCACCCAGAGCCATGCGGGCGGAGTCAAAGTACAGAACAGTAGTGGCTTCCTCGCCCTTCCACTTGTTTTTACCTTTATAGATTCCGAACTTGAAATAGGGCCCTTTGTCCTTCTCATCGTACCATGTGGTTCCTTTGTGATCGACCACCAGTTTGTCATTCTTGTAGAGCTTCAGCCAGCCGCCTTTGCCCGGGCCTTGCCAGTTTATTTCCAGCACCCAGTCGGTCCACACGCCGCGCATGTCATCAATGGAGCCGAGCTGAAAGTAGTCCGCCTTGCTGGTCCAGCCTTCGTCGCCCTGGCGCAGCAGCTTCATGTGGATATTGCCCTTGTCGATCACCAGGCAGGTTGGCGGACCGCCATCTTTGGGAGATTCTTTGCCCGTTCCCCAGCTATGCCACTGGGTAACGATGCTGAACTGAGTCAGTGCATCGAAATCTTTGGGTACAAACATGCTCCAGCCATAGCGGGTGATTCCGTAGGCTTCGCAGCGCGGGCCGGGCACTTCTGCACGTATCTGTTCTTTGCTGAGCGCTGTTTTGGCTGAAAACTTGCCTTCGCGGACAGGAGCGTCGGGCGCACTGACGACAGAAACATACGCACCTTCGCCCTTGCCCTGATGAGCCTGCGATAAATCGCCAGTTTCGAAATCCAGTACGCTTGCAACGCCGGCGGGAAGTGGGGCGGCAGCAGAAGGGGCCGGGGCAGCGCTGGTGCTGCCAGCAGACGTGGAAGCCGTCGGAGTGTTACCCGGAGCAGCGGCTGCTGTTGGGGTTGCAGTTGCGGCAGGAGCTACAGTGAGCGTTACCTGATTGATCACGACATCGGTAATGCCAATTTTTGGGCAGTAGAACCACAGCTTCATCCACTTGGCGCCGGCGGGCACATGAGAGGAAACGGTCGTGGTTTTGCCGGACTCGGCACGGGTAGATTTGTCGCCCAGTTGAACGCTTTTGAGATCGCCGGGACGCTGAGGCTTTTCCTTAGCAAAGATCAGCGACATCGTAACCGCGCCAGTCCCCGTAACCGCGGCGGAGGCGGTGTAATTCATGCCTTCCTTCACCTCGATCCAGCGCTCAATGCCCAGGCCGCTGTTCTTGTCGTTGTCCTTAAAAGCCAAACCTCCGCCGGGTGCCAGAGCAAGCACACGTAACTCGCCTTCACCAGGCGGGTAGGGGTTCCATCCGTCGGGCTTGCCATCGCCATCAGCGTCCGCAAAGGGCAGGCTGGTGACGTCCGGCCCAGACTGTGCGAACACGTTTGAGAGCCCGAGAGTGAAGCCAAGTGAGAGGACGAGCAGGCACCTGCTCTGGCGTTTCAGGATAAGATGCATAGTGATAATTTCGGGTAATCGTAACTCATTTTGTCGTACAGGCGACAGGCGCAGTAGTTTAGTCCTAAACAAGGCCCAAAATAGCGTAGTGTTGCCGAAACGAATGAAAATTAGTGTTGCGTGCGGCGGATTCATCGGCGATATTCAACCATATGGTTGAACATGATTCCGAAATGTTGGACCGAACTTTTGGGGCGCTTGCCGATCCTACCCGTCGACGGATCCTGGCGCAGTTGGCGAACGGCGAGGAATGTGTGACTGCTCTTGCGGAGCCTCACTCGATGTCACTGGCAGCCGTGTCCAAGCACCTGATCGTCCTGGAGAAAGCCGGGCTGGTGAAACGTCAGCGCAAGGGACGTGTGCATTCTCTGACACTGGAGCCCAAACCGATGCAGGAAGCACTGACCTGGATCGATCGGTACAGAAAGTTCTGGGAGGGCAATCTGGATCAGTTCGAAAAGTATTTAGAGAAGCTACAAACAGAGAAAACCAAACAAAACGATGACAACCAATGAAGTGCAGAAGCCGGATGACGCAACACTTGTTGTAAGACGATTACTGAAAGCCACACCGGAACTGGCTTTCGAAGCGTGGACATCTGCGGAGCATATCGTTCAATGGATGCGCCCTGAGCCGGGCATGGTGGTTCCTCACGCGATAATGGATCTGCGGCCAGGTGGAAAGTATCGTATTCAGATGAAGACGCCGGACGGGGAATATTATACAGCCGTGGGTGAATTCCAAGAGGTAATACCTCCAACGAAGGTCGTCTATACCTGGGATTGGGAAAAGGATGGCAGCGGCACCGATTTTGGCGAAGTCGAGGGGAAGTCAACTCTCGTAACGGTGGAATTTATCAAGAGCGGCGACCGCACAGAAATGGTGCTGACACATACGAGACTCGCCAGCATGGAGAGCCGCGACAATCACGCACGCGGATGGGGCAGAATTATCGACAGCTTCGCCGCCTCAGTAGAGAAATCCTGA
>JBGGNE010000134.1:0-3288 GCA_041287705.1 Methylacidiphilales bacterium | reverse complement strand
ACAAATCCTGGGTCGCTTTTGGGCGATAGCAGCGTTGCGCTTTCGGTCATGCATTATTCTAATGCACTCCCTCAATCGCGCCTTGCTCTCATCCCCAAATCGATCCCGGTCTTTGTACCAATTAACGTCTGCGAATGGTCTTACTCAACAGTTAGAGCATCAAATCCGGCGCTGTCGCTTTACGCCGTTTATCGCCAGAGCTAGCTTTCAAGGCGAATGTTACGGAATAATTATGCCGCTTTTGCTGCTTTTGTCGCTGTGCTGTCGAGTTCGGCTCTGGGAGGACTTGTATTGAAGGCCCAGGAATCCCCGGACAAACCACCGGCCAGCCGGATCCATACCGCGCCGGAAAACACGGATGTAAAGCCATGGCGCTCGGCACTTTATCCGGAGGACTGGAAGCCGGGCTTCAGGGACTCGGAAGGCCGCTTCCTCCACGACTTTTCCTACGCGGGGTATCATCGCGGCGATGTGCCGCTGCCCGTGGCGCCGTATCACAAAAACGCCGTCATTATCGACGTTACCCAGGCGCCTTATCTTGCGGATAAGACAGGCGCTGCTGACGCGACCGAAGCGATTCAGAAGGCGCTGGATGCCGCGGCTCAGTCCAAAGATGGCGCGGTGGTTCTGATGCCGGCCGGTATCTACAAGATCGCACCACCCGAAGGCAAAGATGTGGCGTTGCGACTGACCGGCGATCGCGTGGTGTTTCGAGGCGAAGGAGTCGACAAGACGTTTCTCTACACCGACACAATAAAGATGCGCGGCAAGACTCTGCTGCGCGTAAGGGCGGATGCTCCGCTGAAACCGCTCGAGTGGGGCGCTGAAGGTCCGGGCGTTCCCTCAACGCTGGTGACTGCAGATCTGCCCAATCAGGCCGAGACGATTCCCGTGGCGGACACCTCGCAGTTTGCCGTGGGCGATACCGTAGTGGTGCGCAGTGACCTGACGCAGCGTTTTATCGACGAACTGAAGATGACAGATAAGTGGAAGCCCGCTGCCGGTCTTTCACCGAACCGGACGCTGATGTTTTGCCGTCACATAACCGCGGTGGATGCCACCGCGAAAACAATCCGGCTCGATACTCCGATCCGCTACCCCATGAAGACGGCGGATCTGGCCCGCGTGGTTAAAATCCCCGGGCATGCCATTACGGAATCGGGACTGGAAGATTTTTCGATCGGGATGAAGAAGCACCCGGGCGGCAGCGTTCCCGCGGAGACTGCTACTACGCCGCCGGCAAAGTTTGGTGATGAGGAGGACTATAATAAGCCTGGCACGCTGGGCTACGATGTCCACGGTTCCACGGCGATCTCGATCAGCAATGCCGAAAACTGCTGGATGCGCCGGGTTAACAGCTATGCACCGGCCGGCAATACCGAGGATGTGCACCTGCTTTCCAATGGCTTTCGGCTGACGCGGACACGCTGTGTTACCGTGACCGACTGCGACTGGAAGTGCACGCAGTACAAAGGCGGAGGTGGCAACGGTTACCTGTACACCGTGCACGGCCAGGAGAATCTGCTCATCAACTGCCGCGCGGAAAGGGCGCGCCACAATTACAGCTTCGGCACCATGTGGTCCAGCGGAAACGTGATCTCAAAGTTTTACGCCAAGGACGGCAATCTGGCGTGCGACTTCCATATGTTCCTGTCGATGTCGAACCTGCTGGATAACATTACCTGTGAAGGTGATTTTCTGGAGGCGCGCTACTATCGCCCCTGGGGCGGCAACCCCATTCATGGCCTTACCACGACACAAAGCGTCTTCTGGAACACCAATGGCCTGCGCTATTCCAAAGAGAAAGCCGTGCTGGTGGTTTCCCATCAGTATGGCGATGGATATGTGATCGGAACGCGCGGGCCGGAGTGCCGTGTGGATTCGAGCGACTTTGTTGAGGGGATTGGCCTGAGCGCCGCCCTGGTGCCGCAGTCCCTCTACGCCGATCAGCTGGAGAGGCGCAGGAAGAGAGACGCCGGCACGGGAACCGGGACTGCGGCGGCGGTTGCTCCGTAGGTGTTTGTGGATAAGGCTGTTACCGGGATGTCGTATATCATGAATCAATCACACACTCAACCTTTGCCGGCGTCGCGCGCCGCTACTCGTTCGGAACGGATCCTCTTTGTGCTTAACGAGAAGGAGTGGGAGCTGTTCCTGCCCCGCTTTTCCAGCAGCGACATGGATGCGCTGGGCGGCACCTGGGTGGATACCCAGACGCTTCGCCCCGGCGACTGGCTCCGCATTCTGGAGGAAGAACGCCCGACCGTCCTGGTGACGGCGTGGAGCTCTCCCTCCTTGCCGGAGGAGTGGGTGAACTCGGTCGATCTGCCGCTGCGGTACGTCTGCCATATAACAGGCAGTGTACGAAAAATTGTCTCGCGCGCGTTGATCTCGCGCGGCGTGGTGGTGACCAACTGGGGCTCCGTTATCAGCCACACGATTGCCGAGCACGCGATGCTGCTGGTGCTGGGCACCCTGCGCAATGTGCCCGCCTGGCGCGCCAACACCGGGCCGGATTGCGACGATGGCAGCGCCTTTGAGAAGATGCAGACGTTTCGCACCCGCTCGCTGCGTGGCAAGCGCGTGGGTCTGCACGGTTTCGGTGCCATCGCCCGCGAGCTGGTGCATATGCTGCGCCCGTTTCAGGTGGATCTTGCCGCGTGGTCGCCCCATGTTCCACGCGCGCTGTACGAGGAGTTCGGCGTAACGCAGATGCCGAGCCTGGAAGCCCTGTTTTCGCGCAGCGACGTGCTGATTGAGTGCGAAGGACTTACGCCCGCCACGCGCGCTTCTGTCTCGAAGGAAGTTCTTCGACTGCTGCCGGAGGATGCCGTCTTTGTCAACGTGGGCCGCTCAGCGGTTACGGATGAGGAAGCGCTGGCAGCAATGGGCGACGCAGGCCGCCTGCGCGTTGGGCTGGACGTCTTTACTCCGGCTGCTGGCACCATGCAGAGAGGGCTTCTCTCCCCGCATATCGCCGGGCCGACATGGGATACGTATCCGCTCTGTGGCGATTTCGCGCTGGAAAATGTCGATAAATATCTGCGCGGCGAAACGCCCGAAGCTGTCATGTCCCTGGAAGTTTATGACAGATCAACATAGTAAGGAGTCTCCGTAAAATAAACTGTGCAACTTAAGTCGTCGATTTTGAGATGAGAGCAAGGCGGAATGGAGGGAGTGCATTAGACTAATGCTCGACCGGAATTCCAACGCTGCTCTCGCTCAATAGCGGCGGCTCAAGTTGTGCAGGTTATTTTCCGGAGACTCCTAAGCCGCAGATGTGGAAAT
>JBGGNE010000133.1:0-7834 GCA_041287705.1 Methylacidiphilales bacterium | reverse complement strand
ACAAGCTTCCCACTTGAACGATGAGTTCGATACGGAAAACAAAGACGGGGTCATAGCTCAGTTGGTAGAGCGCCTCAATGGCATTGAGGAGGTCTGGGGTTCGAATCCCCATGGCTCCACTTCCGTCTTCGGGTTGGTAGTGAGTAGTTTGTGATTCTTGAAAAGAGCAGGTCTGGAAGGCGTTGAAGAGATAGATGCCGCGTGAAAGCTCTTTCCTACAGTTAGAAAGTGTGACACCGAAAGAGGTTTCTGTTTGCTACATAAACAGCCTCTTTGCCATCGATCAGGGCAAAAGCAATGATGGGATTCTGGAACCCTGCTTCATGGATAACGTTCACACGCTCCCTCCTTCCACAAACTCACAGGAAGCCGCTCGACATACGGTAACGCTTCCGTCACCCCGGGACAGGGGTGACGTTATTCATCTTCTTATCAGACTGTGCTGCAATGCACTGCATTGCACCGCGCTGCTTATCCGACCCCGACCCCGACTCTGCCCTACCCCATCAGACGCGCCCCCTTAGCGCACGACGTGCGTCAGTGCGTCTGGTCCGAAAGGTTTCGGGTCGAAGCGGAACATTTTGGAGGCGGGCTCGGGGTCGCCGATGTTGTCTTCCTGCAGCATCTTCAGTTGTTCGCCGAACTGCAGGTAGCGGGGGAGCAGGGGATTGACGACGTTGGTGATGACCGAGAAGCCGCCCAGGGGAACGTGATAGAAGATGAGGCTGCGCCAGCGGATAGCCGCAACAAGCAGGATACCCCAGATGACCGAGAGGCCGAGCAGAAAGGGCCAGAGCTCGCTCAGGATATTATTGGTCGAGAACAGCACGACGGCCAGCGGAATGGCAGCTACGAACGCCCACAGAATGCTGCGCGCAATGGTGAGCACCGGCGTGGACTCGAACGTGTACGCCTTGCCGAGGGCGGTGGCGACGATGGCCAGCATCTCCTTGGCGTGTACGGGTTTGGGGCCGCAGAGGAAATAGATCTTCTTGTTGGTTTCCGCGTTGCCCAGGCAGTCGACAAAGCAGTGCGCCACTTCGTCCACATGGATCGGCTGCACGTAGGTCTCGCCGCCGCCCAAGTTGGGATAGGCGTAGACGTTGAGCAGATCGAACGGAAAGCGCATGACGCGAGCCAGCGTGTTGATGGACTGATCGTTCGGCCCGTAGATGATGCTGGGGCGGAAGATGGTGAAATCCAGCCCGGACTTCCACATGGTCTGCTCCGCCTCAAACTTGGACTGATGGTAGGTGGAGTTGGCGCCGGGGCGCGTGCCCGCCGCGCTCATCAGCACGAAGCGTTTGACGCCGGCATCCAGAGCGGCCTTGGCCAGATTTGCCGTTCCTTCGGCGTGGACTTTCTGAAAGGTCACCTGGGCGCTCGTCTCGCGGATGATGCCGACCAGGTGAATGATTGCCTGCACGCCCTTGACCGCTGCCGGCAGCGTGTCGGGTTTTGTCACGTCGCCCTGCACCAGCTCGGTGTTGTAGCGCCGTTGCATCTGCCATGCGTCCTCGGGCTTACGCACGAGCATGCGTATTTTATAGCCCTTTTCGTGAAGTTTTTTGACAATTTCGCGCCCGACAAAGCCCGTGCCACCCGTTACCAGAACAGTCATTAGTATCGATCTCCTTGAGAGTCTATGATGTTATCTGCTGTGCGTTAAGTCGAGATTTTAATGCGATTCCCCGTCGGGCTGATCGCGCTGATAATGAAGCATGGCCCATTTGCCGTCCCGCTTTTGTGTGACAAGACGCAGGCCGGGCAGGGGATCGAAGGCGGCGCGTACGCTGTCGCGTTTGGAGAGCAGGATGCCGCTGAGCAGCAGGTGCCCGCCCGGTGCCAGCACGGCGGCGATCTTCTCGTGCGCCGCCACCAGAATCTCGCTGTAGAGATTGGCCAGCACCAGATCGCACGGCGCCGGTTTGCGGATGGCGAAGAGATCCGCCGTCTTCCACATAATGTTGCTGACCGGGAAGTTGGCGACCTCGTTCTCCTGTGCGGTACGCGTGGCGTGCGGGTCGAGATCGAAACCCTTTATGGAGGCAGGCTTCTTTGGGGATGCCGCTTCGGAAAGTTGCCGGGCCGCCAGCGCCAGAATGCCGCTGCCGGATCCGATATCGACGACGCGCCGTATGCCGCCGAATTTCAGCAGAGTCATTTCGCGCAGGATCATGCGCGTGGTGCCATGCTCGCCGCTGCCGAACGCCATGGCGGCGGGGATGACCAGCGCGGGAAATGTGGGATTGGCCGCGTCCCACTTCGTCTTCGCGGCGGCATCCGGGGCGATGGCCAGGCCTTTGCCTGCGCGCCAGGCTTCGGAAAGAACCGGGCGCTGCCAGGCTTCGTTGGGCAGGCTGAGGATCTTGCCGCCATGGTTGGCGACAAGCTGCTCCTGCTCGGCTTTGGTGGGGTAGTACACTTCAAGCCGAAGCGTTTTGCGTCCCACAAGCCCGGTAATGACGATGCGACCGGGATCTTCCATCCACGCGAGCTGCTCCAGCCACGAGTCCTCGGCATCCATGGCGATATCGCGCCGCCAGAGGATGGTTTCCGTTGGAGCGGGCGGGAGAGGGGAGGGCTCGGGCGTTGCCGACAAGGGCGTTGCGGGCGCAGTGTCCGCAAGGGCGGGAGCTTTGGATGTCGACTTTGCTTTGGCCTTAGAGGTTTGCGTGGACTTTGGCATGGAGATTGGAGGAGTCGCTTCTGGTTAGCTTACTTTTTCCTGAAATCTGAAGAGCTCAACCCGCTTATGTAAGTTTTGATAAAATATCCTGCGCGCCTTCACCTTATCCTGGAAGCTCTATTAGAATAAGGTTATTGTTGTGTACCCTCGACAAGTCCCTTTAATTCATTTCTTCGCTGAACAAGTCTCTGGATTTTATTTTTATCCTGTTCGGATTTGCTTTGCAGGTAGACATCTTTGTTGGCCGCGCCATCGAATTCACTTAGACCATCATCAAGTGCCTTTTGGTAGAGCTTTGCAACCTGTAGCATTCCCTTGCGATCATGCTGAGAAGTAAGGTTGAGCACGCTGCCGATATGAAGCGAGGAGAGTCTGCTGGTGTATTCTTCGTGGTTTAGAATTTCAGAAAGCATTATTTGATTAGCTACGGCGGTATTATTCAAAATAATGTTCTTAACCGCTTCATATTTGTCAGGACCAAGATGGTCTGGAGAAAAGTTTCCTCCTGTCACGATTAGAACCGCTTGTTTAATGGTGACATTTTCCTGGTCAGATGCAGAGAGGGTATGCTTCGGCATGAAGGTCAGGAGTCCGAGCAGGGCAACAAGGATGAATGCTTTCATACCAGGTAAGGAAAGAGTGTCCTCTCTAAAATATGCCTCGTAAGCAACGCACACCTACGCCGTAACGCCGGCGGACTGTCGTTTATCCTTTACCAGATCCAGGGCGAGGCGCTGGCATTCGGCGAGGTTCAGCTTGCCGGTGGCCATAACGGGCATGGTTTCCACCTGGTAAATGACGCGCGGAATCCACAGATTGGGATATCCCGCAGCGGACAGACGCGACCGGATTTCGCTGATCTCCAGCGGTTGCGTGCTGAGAATGACCAGACTTTCGCCCTTGGCTTCGTCGGGAACGCCTGTGACCACCACGATGGGCGTGTCATGATCCGTCAGCCCGAACAACTCCTCGATCTTAGCTTCAATGGTGCCGTGCGGAATCATCTCGCCGCCGATCTTGGAGAAGCGCGAAATGCGGCCCTCTATATAGAGGAAGCCCTTGTCGTCCATACGGCCCACGTCGCCCGTGCGGTACCAGCCGTCTTTCAGTACGTCGGCGGTGCGGTTGGGATCATCCAGGTAACCTTCAAAGACATTGGCGCCCTTCAGCCACAGGATGCCGCTCTGGTCGATCGGCAGCTCGGCATCGGTTTCCGGGTGGCGGATGCGGACGCTGATGCCGGGCAGCAGGCGGCCTACCGAGCCGACGGTGCGATTCCGCACGCCTTCGGGCTGGGTGGCGCTGGGGGGAGTATCCAGCAGATTCACCGCGACGACCGGCGTGGCTTCGGTCATGCCGTACCCTTCGCATACGGGGAGCTTCACGGCTTTCTGGAACTCCGACGCTACCTCCAGCGGAAGCTTTTCGGCGCCTGTCACCACCATCTTGAGTGAGGCAAGCTGCTCGGGCTTTGCCTTGCGGATATAATGGCGCAGGAAGGTGGGAGTGGTGATCAGCAGATGAATCTTGTGCTCGGCGATGATCTCGATAAGGCGCGAAGTTTCGCGCGGGCTGATGTGGGTGACGACCTGCGGGCCTCCCAGTACCGGCCACCATAGCGTGACCGTGCTGCCGTAGCTGTGGAAGATCGGCAGGCAGCCCAGCACCGTACCCACATGCACGTCGGCCAGCATGGACTGGATCTGCATTGTGTTGGCCAGAATGTTGCGGTGCGAAAGGACAACGCCCTTGGGTTCGCCCGAGCTGCCGCTGGTGAAGAGAAGCGATGCTTCGTCGTGACCGCCAAGTTTGGGCACGCCCGCAATAACGCGTAACAGTTCCACCGGGCAAAGCAGCGCGGTAATAAACCACTTTTTCAGAGTCCCGCCCGGTATCGACTTCATCGTCGCCGCCATGTCGATGCGATTGGCCGGCCACGGAAAATCGGGCAGTTTATCCCACAGGCCGGGTACGGAAATCACCGTGGAGACGCCGGCTTTCCGGATGCATGTCTCGTTACTGGCGCGATCCAGCGTGAAGTTAAGGTTAACACTCGTCTTGTTGGCAAAAACGCAGGCGACGTTGGCAACTGTCGCCCCGATGCCGGGCGGCAGGATGATGCCGATGCGCTTGTCTTTTACGTTTTCCTTCAGCCATCCAGCCAGACTCAGGCTGGCGGCCAGGAGTTTGCCGCCCGTTATGGTGTCGCCCTTAAAGGTATCGACGACCACGGGCCTGAAGAATTTGCTCTTGAGTCCTTTGAGGACCTGAGCGCCCAGGTGGGAATGCAATTCAGGCCGTGCGGAGAAGGCTTCCTCGCCCAGGTCGTACAGGCGGGCGCGGATTTCCATCAGCGGCATTTCGGCGGGCATGGGCTCGCCAAAGTAGACGTTGACCACCGTGTTGGGCGTACGCGCGGCTTCGCTCCAGGTGTTCTCCAGCCATACCGGCACGATGGGAGCTTTGGATTTGCGCGCCAGCAAACCCTGCAGGCCGTTGAGTTCCTGCAGCGCGGACGCGCGCATCAGTGAATGCTCGGGGAAAAGGCAGACTACCTCGCCCGCTTCCAGAGCTTCCAGCGCGGCATCCACGGCGCTTTTGGCTTTGCCGGGGCTGATCGGTATGCAGCGCATGATGCGCATCAGCCGGTTCAGCAGACGCCCCTGCACTACGGGATCAAAGATGACGAAGCGGATATTGCGAGGACACGCCAGCTGCAGCAGAATCGCATCGCGGATGGAAAGGTGATTAGTCAGCAGCAGCACGCCGCCTGTTTCAGGCAGCTTATCCTCACGCACCGGGCGGATCTTATAGATAAAGCGCGCGAACAGCCCGATGGTAAACCGGATAAAGTTCTCCGGCAGCAGATACATGACATACGCCGCCACGCAGATGGTTGGCAGCGCAAAAAGGACGTACTGCCACCGGGTAGGCACGCCGTTTGCGGTAATAATGCCCTGGGCAATAATGGCCAGGATCGTCGTCATGTTCAGCACCAGACCGCTGGAGCTCATGACGCGGCCTCGTTCGCTGGGGCGCGCGTGCTCCTGCATGTAGGCGTTCAGCGGCACCACAAACATCGCGCCAAAGACACCCAGACCAAAGAGCGGCAGAAAGAAGAGCGGATTGCCGAATATGTGGGCAGCCGGCGCGGCATTCTCCACACCGCGGACAACGGCGGTATGGGTATGAAGATCGGGAGGAACGAAGCCCAGCGTGATCAGCCCGGCAATTATACCAATGGCACCCACGGGAACCAACCCCAGCTCAATGCGGCGCCCCGCCAGAATCCCCACCAGAATGCTGCCGCACACGATGCCGACGCCCAGCGTGGCCTGGTAGATGCCGGAAAGCTGAGCCATGCCCACATCACCCGCCACAAACTGCGCGGTTTCGATAAGCGTAAGGGTGAGCGCGGTGGCGATGCCGTAGAAGAAGCTGTAGCCGAGCATGCAGAGACGCACGGAGCGCTGCGGCCAGATGCTCTTGAGCTGAGCAAAGTGCTCCCACAGCAGCGAAACGCGGAACGGTCCCGGGCCCTCGCCCTGCACGGGGGTAGGTCGCACAAAGCAGATAAAAACAACGCCCAGCACGGCGAACGCGGCCAGTGGAATCGCGCAATACAGCGCCGCCAGCCATGGGGTGCCCGCGGGGTCGCTGCCAGGAAGCTTGGTAAGATGCGAGAGCCAGGACGTGTAGCCGATGCCGCCAATGAGTCCGCCCACCAGTATGCTGGCAATGGCGGTGGCCTCGAACATGCTGGCCGCCGTGCTGAGGCTTTTGCTGTCCACCAGCTCCTTCATGATGCCGAGCTTGGAAGCGGAGAACGCCGCCGACTGGACGCCAAGCAGGAAAATGCAGAGAACCGCCAGATTAAGGTTATGCGCCCACAGGCTGTAGCACAGCAGGCCCATAATGGCCGCCTGTAAACACTGCGCATAGAACAGAATGTTGCGCTTGGAGTAGCTGTCGGCCAGCCAGCCTACGGTGGGGGCCAGCAGGACGAACGGCAGAATCATCAGCCCGGCCAGCACATTCTTGATATTGCCGGCGTTCAGAAAACCGGTGTGGGCTGCATCTGCGCCTGCGGCAAGCAGAACAAGGATCTGAATGCCCATCGTCATCACCACCAGCTTGGAGGCGTAGCCGTTAAACAATACCTGGCACTGGGCGAAGACGACAGCTATAAAGGATCGATTCATGCGGGGTACGCGTGGGAGAGTAGACGCACGGCACTGGAAGCCAAGCACGGAATTTTTTGTGGGCTGAATGCGCGGAAATAATCATTGTGCAGGCTTGATTTTCAACACCTTGCAATGCCGCATATTGGAAGAGATTTTATAATACACAAACACTTTTGCTGGGAAATCGGGGCGTATTTCGCGTTAACAACGTGAATGGCTGGCGGAAGGTATGCGCCGAAAGAAGACGGAGCGTCAAAAGCGAAGCGGAAGTGCTAAAAGAATGGTATTGCTGTAATGGAGCTGCTAGAAGATGGTGCTCGCGCGGTTAAACCTTTACTCAGTTCGGCGCCCTATTTCCAATGAAAATACAGACATTCGCGCTTTCTCTATCCCTGTTGCTCCTGACCATGATCATCAACCTTGAAGCGCAGCCCGCCCCGCCGCCACCCGAAGCCCCCGCCACCACGCCGGCCGCCACTATAGATCTGGCCACGCCCGAAGGCGTCGCCCAGGTCAGCGGCCAGTGGCGATACAGCGACGTCAAGATCATAGAAGTGGAGGGCAAAGGCCCCGACGGCAAGCCGAACCTCACCAACGATTACACCCCCAAAGCGGGCGTCGCCGACTTTGACGACACCACCTGGGAAGTGCTGGATCCCAAAACGCTCAACAAGACCCGCGCGGGCGGCAAAATCTGCTTCAACTGGTACCGCATCAATGTCACCGTTCCCGCCAAAGTCGCTGAATTCGATACCACCGGCTCGACGATTGTTTTCGATACCATAGTGGATGACTATGGCGAAATCTGGGTAAACGGCAAACTGCCGCGCGCGATGAATCAAAGCGGCGGCTCTGTCATCAAAGGCTTTAACGCGCCGAACCGCCTGATAGTAGGCAAAGACGTAAAGCCCGGCGACAGGATTCAGATCGCCATCTTCGGCATCAACGGCCCGATAAGCGC
>JBGGNE010000132.1:0-9692 GCA_041287705.1 Methylacidiphilales bacterium | reverse complement strand
GCTTTCTTTGCGGCCATAAGCATCAACTCCGACACAAATTCCTTGTCTGTTACATAACAGGTCTTCGTGTTCCCATTCTCAAACTGTATAGTTACGGTGGCGTAGTTTACCTGTCCCTTCTTTTCAAGGAATCTGCGTTTAAAGCGCTCCATCATGGCTGGTGGAACTGTATCTTTATCAAAAGCAGCCCCATCGCCGATATTGGATCCGTAAACCATCTCTCCGGAGCCGTCTTTCTCCACGCTCATTCTCCAGAAAGTGTTGGTTGTAATGGAGATGCTTTTCACCGCCTCAGCTTCGGCTGATACTGCCCCTAAAGCAGCGGCGGAAGGCATAAGTGACATTGCTATGGACATTACCACTACTATCCACATAAACAGATGCCGGTTTTTATTAGTGCGTGGGTGCATGTATTTATGTCGGCGCTGCCCGCCCGGCACGAGGCTCGCTCTCTTACGGCTTCTTATCTGCTGGCTTGGGAGCGGAGTTGGTTGCCGGTTTGGGCTTGGGCTTAACGGGGCCTGTGACCAGGGTCAGATCGTCCACTCCGGCATCTTTTCGCTCGGCAAAGAGAGCATCGCGGAAGAAGAATAAAATGACGGCGACTAGAAGGCTGACCCCAACCATCACAAGAACGAGCCAGCCGCTGCGTTGCGATTCTTCTTCCTTCGTGGCGAGGATCTTGACGCTTACTTTTTCCTTTTCATCGACGCTGTTCAGGCGGCGCTTGGCGTCTTCCAACTGGGTGATAAACTCTTCGTAGGAGCCGGACCGGTCCTCCGGATGGCGTGCGATGGATTTGCCGATGGCGTGCGCGGTCTGGTTGGAGATGGTGGGGACGAAGGCGCGGATGGAAACGATGTTGCCGGAGAGGTGCTTCATGGCCACCTCGGTGGGATCCTCCGCCTCGTAGGGGGGGCGGCCGGTCATGGCGTGGAAAAGCGTGGTGCCGAGGCTGTAGAGATCGCTGCGCCAGTCTTCCGGTTTGTGCTCAAGTTTCTCTGGCGCAACGTAATAGGGCGTGCCCCAGATTTCGCCGGCAAAGTGATCGTGCGAGTCGTAGGCGAGGGAGAGACCGAAATCCACCACTTTGGGCGTGCCGTCTTCGCCGAAGAGGATGTTGCCTGGCTTGATATCGCGATGAATCAGGCCGCGGTCGTGCGCGAAGTTGAGGCCGGAGGCGATAGCGATGCCGATTTCGAGGCCTTCCTGCTCGGTAACGCAGCCGTTATTGAGAATCTTGTCGTCCAGGGAGCCGCCTGGAATGTGCTCCATCACCAGGTAGTAGGTGCCGCGCTGTTCACCGAAGGCGTACACCTGCACGATGTTGGGGTGATTGAGCGACGCGGTGATTTGTGCTTCAAAAAGGAACGTGGAGATGAACTTTTCGTCCTCCACCAGCTCGGTTTTGAGCAGTTTGATGGCGACCTTCCGGTGCAAGATGGTGTCCTTCCCGAGGTACACCGCACCCATCCCGCCCTGACCAATCTGGCGTTCCAAAAGGAAGTTGCCAAACATGCGAGTAAGAGTAAACTCGTGGTTGCAAATAGGGCAGGCAATTTCCGCCCCGACTTGGATGCCCGTCACATCGATGGAACCTTGACAGTTCGGGCAAGTCGAGACGCTCTCGGACTCACAGACTTCCTTCATAGGTTTGAACTGTAGCGAATACCTCCAACTATTGCAACGCTGAAGCGCCCGTCGTACGGGAGTTTTTTATTTACCTGGATTTGTAACGCAACCGCCTCACATGCAGCACTTTTCGTCGGATGATATCCAGAATTTCCTGGGATGTCGGCTGGATATTTTTCTTGTCGATATACTAAAAAAGTCGCGCAGCTCCGTGCAGGCGCTTATTGAAGGCGGTCATGTGACGCTGGATCCCGCCCCCGTGCGCGTCGCCGCCAGCTACAAGATCAAGGCAGGGGTACGCATCACGGTGGATGAACCAGAGTCCGTGGTGATGACTTCGGAGCTCATTCCCGAGAACATTCCCCTGGAGATTCTGCACGAGGACGAGCACGTCATCGTCCTGAACAAACAGCCGGGCCTGGTGGTGCACCCCGCCGCGGGCAATTACACGGGCACGCTGGTTCACGCGCTGCTATATCACTGCGGAAGCGCGGAAGCGCTGGCGGAACGGGGAGGCCCGGAGCGCATGGGCATTGTGCATCGGCTGGATAAGGATACGAGCGGCGCGATGGTGGTGGCGAAAACGAATCTGGCGCACGAGGCGCTGAGCCGCCAGTTTCATGACCGGGAGGTCTCGAAGAGTTATGTGGCGCTGGCCTGGGGCGAGCTGCGTCACTCGCAGGGCGAGATGCGCGGGGATATCGGCCGGCACCCGAAGCACCGGCAGAAGATGGCGGTGCTGACGGAGGGCGGCGGTCGCTACGCGCACACCTCGTTTAAGCTGGAGGAGCAGATGCCGCTTGCGGCGCGCGTCCGTTGTCAGCTGCACACGGGGCGCACGCACCAGATTCGCGTGCATCTTGCGGAGCTGGGCCATCCTATCGTGGGGGATGATTTGTACGGCCGCGCGCGGCAGCACCCGGGCCTGCCTCCTGCGGACCGGCAGATGCTGCACTCGGCGGAGCTGGAGTTTTTTCACCCTGTTGGCGGCAAAGGCATGCGCTTTGAGGCGCCGGTACCGCCGGACTTCGCGGAGATGGAAGCCGCGCTGCGCGTCTGCGTGGGCGCGTCGGGCCGGCGTCTTTCGGGTCCTACAGAGGAAGCCGCGGGTCCGTTCCGCGTGGGCAAAGCGGCGATGAACAACGGCCCCGCCAATGGAGCCGCCGCAGCAGCCGCCTTCCCTCCCCGCGAGGAGCAGCGTCCCACGAAGCACTCCTTGTAGGGATTGGGGGAAGAGTTTCGGGTGGTTGGGGAGATGTAAGAGGTTGAGGAAGAAGGTGGTGGATGGCTGATTGGTGGATGGACCGATTGGGTATCGCCACATTACAGAGTGCCGCCATGCGGATTCGTTTTTTAACGCTACGTACGCAACGGCGCGACGACCGCAACGTGGGGAGAAGAGAAGAATTCTCCTTATTTACTCATTCCACTCTGCACGCCTCCCCTCCCCTAAGGCCGCATGATCCCGCGCCATGTCCAGGGCGTGCGACTCATGTTTAGGAAGATGTTGAGCGAGGAGTGCAGGGCGGTGCCGGTGGGGTTTCGTTCCAGGTACTTGCTGGGAGTGGGGCGCCAGCGAAGCTCGGAGGGGCTGGGCCATTCATCGGATTCCAGGGTCAGCAACGGGATGTCCCCGGGGGTGATGCCATCCATAAATGGCGTCTGAAGCTCCAGACGGGAACGCCAGGACGGGTAGCCGCCGACTTTGAAGCCGGGCGCAGTGGAAAGACACAGGCTGTAGGTATGGCGGCTGTCTTCCTTGCGGTTCTTACCCTGACGCGAGGAGATGGCCTGCTTTTCCTCGCGGCTGAGTGCGTCGAAGCAGGGATACTCGACGATGGGCTCCGGGTTGATCTCGCACTCCTGCACGACGTAGGTGTACTCGTGTAAATCGTAGACGGGACGCAGGACGTGACCCTGCGAAAGCGTGGAGGAATCGCGCCAGAAGAGCAGAATCCCGGGACCGAGCCCCGCGTGCCGGGAGATGTAATTCTGCGGATACCACAGGAACTGAAACAGATCCGTGCCGGGCGGGAAGGGCAGCTGCGGAACGTCGCGCTTATGCAGCTGCATTACCGGCACGGCGCGGCAGTGGCGCTCCGGGCAGATGGGGAAGGGCTCCCCGCACGGCCACGCGATGCTGCCGCCGATCTTGCTGCCCAGAGGATTGAGACCGACGCGTCTTCTGGGGTGCAGCCTTACCGCTTCGCGCCCTCTGCCGCGCAGGAAGGGGAAACGCTCCTCCACATCAATGACGGGAAGCTGAGAGAGCAGCCGCGGCCGCGGAACATAGGTGATCCAGCCGCCCGCTGCGTCCTCCTGATGCGGCGAGGGCAGGGTAACTTGCTGATACCGCGCCATTTGCTCGGTCATGGGGTGGGTGAAGTATATGCCATCTATCCACCATTTGCCGGCGACTTTGCGCATGACGTACTGGGTGGTTTTCCCGGCGAAGGAATCCGGCTCGCGAACAATGAGATCCAGCGCGTCGGGTGCTATGTCGCGCACCTCGTCCAGCTCAGCCTCGCTTTCACCCGTTATCCGCGAGAGGGCGGGGCCGCTGAAAAAGACGGTGACTCCATTGGGCGTGTTTCCGTACTCAACAGTTAAAAACTCGGATATAATCTGCTGATGCATCTGCATCAGCATGACGCCATGGTCGGGATCCATGGAGAAGCCTTTGGCCCCGGCGTACTTCTTCGTCAGGGTAAACATAGCCCGGATGAAGTCGTCCTTTTTGGTGGGCTTCTCTTTAAAGCGCTCACGCAGTTCGTGGAGTTCGCGGCGAAATTCCTCGTGACCGGCTTCCGTCGCTTCCCTCTCCGCGCGGTTCTTTTCCTTCTCGGCCAGGGAGTTCAGCAGCTCCTGCTCTCGCGTGGGTGGCTCGCTCCAGGACTCGGAATCGCATTCCTGGGCCGGCGCGGTTTCGGGCGCCGTGGTGGTGGCGAGACCCAGATCGGTCATCGCGGTGGTCACCTCCTCCCGGGTCGGGTGGTTCATCGCCTTCATCCATTCCTTACCCCACAGCTGCGCTGCGGCGATGTACCGCTTAACCGTGTCTACCGCCGCCTGACGATCTTCCTCGCTAAGCATGTCTGTCTTCCTTAAAGTTGGGGTGTGGGGACCGGGAAGCTGTCTAAGCCTACACTTACAGTATCCTTCCGCCACATATATGCAATATCGGCCCGGACTGCCATTTGTCTGAATGGAGATAATGATGCGCTGCCTGACCAGAACTGAACAAACCACCTGGCTGAAAGAACGGGGTATGAGTGTTGATCCTTACTGGACCAGGGAGCCCGATAAGCGTCTGCGCTACTGTCAGTATAAGATTGAGTCGGATCAGCCCCTTCTCCAGCTATTTTTGTGCGACTATTGGAAGGCCTTCGGTGAGAATCAGGATTGCTTGATGGATATTGCGGGTATTCCTCACGAATTTTACTACCACACTCGCCTGTTTCAGCTAGTGCGTTATGCGCACGACGAGAAACGCCCGCTAAAGGATGCACCCGGCCTCCTCTTTACCACAGACGAGGAAACGGATGCCAAGGGCCTGTTCCTTCTTAGTGTTACATTTGAATGGAACTCCTACCTCTATTTTCCTGGCTCTCAGGTAACGCTGCTTAACTGGGAAGGGGAGCTTATGGATTTCTGGGCATATACGGAAAGCAACATGTCCAAGATGGGTGAAGTGATGGAAGGGATTGGCTGGAACAAATCCGGGCGGATGAGGAGTCCTCTGGCGGAGAAGTCGCTGCAGCCTGCCGATCCTAGCGCGAAGTAGGCCCCGGCGACGCAATCGTCATCCCGTCTGGCCCGCGCCACAAAATCACCAACTACAGCGACAAACCCCTGGTCTTCCTCTGATGCTGCCCCCTGTTGCGATCACAGCGACACAATTATGACCGGAAGAAGAGCTGAAGGCGGGTTGAGGAAGTCAGGTGGCGGGGCGTGTTTACTCGCTCTCTCTGTTCCGTTGCTTTTTTGCGATTTTCGACCCCTTTTTGTGTCTTCCGTGTTAATTAGCGCTAAATATCGTTATCGCCAGTGTCTTCGGAAAAGAGCTAAGGTGATGAACACGAAAGGCACGAAAAGGAGTCGAAAATCGCAAAAAGGGGGACTGCAATCGACCAGCTCGCGCTGCCCACACTGTGCATCTGGCGGTGAAGAGGCACTGACATCGGCGTTCGCACCGGCGTCATCATCTGGCAGTTCAAGTAAAGATATACGCTTTAATCGTGATGCGATTTCCTCTCAAAACCGGGTGTTCGGCATGACTGTCCAGGGAGTCGTGTTTGTATTGAGGAAAATGTTGATCGGTTGAATGGAGCATATTCCGGTAGGGGAGTGCTCGGAGATCTGGCGGTCTGTGGGGCGCCAGCGCTTCTCAGAGCCGCTTTGCCATTCCATGGCATCAATGGTAAGGAGGTATTTCTGGTCGGGATCCGCTGGGAAAATGTCGCCCATTAACTCCCGGGCGCTCCATGAGGGATAGCCGCCGACCTTAAAACCCGGTGCAATGGAAAGACACTGGCTGTAGATGTAGTCATCATCTCCGTCCGGGCGCTTTAGATAATGCGATATTATTTCCATTTGCTGATCGGGGGGCAGCTCGTCAATGTCTGGATATTCGATGACCCATTCGGGGTGAACCTCGCATTCCTGCACAACATACAAGTACTCGTACAAGTCGTAGATTGGGCGAAGTGCTCTGTTCCAACCCAGCGTGGAGGAATCGCGCCAAAAGCCCAATATCTTTGGCCCAAAATAAGTGCCGATGCCTTTGCCGTGATAATTCTGCGGATACCATAGCAATTGAAAGAGATCGGTGCCGGGCATGAAGGGTAACTCAGGTGCGTCTCGCTGATGCAATTGCAACACTGGTACGGCAGGGCACCTCCTCTCTGGGCAGACGGGGAAAGGCTCACCGAGTGGCCACGCAATACTGCCTCCTATTTTGCTGCCCAGTGGATCCAGTCCCGCTTTGCGTCGGGGGTGCAGCCTTAAAGCTCCACTTCCCTGACCACGCAGAAAGTGGTACGCTTCCTCTACGTTTATCACGGGCGGTTGTGACTTTACCGGTTGCGGTTTAAACTTCACCCAACCTCCGGCTTTTTCTTCCTCGCGTGGCGAAGGGACTCTGATTCTGGAGATATTTGAGATTGATTTGGTCAGCGGATGAGTCTCGTGGATGCCGTCGATCTTCCATCTGTCCGCTACCTTGATAACGATGAGCTGGGTCACGCCTGTCGAGAGTCTGCGGGGGCTTTGCGATAAAACGATATCGACGGTGTCGGGCGATACCACTGTCACCCTCTCAGGATCATCAGCATTAAGGAGGCTCAGTATGCCATAGGAGGCTGGAAAGGAGCAGTTGTCGGTTAAAAAATCGTCGATTACCTTTTGCTGTAGCTTCCACAGGGTGAACATGTTATCCGGTTCAATTGATGAACCGGAAAAAGCGAGGTATTTTGTACTGAGCGCCAGCTTTTCTCTCATCATGTCGTCATGTGAAATCAGATTCTCCTTGTATCGTTCGTGCAGATCCTTCATCGCCTGCTGTAACTTCTTACTGTATTGCTTCAACTCGGCGTCCCGGGCCTTATTGGCTTCCTTTTCTTCGATCGATTTCAGCAGCCTTTCTTCCGCCACCCCCCTCTCGCTTACCCATGGGTTGATTTTCGCGGCGGTATCATATCCCAAGTCATCAAGTGCTGCCTCTATTTCGTCATCCGTCACAAGATTTGGCACAGGTACTTTCTGCAAGGCGACATCGTCATCAATCCCGTTGTCTTCGGAAGCTTGCTCAAAAAAGCTGGGCCTCTCCGGTACGTTGAAAAGTGCGCGCTGCGTCTTATGATAGTGAATCATCGCCTCGTTGAACCGCTTAACCGTGTCTACCGCCGCCTGACGATCTTCCTCGCTAAGCATGTCTGTCTTCCTTAAAGTTGGGATGTGGGGACCGGGAAGCTGTCTAAACCTACACTTACAGTATCCTTCCACCACATATATGCAATATCGGCCCGGACTGCCATTTGTCTGAATGGAGATAATGATGCGCTGCCTTACAATACCGGAAACGCAGGAATGGCTGGCGGCCCGCGGGGTCGCGCCGGAGCCCTATCATCGGCGCCCCGTCCCCTCCGCGCCATATTACACACAGTTCTACACGCCAAAGTTCTCCGTCATGCGGGGCTTTGTGGACTGGCTTACGCTGAACTACTGGGATAAAGGCGAAGCGCTTATCCACGCATGGGACTGGTCCTCGTACCAGCCGCCGGAGATGGTGCTGGTGGATGCGCTGCGCTTTACGCACGGGATTCAGCGCCCGCTTGTGGAGGCGCCGGCGCACGTTTTTGGCGCGGAGGAGAAGGATCAGTTCATTGCGCTGTGCATCCTTACCATCGCGTTTGAGTGGCAATCGTATATCTACTTCCCGCATGGCAAGGTTACGCTCTTTAACTATAACGGGGAGATCCTGGACTTCTGGGCCGGGCAGGAGAGCCGGTTTCGGGATCTGAAGGCCATTTTGAGTGACTACAGGATTGAATATACAGGAGACATGAAGGACCGGATGATGCCGCTGGATCCGCCCGCTCCAAAGCCTGTCGCGGGGCGTTGCGCGGACGATTTACCGGCTTCCGGGTGATTTCCGGCAGCTTCTGCTTTGCCAAGGGGCATCTCTTTCCTTTACAAATGACAGCGGACGCCTCAGATACATGCTGTCGGGCTCCGCCGCCACGCACGCAGGCACGGCAATCGGCTTTAACTTCGAACTATGACTACCAAAATTAAGGCGGGGGTGATCGGCACCGGCCATATCGGCCGGGAGCACGCCCGTGTGTATTCGCAGCTTCCCAATGTGGATTTTGTCGGCATCTACGATGTGGACCAGGAAGTGGCGCAGCGCATTGCGCAGCAGTACAACATCCGCCGCTACGCAACGGTGGAGGAACTGGCGGCGGCCGTGGATGTGGCGACCCTTTCCACCCCCACCAGCACTCACTACACCATCGGCAAGCACCTGCTGGAGAACGGCAAGCACGTCTTAATCGAGAAGCCGATCACGGATAACCCCGCCGAAGCCAGCGAGCTGGTGAAGATTGCGCAGAGCAAGAACCTTGTCCTGCAGGTCGGCCACATCGAGCGCTTCAACCCCGCCCTGCGCGCTCTGGAGAGCCAGTTGACGCGGCCCAAGTTTATCGAGGCACACCGCCTTTCGCCTTACCCCGGCCGCAGCACGGATATAGGCGTGGTGCTGGACCTGATGATTCATGATCTGGACGTGGTGCTGCATCTGGTGCGCTCCCCCATCATTCATGTGGACAGCGTAGGCGTGGCCGTACTGAGCAAAGGCGAGGACATCGCCAACGCGCGCATCCGCTTTGCCAACGGCTGCGTGGCCAATCTGACGACCAGCCGCATCAGCCCGGAGAAGATGCGCAAGATCCGCGTGTTTCAGGACGACGCCTACCTGTCGCTGGATTACCAGAACCAGACGGGCGAAATCTACCGCGAAGTGCAGCGTAAGATCACCCGCGAAGCTATCCCGATCGAAAAGGATGAGCCGCTGAAGCTGGAGATCGCCAGCTTTGTGGACTGCGTGCGCGCCAAACGCGAGCCGGTCGTCGGCGGTGCCCAGGCCACGGAGGCGCTCATCATCGCCATGCAGATTACGGAACAGATCGCGGCGGCCAATGCCGGCCAGCCGGGTGCATCCGTGTCGGGTATCCCCTCCATTCCTGCCGCCGCTACAACGGCGGGCTTTTGAGCTGAGCCAGGCCGGACAAAACCACGCCTGGTTTCGCTGAAATTACCTGAACTGATTCCCTGATCCGATCCACCCCCGGTTCCGAGTCAATCCCCCCCAATTTGCCCCATGGAGAAAAGGACTGAGGCCGCCACCGCACGGCAGGGACTAAACGCCCCCGCTGTACCCGCCGCCGCCTCGCGTCCGCCGGGGCTGCCCCCGGGATTGCCGCCATCGCTTCCCCTGCAGCAAGCGCCGGGATCCTCGGCGCCGGCGCCCGGATCTTTAACCGCGTCGTCCGCGCCCACCG
>JBGGNE010000131.1:0-20431 GCA_041287705.1 Methylacidiphilales bacterium | reverse complement strand
ACGGCGTTTGACCCCATGGCCAACGGCGAGCGCTGCCTGGTCGGCGGCTTTATGCGCGAGCTGGTCGAAACGATGTATGTGCGCGGCTACATGATGCCCGACATCGACCCGGACTGCTGGCGCAAGAAATTTCACTGCTGGTCGCCGTTCCGCGCCGAGGGGCTGAAACTGATGCTGGACGAATTCGTCCTGGCTGCCGGCGTGGAAGTGCGTTTCTTCACTCGCGTTATAGATGCCGAGGCTGACCCTGCCGACCGTAGCGTGAAGGGGCTGGTGCTGAGCAACGTCGAAGGTCATACCTACGTCAAAGCGCCCGTCTTTATCGACGCCACCGGCGATGCCATGGTGGCCAACATTTGCGGGGTGCCCTGCCGCGAGGCCGCACGCGATACGCCGCGCATCATGCCCGCCACCATGGCGTCGCTCTTCGCCGGAATCGATTTCAGCCAGAAGACCTGGCAAATGCAGCAGGATGCCCTGAAAAGAGCGCTGGCGGATGGTCATTTCACTCAGTTCGATCGTCACCTGCCAGGCATGAGCCGCGTGGGCCATCAGCTCGGTTACCTGAACGGCGGCCATATGTTCAACCTGAACGCGCTACGCTGCCGCGACTTGAGCGACGGCGCGATGTGGGGCAGGAAGCTGGCCGCCGAGTACATGGAGTTCTATCGCAAGTACATGCCCGGCTGCGAAAACATGGAGCACGTGACAACCGCCTCGCTTCTCGGCATTCGCGAGTCGCGCCGCATTGTGGGTGAGTACGAACTGAACATTGAGGATTATCTGGCCCGCCGCGAGTTCCCGGATCAGATCGCCGTCTTCAATAAATTCGTGGATATCCACCCGTACGACTGCTCTCAGAGTGAATACGACCGCTTTATCGCGGAGAAGGACAAAACGGCGCGCCTGAACGTTGGCGAATACTTCGGCATCCCGTATTCCATACTGGTTCCACAGGGCTGGAACAACCTTTGGGTAGCAGGGCGTTGCGCCAGCAGCGACGTTATGGTGCACGGCTCCATCCGCGTACAGCCCGCCGCCAGCATGATGGGACAAGCCGCAGGCACAGCCGCCGTCCAAAGCCTCCGCACCGGCCAGCCCGCCCATAGCCTCAACACCAGGGAACTGGTGCAAACCCTCCGCGAGCACAACGCCTATCTTCCGCAGAAAGAACTGAGCGAGAAGATGACGCTGAAGTAAGTGAGGGGAGTACCTGGCATGCTGGTGGACTGAATCTCCTGTTCCCTTTCGAGAATGAAGGGGTAAGATTTTTTCACCACCAAGTCACAAAGACACCAAGTGGGGAAAAGGACAGAATCCGGACCCTTCTCCACCGTCTCTTCGATTGATGATGGAAATGGTCTTAAACCAATTCGCGGAGTTATTTGTATAAATGCTGTCTTAGACTGATTCGCTTTCAAGATGAGCCTCGTTACTCGACGTGAGAATCCACTTTTTAGGAATCAAGTTGAAAGCGAACTAGAATTATACGGATATTCCGAGTCTTCAGCACCAGAGGTGCTGCGCAATTTAGCCCAGGGTGCAGTTCCGACGAAACCCTGGGTTTGGAAAGGGATGAATCCGCGTCCTTAAGGGGACGCTGCAAATCGTGACGAATGTACCAACGTTCAACCACCTTGCGGTCGACGCTGGTTACGCTGGCTTAGAGACACCACTTGTCCCTGCCGACAGCGGCCCGGCCTTTCGGCCCTCTACAACAAGGGAAGCTCCGATGTATTCCACGCGCGCGCCTTCCGCAGTTTCCAGCTCGGTCGGGGACATGAAGATGGAGCGCTGAGGGCCGGTTTCGTGGAGATCGGTCCAGGTGCCGGTAGACTGCAAAAGCTCGGACAGCAGCGTGAAATCCAGCATGATGGGATGCTGATTATCGCACAGCGTCTCCCAGTTAAAGTGGGCGCCGCGCGAATGAAAATCGCCATGGCGCGAAGGAGCCTTGGGTCGATCCTTCGCTTCCGCTTCCACTTTAGCTTCTCCTTCCTCTTCCGCCTGCGCCCCAGCGTTCTTCTGTGCCGTCTCGGCACGTCGCGCCACGTAGGCGTCGATTGCTTTTTCCAGGCTGGGCACCACGATGCGGAACGCCGCGCCCGGCTTCAGAACGCGGTGCATCTCGCGCAGGATGCCGAGGAGCTGGTCGAAGTAGAAGTGCTCCAGCGTGTGGCAGGTGTAAATGCCCTCCACGGTGTTATCCGCGAATGGAAGGCCCGCACGGATATCCAGAAAGGCGTCGGTTTTCCACACCAGCAGGCCATCGAAATTGACCCAGCCGGGGATGTAAATCGGGCCGCAGCCCAGATGCAGCTTCAGCGGCGAAGGCCAGCGGGTCAGCCACCGGTAGCGCGGGTAGTTGGCGCGGCTGAGCAGTCCTACCGTGTTGAAATAGAACGAGATGATGTAGTGCGGCGTATAGTGCCGCCCGCGTATGCGAAGCAGCAGAGCCCGCATGCGGTCACGTAACGTGGCAGGGGCGGTATCTGGAGTAGGAGAAATCACCTGGAGGGACAAAATACCAATCATTGCACCAGCGCAACAGCCTTAATTCTAATGAGCGCCTTCAGCTCAGATTGATCGCTCATTAGAATAAGACGGCTTCGCATCGATATTTGGTTCTCGAAATTACTACCCACTAACTCTGCGGAAGGGACTGACTTGCCGGCGCCACTTCCGCCTGCGCTTCCTTGGGAGCATCCTGCGGCTGCATCTTCAGGCGTTTGCCCACGATGTTTTCCTTCATCCACGCATCCAGATCCTTCCACCACATCACGGTGTGTTTCTCCAGATCATCCGCCATGTAATGCACCATCTTGTCCTCATGCAGCTTGCGGTCGCGGGGGACAAATTGCGCGGGGCCCCAGTAGGGCTTCAACTCCAGGTATTTGGGAAAGTCTGGATGCTCGCGGCTAACGTCAATATTGACGTCCAGAATCTCCTTGCCGGCGCGAACCCAGATGTAGGGCCAGCGAAAAATCTCGATGCCTTCCGCAAAGTACATGGCGTTGCCAACGGCCAGTCGGCTTTTGACGCCCAGCTTGTCCAGGGCATGGACCAGCAGCGTGTTGATCTCGATTCCCATTTCTGAGCGGCCATACATGCTTTCGTCGGCCAGTTGCGCAATTTTGTCTATCAGGGCGGCGCGGGTGGCGGCATCGAGCTGCAGAGACTGATCAATCAGCGAGGCAGAGGGAAGGGGGCGTGTGCCGGCCAGTTTCTGCTGTCGAATGTCTTCGACCAGAGCTTTATCGTTCTGGCTGGCGTGGTGTTCAAGAACCTGTTCTACGGAATAGCGTACATCGGGCGATACTTCGCGCATGGGTGTGAATACTAGCGGGTTGCATGCCGAGTTTCCATGTTTGTCTATGGAAATAAAGGCTGCTGCCTTAAAGGCAACAAACGCAAGGCGATAGGTTTCGGAAAATATATAACCTTGCGCGATGGGGGAAGTCTCCGACGACAGGCAGGCAACGAGAAGTGTACTCTTGCGAGACACCTGGCTGCCTGCCCGGGTTACAACAGGCCGCTGGTCAGGCCCAGCTGACAGTGCCCTTGGGATCGTGCATAATGATGTCGTTCAGGAACTTAACGCCCTTCTTGAGACCCTCGCTGGGAGTCATGAGGCTGTCTTCGTGTTCCATGGACAGGACGCCATCATAACCGATCAGGCGCAGGGTCGAGACGAAGTGGTTCCAGAAATCGACGCCGTGGCCGTAGCCGACGGTGCGGAAGATCCAGGCGCGGTCTGCTTCGTTGCTGTAAGGCTTGGTATCCAGCACGCCGTTGCGCAGGCTGTTTTCCTCGTACACGCGGGTATCCTTGGCGTGCACGTGATATACGGCACCCTTCAGATCGCGCAGCGAGCGCACGGGATCAATGCCCTGCCAGAAGAGGTGGCTGGGGTCGAAGTTGGCGCCGATGACGTTGCCGACCGCATTGCGGAGCTTCAGCAGGGTCTCGCCATTGTAGACGACGAAGCCGGGGTGCATTTCCAGACAGACCTGGTTGATGCCGTGCGACTTGGCCTGCTCCACCTCTTTAGCCCAGTAGGGGATGACCACTTCCTGCCACTGCCAGTCCAGTACCTTCAGAAAGTCGTCCGGCCAGGGGCATGTCACCCAGTTGGGATAGGTTGCATTCGGGCCGTCGCCGGGGCAGCCGGAGAACGTCGTGACGCGGGGCACTTCCAGAGCCTCGGCCAGCTGCAGGGTCTTGCGGAAGATGTCGTGGTGGCTCTTGGCGAACTCTTTGTTCGGGTGAATCGGGTTACCATGGCAGGAGAGCGAGGAGATCTCCAGGCCGCGGCTGGTAACGGCTTGTTTGAAGGCGGCGAGCTTGCCCTTGTCGGCCAGCAGTTCATCAGGCTTGCAGTGACCATCGGGCGGGTAGGCGCCGGTGCCGAATTCAACGGCTTTGACGTCGATGGAAACGAGGAAATCCAGCGCTTTTTCAAGCGGCTGATCATTAAGAATCGCGGTAAATACGCCGACTTTCATGGGGATTTTTTAGAAGAAAAATGGGGAGAATAGAAATTGCGGAACGAAAGAGATGCCAGGCCCTGGTAAGGCTGCGGGGCCAGGCATCTCTGAATAAGGTGCAGCGTTGTGCCACTTACAGCTTGATCCAACTGCGGGTCTTGCTGCTTTCCTCGACTGCGGCCAGAATCTTCTGATTCTGCAGGCCGTCTTCGAAGGTGGGCTGGACGGACTTGCCGTTAACAACCGCACGGATGAAATCGGCAATCGTATGCACAAACGTGTGCTCGTAGCCGATGATGTGCCCCGGCGGCCACCATGCGCCGACGTAGGGGTGAACGCCTTCCGTCACCAGGATGTCGCGGTAACCGCGGCGATCGGCGGGATCGGCTTCGTTGTAATATTTCAGGCGGTTCATATCCTCGAAATCGAACACCAGCGAGCCCTTGGAGCCGTTGATTTCGATCTGGATATGATTCTTGCGACCCAGCGCAAAGCGGGAAGCCTCCAGCACGCCCAGCGCGCCGTTCTTGAAGCGGGCCAGCGTAATGGCGGCGTCATCCACGGTCACTTCGCCGGTCTTGGTGGCGTCATCGGGCAGCGGGCGCTCCTTGATGAACGTTTCCAGGTGGCCGTTGACTTCGTCCAGTTCGCCTACGAGGTAGCGGCCCAGATCGATGATATGCGCGTTGATGTCGCCGTGCGTTCCGCTGCCGGCAATCTGGCTCTGAAGACGCCAGACGAGAGGGAAGTTCGGATCGACAATCCAGTCCTGCAGGTAGCGGGCGCGGTAATGGAAAATGCGGCCGAGATCACCGGCTTCGATCATCTTCCTGGCCTGAGCGATGGCAGGGATGCGGCGGTAATTATGGCACACCATGTTGACCACGCCGGCGGCCTTCACGGCATCCACCATGGCCTGGGCTTCAGCCACGTCCAGGGAGAGCGGTTTCTCGCACAGCACGTGTTTGCCGGCTTTGGCGGCGGCAATGGCGATTTCGGCGTGCGTGTCGTTGGCGGTGTTGATGTCGATGACGTCGATTTCAGGGTCGGCGACAACGTCCTGCCAGCGGGTGGAGGTGCCTTCCCAGCCGAGCTGCGCGGCGGCTTCTTTAACAGCGGCGGCATCGCGGCCGGCGAGGGTCTTGAGGACCGGCTTGGCAGGCACGTCGAAGAACTTATCGACCTGGCGCCAAGCGTTGGAGTGGGTGCGGCCCATGAATTTGTAGCCGATCATCCCGATGCGGAGTGATTTCATAGATTGAGATAGAGGAGACAAAGCGGAGAAGACGCGATCTTGGGTATCAGAGATGGATGGAAAGGAAAAGAATGAGTTTCGCTATTAACGCGCGGATGGAAAGTGAAAAGCGCGAGGCAAAAAGGGAATGAAGGTATTTGGCGCTAAAACTGTTGAACAGCAAGCGCTCCCGGTAAAGCGCCGTCCTGGCTGGGGAGGAGAAATTCCGGCATGAGGCGCAATGCGAAAGCGGTAATTGTAGCGCTTAACGAAGAGTGAGGCAAGCGGCGATTGGCGGAGGGAGACCTGGAGTCCTGGTGGTTCAGACTCCCTTTTGCATGCTTTGAATGGGGATTTTTCCATCACCAGAACACCCATAACAGTGAGATGTACATTTCGCCATCATTATGCTACAAGGGTGCATGAAACGTGTAGGTCCCATAACATGGTCTGGCATCATTGCACTTTTCTTGTGGATGGCGCTAAGCGTTAATCCCGTTTTTGCGGGCGATACTCCCGTGATTAAAAAGAGAAGTTCTGAAACTGAAAAGGCATCGGTGCTGCTCAAGGAGGAAAAGCCTGCCGAGGCTGAGAAGATACTTGATAAGGTGCTGAAGCAGAACAATAAGGATGCTGATGCTTATCAGCTGCGCTCGTTTGCGCGGAGTTATCAGAACAACCTGCAGGGTGCTCTGGAGGACGTCACTCGCAGCCTGGAACTGGGGCCGGAAAACGTAGGCAAGTATCGCAGCCGGGCGATCATTTATCTGCAGATGCAAAAGTATAATGAGGCGGTAGAAGATTTCGAGGCCATTGACCAGACCTATAGTGCTACCAAAAAGGAGCTTGATCGCGAAACGCTAATGATGATCGGGGTGGCGTTTTTTTGCAAAGGGGGCGAGGATGGTAAGGCTTCGACCTACATGTTTCGGGCGGCGAAAGCTTCCGAATCGAATGATTCTAAGCTGAGCGCTCTTTATGCCACATGGAGCATTGTTGCCCGCGTGGCGATGGATCCCCAGCATAAAGAAAACTACGGGCATTTGCTCAAAATGCTGAAGAAGGAAGTGGATTCTCAGGCCAGTGACATTGCGGACGCAAAGATCAAAGGTATCGATGTAACGCGGCAGGAATATACCGTACTGACGGGCCGTTACATCCTCGGCGAAGTGAGCGAGAAAGAGTTTTTAGCGGCCGCCACGGCCCGTACATCCGGTTCTCTTTGCGAAGCCTGTTTTTATATTGCCATGCACTACATCGCTATTGGCAATAAGGCAAAGGCGGGGGAGTTTTTACAACAGGTCGTAGATCTGAAGCTGCACCGCAACATGCTTTGGATGATGGCGGAGGGTGCCCGCACTCAGGGGCTTTAATCGCTGCCGGACAGGAGCGAAAGTTTTTTGCGTTGCCCTCTTCCCCAAATAACTCGGCCAACTGATCTTACTGGGAACTGAGCTTCTTCAGCGTATCTGTGGTCGAGCGCCCGGGGACGAGTTGCAGAATCTTGATCTCCGCACCACACGCAATCAGAGCGGCGCGTTCTTCAGCGTCGAGTGTTTCGGGCGTGTAGTCGCCGCCTTTGACGTAGATGTCGGGAGAGGCTGCGCCGAGGAAACCGGTGGCACGGACTTCATGGTAGATGGTGACGGCATCGACGACGCGCAGAGCCAGGAGAAGTTCGGCGCGTTCTGCTGCAGGGAAGACGGGACGCAGAGGGCCTTTGAGCTGGCGCACAGATTCATCAGAGTTGATGCCGAGCCAGAGGAAATCGCCCAGTTCACGCGCGCTGGTAAGATAACGCAGGTGTCCGGCGTGCAGTACGTCAAAGCAGCCGTTTGTGGCGACGACGCGCTTTTGGCTGTCGCGCAGGGTGCGGCGGAAAACAACGGCTTCAGATCCAAAGGGCACCAGCGTGCCGGGAAGTGGGGCGGGCATTAACAAGAAAATGGAGCGCTGGTAAGCAGAAAGCCAGCCAATTTAGAAGTGGCAATGGGTTATGAAGCGGCTGGTCTGGCCAGGCAAAGGTTCTGAAAGAGAGCGTTTTATCGGCCTTATTGCCAATGCTGCAGTCGTCGCCGGCGCGTCTGACGCGCTTAGCCCTCGCGGCGCTTCTTTCCGTTTTCCTGCGGTTCGCCGGCGGCGCTTACGACATTGCCAGTGACGGGGCGGCCGATGGCGATAAAGCGGCCGCGCTGGTGGTAGCCCTTGACGTAATAGCCGCCCGACGGCTTGAAGGGATTGAACACGTAGATGTCCGGTCCGCCTGACTGAATGCGACCAACCGAGCCGTAGCTGGAGGTCTGCGAGCCGGCCATCAGCATTTGTCCGTCCTGCGCGTAGCCCAGAAATATTGTCACATGGGTGATCGGCGGCGTGCGTTCGGGCTTGTATGTGTGCTCCCAGAAGAGCAGATCGCCAACGCGCAGATTGCGGCGCAGGTAATCGGCGCTCGGCTTGTCATCGGCGTAGGGGACTTCCCACGCTTTCTGGGCCAGATGCAGGTAATAGTACTGATCGCTGGCTGTGCGACCAATATCCATGCCCGTGGTGCGCTTGTAGAGAAGGCGTGCGGTGTTGGAGCAATCCATCATCCACGGTTTGGCTTCGCCGGGCGGAGTAAAGCGGCCGCAATACCGGATATTCTTCTTGGAGAGCCAGGCTGCTTCGCGAATCATCTGCTTTTGCCACGTCTTCAGAGCCTGCGGAAACCAGCTTTTGCCATTGGCGTCGCGTTCGGAGGGCATGGTACCCAGTTCCAGCTTGGCATCTTTCTTCGGCGGCAGCGAGGGATCATCGATATCGCGCGAATCCTGCGTAGTCTGCAGGCGCATGTTGCCGCCGTTATTCGTGGGCGTCATGGCCTGACCCAGGCCAGGAGACGCAGGGCGATCGGTCACGGAGCCGATCGGCAGGGAAGACTGATGTTTGGAGCTTCCAAAGAGGCTGAATGCGCCGCCGCCACCGCTGTTGCGCTCTTTCTTTACCTCATAAACATCCGGCGTAATTCGCAGTACCTGGCCGAATCTGATGTTATAGGTCGAAAGATTGTTGAGCTCCTTAATCTGCTCCTTGGCCACGCCGTACTTGGAGCAGATACCGCGCAGGGTTTCCCCTCCGCCTACTGTGTGAACGATGCCTGGTTTGATAAGCTTGCCCGTGTTCTGAGGCTGAGGCTGCTGAGGGGCCTGCTTTTCTTTCTCTTTATCGTCGCCGCCGATGCTGTCCGCCACGCTTGTGGTGGAGTTAGAGGCTGGAACATCCGCGGGATCCAGAGTGGTAAGCTGCGAACTGCTGTCATCTCCCTTGCCGGTTTCGCGGGCGGGATCTGGCTGCTTTTTGCCGTTGGCGCCGTTTGAATTCGTGGAAGCCGTAGCGGATGGTTCGGGATCTCCCGCGCGAATCACCAGAGTCTGGCCGTATTTGACGGTATAAGATTTCAGGCCGCTGAGCTTGTAGACCACGTCCTTATTGGCGCCGTACTTTTTGCAGATGGAGCGTAGCGTTTCGCCTTCGCCAACCTTATGCGTAATGGCTTTGCGACGTGGCTTCTGCTCGGCGGCAGTTTTGTCCGAAGATTTAGCAGTGGCTGCAGTCTTATCTTTATCTTTGTCACTACCGCCCTTGGACTTTCCATTGCTGCCGGCGGGATCCGCAGCAGGCGGGCGCAGGGCTACATCGCCGCCCGGAATTTCCGGCGCATTGGTTACGACCTGAGGGCCGGGATGCGTTGCGTAGGGTGTGGGATTGGAATCCGGTGCGCCCGTCGGGGCCGGGGTTGCATCGGTATTATTGCCGGCCGTAGAGGTATTGTCCTGCGAGTCGTCGCTGGAAGGTTTGCCTTTGCCACCGGGCGGGATCACCAGTACCTGCCCGGAGGTAAGTGCTTTGCCTTTGGCCAGCTTGTTGGCTTTACGCATCGCGTCTACGGTTACGCCGTACTTATCGGCGATGCTGGAGAGATCGTCGCCCTTCTTTACCGTATGGTTTTTTTTGCCGCCGCCGGAGGAAGTGCTGGAAGGGAGGGCAGGGGAGGACGAAGCGGGAGCGGATGTCGAGCGGGGACTGGGGCTGTCGCTGTTGGCGCTGGAGAATTCCGGAGAGGAGGGCGCCTTGTAAGTGCCTCCTGGCGAGGACGGAGTTTCCACGGCAGCCGGCAAGGGAGCCGGTGACTGCGAAGAAGAGCTCGGGGTGGCGCCCCCGCGTTTGGCGGGCCTGGGCGCAGATTTACCGTCGTGCTTGCTTTCTGGTACCGGGTAAATAACGACATCCGCAGACCATGCAACGGAGCTTCCCCCCTGCGCCAGGAGCAGCAGTGTGGCAAGCCCGATGAGAAGTATGCGTGCAACCATGATAAAAAGCGGGAAAAAGGGCGAAATAGGGATGGTAATGCCGGGCCGTTGCAAGTCGTAATGTCGCAACGGTATATAGATGTATAGAGGGGAAGGCCAGCCGAAATTTTGCTTCAGTGCCTTTGCCTTCGTTTACTGCCCGCCGCGTACGTGCAGGGCGGGTTGCCTGCGCACGATGGTGGCGCATAGCTTTCCCGTCCCGGCGCGGGTTTGCGCGAGAAAGTTACCGATCGCCTTTTTATCCTGATGCTTTCGCATGGGCAATGCAGAAATGCATGCGGCTGCAATAATATAAGAGATCAGCATAATTAAAGGTGAGCAGCATTTAGTACGGGGTGTCCATTGTGGGAAACGATAACCACCCTATGATGCTTTTGACGTTGCAGTGTCCCTTTTCGTTCATCAAGATTTTCAGTTTTTTGCGCCTCACGTTCTGATCGTCGAAAGTTGCACAAATATTTCTGTTCGCAATTAGCTGAAAAGTTTTGCCATTCGGGCCATATGAGGAAAGTATGGCAGTTGCTTCTACGATTTCTTTCACTCTCCTGGCCGCACCCGTTCCTCCTCGACCCGCAACACTCCCGTCCCACGCTTAGTTCCTCTGCCCTGGCCTATGAGCGCTGATTCCAATCACAAGCCCTTCCTGCTCCTGCGTAACGGCGTTGAAATTCGCGCCGTGCACGCCAGCAGCGTAACGGGCGACGTGCATTTGCCGCAGATCACCCCCATACCCCTGCTGCCCCCGTGGTTTCTGGGAGTCTGTCTGCAGGGCAGCGAGATGATTCCGCTCTTCTCCTGGGGCGGTGCCACTGCGGCTGTCCCCTTTAGTGAGGAACAGGACTCGGAAGCTATAGGGGGCTGGACGCTGCCCGTACCGGCTACCTCGGCGCGCATGATTCTGTTGGGCTCCGAGGACACTGCCTTCGGCCTTCCTGCCGATGAAGTCGAACTGCTGCCTATGGGGGAAATTGAGGGCATTGAGGTGGCGCCGCTTACGGATAAGCAGACCGCTCTTGTTGTGCGCGGCGGTCAGCGTTGCGCCATTCTGGATCCCGTGGCGATTGCCAAGCGTGCCCGAAGCAGGCTGGCCCGTCTCTCCAACGGCCGCTTCTCGCTGGGACAGGAGGAGGAAGATGAGGAAATCGTACAAGAGGAATTTACCGACTAAGTCCTGCGCGGAATGATGTGGCCATGGTCAGGATAGATAAGTACTATCCACCATGCAGCCTGCTCGTTCGACAGGAGCGCCCAACATGAACAGCTCGCCGGAAATTGCGGAACGCGAAGACCTCGAAAAGCCATACGACGAGGCCGGGGAAGATCATGCTCTTAACCAGACGCTGGACAACGAGATGCAGTCCGCTCCCGTGCATGTCGAGGGCGATCACCTGCGGGCGATTACCACTGCAGTTGCCAATCTCATGGTCGATCGCCAGCGCGTGGACGATCAGGTGGGGCAGCTTGCCTCCCGGCTGGAGTACTGGTATCAACATGTACTGAAGCTGGGCGAAGTATTGGAAGGCATGCAAACGACCGCCGCGGCAACCGCCGGTGTAAGCAATCAACCCGGCGCGGCTTTCTCTGGTGCGCCTGGCAGCACCAATCCCGCACCCGCTCCGCCCAATGCCGCGCAGACCGCCAAGCGCTCCACGCAGTCTCTGCCGCGTTCCAGCTACTCGACAACTCAGTCACTTTCTCATATCGCCAAGCGTTTGAAAGGCGGCACCAGCATGGCGGCCACGGTCGGCCGCACCACGGGCCGTATCACCACGAATATCGCGCCCTACGTGCCAGGCAGCGGAGTCGCCGCATCAGGCGGAAATCCCTCGACCGGGGAAGGCGCGATGCTGGATGCCGCTTCCGCACAGAAGCTGACAGAGCTTTACGACGAAGCCGCCGGCTTCGCTACTGAAGTTGCCGGTATGCTGGGCAGTCTGCTGGAGGAAAGAGCGGCGTTTCACCAGACCTCGCGCCAGATCTCCCTGCAGCTCAGCATGATCCAGAGCGTTCCTGCGGAGAGTCTGCTCCGCCGTCTGGCCGCCGCTTTCAAGACCGAGGCCGCCACGCTGGAGAAGACGATTGCACTTACTTTGGACGGGGAGGAAACGCCTGTCGACAAGCCGCTGCTGGAAGAAATTTACGTGCCCCTGCTGGAGCTGCTGAAGCATACCATGCACCGCTCCGTGGAGGATCCACTGGTGCGCAAAGCCTGCGGCAAGCCCGACGAGGCCAATATTACCATTTCCGTACAGCACGAAGGCACGCGCATCGTTATTCGCATGGAAGATGATGGCAGCGGAATCGATACCGAGGATCTGTGGCGCAACGCCATGGGCCAGAAGAAGATATCGCCCAAGGCCACATGGGATCCCACGCTTTTTGCCTGGATGCTCTGCTCGCCGGAGATTCACCCGCTTACCGAGAGTATCTCGCGCCTGGTGGATGCGGAAGCGCTCAGCTGGATTCAGCGCGGCATCCACCGCCTGCGCGGTTCCATCGCGCTGGAGTCACTCCCCGGTCGTGGCAGCACGTGGAACATCACGCTTCCTGTCAACGCACTGCAATGCGAAGGCGCCATTGTCGATGCCGGCGGCGTTCCGGTGGTCGTTTCCAGCGTGTATGTGCAGGGCGGCTTTCAACTGGACGACGCCCGCATTGAGTGGCGTGAAGGACGTCCGTTTTACCCCGGCCCCAGCGGCTACGCGGTAGAACTCTGGCGCCTGGACGCTCTCCTGGGCATGGCGCCAGTCGAGCCCGCTCCAGCCGAAGGTATCTACCTTGAAACGGACGGCGTTACTATAGCCGTCGCCGTCCAGAAGATCATGGGCTGCCGGGACGTCACCGTAAAGCCCTTCATTACTCTGCCGGAACAGCACCCGCTCTTCAGCTGCGCCGCCATGGATCTGGACGGCAAAGTGCTGCTCGTAGCCAACGTCCCAGGTCTGTTCCAGGCCCGCTTCGCGATGCTGGGCGGCGGCGAGGATGCAGCGGATTCGGGCGATGTGGGTATCTGACGCGGAATCAGCGTCAGGGTAATTGGAGGCCTCCTTAACCTGACGGCGTTGTCCAGACCCGTCCGCATTCGCCAGGTTAATTTACACGGAAGGCACGAAAAGCATCCAGGAGGCACGAAAGTAGAGAGAACGCGAGTCAGTTACAAATAGAGTGAAACGATATAAAATTAGGTATAAGCCCATTACTCCATAGTCTCAGTCAGGTGAAGGCTTCGCGTCATAAAGCGTCTCTAACCGGTCTTGCTTGACACGCTTTGTGCATTGTTTATTATGACATTGCTGTGCCTTTGTTTGAAATCCTATTCGTGATTGCACTGCTGCTTGCCGGTGGCGGTCTATTTTATGGTTTTTACAGGGTCAGTACTGCACCGCCCCGGCCTTTGGAAGAGTATGAACGGCTGGCGGTAGATACAAGGCCTCTTCTGAAGTTTACGTCTCCTTACGATTACCTGCGCAGAGCATACTTTACTCCATTTCTGATAATTATCCCCATTGCGCTCGTAATTTTCAGTGCGCGGGAAGAAAGGATGGCCTATTTTCAGCTCTACATATACGCCGCAATCCAACTATATTTTCTTAGCAGTTGCCTGCAGCGTGGATGCGTTCGGATAAATAACAGATTGATTCTTCGTGAAGAGGATCCTGCGACATACTGGCAGGGCATTCGCTATTTATACTTTATCTACTTTGGAATGATGATCAGTTTGGTAGGTATCGTCGTTGTAAGCAAATACCTCTTTGCATGGTGGATGGTGAAGTAATCTGCCTGGTGATTTTGAGACGGTAGAATGCGTCGCCCTCCTCCCTTTCCAGCTGCCAAATGTAGTCCTTTCTGGTGACTGGCTGACACTGGAGAGTTTGTCTTGCCTGAAGGATGTGAGCCCATGGAGCTTTAACCGATGGTGACTGACGCCATCAGTACCATGCGGCTCGTCATATCGGTCGCCGCCTAATCCAGCTGCCGGGACAGCCAGTTTTTCAGGCTGCCCAGGTTTTCGAGAACCTGGCGGGCGATCTGGGGGTCGGTGATGGGGGTGCCGTACTTCTTTTCTACGGCTACGGTAAGTTGCAGGGCATCAATGGAATCCAGGCCTACGGAGCCGGGGCCGAAGAGGGGGGTGTCTTCGGTGATTTCATCTACATCCATTTTAAGCATGCAGTTTTCTACGAGTAATTCTTTTAAATCGGATAATTCTATTTGCGCCATAACTGCCTTTACTACGAGCGATTTAAGGAAAGTTGACAAGTCGAAATTTGGCTGTTGTGGCCAAAGAACGGAACAATGAGAGGTGATGTGCTGCCCAGTGACGAAGACGCACGCATGACCTGCCACAGGGCGGATGCCGTAAAGGCCTCGCCCAGATAGGGTTGAGTGGGCATGACGTGGCCGTAAGCGGGGACACAGCGCGTCTCGATGGGTGCCAGCCAGTTGTGCTGTGCGGTGCCGTACCACACAAAACAGGGCGCTTCGTTGTCGGGCCGCGAAGCGAAAACCTCGGCGGCAGCGGCATATGCTTCGCAGCGGGAGCGATAACCGGGACCTTCGCGGAGGCAACTGATGACAGGTGGCGGGGTGATATCCGCTGCGCTGGCAGGCGTGGTCTGCGCGCGGCCCAGCAGAAGCGCTCCTGCCCCTTCCGATGGGATGAAAGATGAGTTGGACGAGAGCCAGCCGAGCCGTGCGTAGGCTTCCAGCGCAATTGGGTCCAGCTCTTCGCCGCCGAGAAGCAGGACGTAATCAACGGAGCCGCTTTGAAGCCACGCCGCGGCGGTGCGCAGGCCGGTGACTACTGTCGCTTCATCGCCGACAAGACTGTAACACCAACGGCTGACGCCCAGCATGGAGGCAACGTGGCTGGTGGGGACGTTGAAGACGGTTTCGGGAAAAAGGGCGGGGCTGGCCAGTCGCGCGCCATGCGTGTGGCCCTCGGTGAAAAAGCGGCGGCTGTAGGCGATGCTGCCGGTCCAGAAGAGGCTGACGATGCCGAGCCGCTCGGGATTGGCCTGGGCTGCCGGAACCTGAGCGATAGCCTGTCGCGCCGCCTCCGCCAGGAAGAGGGAAAGCGGGCTGGCGCGGCGCAGTCGCGGATTCTTTGAGATGGCCTGGAGTTCCGGGCTTTTTACATCCACGCGCAGGGCAGGCCAGGTGCATGCGGCGTTGGCAATCGAGGCAATTGATCCCGGCACGGGTGCGGACGTGGAATTCTGCAGCGCTTCCGCACCGAAACCAGCCGGAGATACGGCGCCCATGCCAAGAACGGCCAGGGGAAAATCAAAGAGGGGATGTTCGGGGCGGGCCAGATCGGCTTCTGCAGAGGCGCCGTTCCCGTTCGTGTGCGCGCGGGTGATCAGTAGCGCTGCGTTACTGCCACCGAAGCCAAGGTTAATGCTGGCTGCTGCTTTGTAGACTTCAGGCGCCTCGGTTCTGTCCGCCGTACGGAAATGTCCCGCCAAAGCAGGCTCCGCGTCGCGCAGATTCAGCTGTGGAGGGATTTGTCTGTGAAGGAGCGACATCACGGTAAGGATCGCCTCGACCGACCCTGCGGCGCCCAGCGTGTGGCCCGTGGCGGACTTCGTACTGCTGACGCTCAGCAACGAGGCGTCGGGGTGCGCTACAGCAGCATCTTCGCCGATAAAGAATGTGCGTATGGCGCCGGCTTCCGGGCCATCGTTAAGGGCAGTGCCGGTGCCGTGTGCGTTAACGTAGATGACATCATGGCGATCCACAGCACCACCGGGGCTGTTTTGCGTGGCTGCAAAGGCTTCTGCCAGGGCGAGCTGGATGGGGAGGCCCTGGCGATCGGGCTGAGTGGTATGGCCCAGATCTGTGGTGTGGCCATAGCCGGCGATTTCAGCCAGTGCGGTGGCGTTGCGGCGGCGGGCGTGGGCTTCACTTTCCAGGATCAGGAAGCCGGCTCCTTCGCCCAACATCAGGCCGTTGCGAGACGTGTCGAAGGGGCGGCAGCAATCCGGGCTGAGCGATTGCAGGGAATCGAACCCGGTGTAGACGAGACGCGCCAGAGCTTCAAAGCCGCCCGCCAGCACGATTTCGGCGGCGCCGCTGCGAATGAGTTGCCAGGCGTGGCCGATGGCATTGGCACCGCTGGCGCAGGCATTGGCCACAATGAAGTACGGACCACCAAAGCCAAAGCAGCGGTGCAGATCGGCAATCTGACTTTGCGGCTGGTAGCCGGTGAGATCGCGGATATCGGCACGGCTTTTGCCCGGCGCAGGGCTTTCCTTCGTGGCGAGGCGGCGCTTCAGGAAAGCTTCGCCGCAGCTCATACCGCCGGCTGTGGAGCTGGCGCTGATTTCCAGGCGATGCAGCGTGCACTTGCCTTCCGCGTCCAGAAGCTTGGCCTGACCCAGCGCTTCTCCCGCAGCGATGAGCGCCAGTTGGGAGGCGCGGGGCAGTTTTGCCCAGCGGCGAGGGGAGATGCGAAGCCCGCGCGTCTCGGAAGTGCCGGGACTACCGGATATCCCAGAGGCTGGAGCGGGTTCGGAAAGATCGACCTCGGCGCCGATGTGCGAGCGGCAATCCGCTGTGGAGAAAGACTTAACTTCCGCAGCGCCGGACTGGCCGCGGATGAGTGCGTTGAAGGTATCCGGCGCTGTGCGTCCCAGCGCGGTAATGCAGCCCATGCCGGTGATAACGACGCGGCGCGGTGTGGTGGAAGCCATCGGTTGTTGGTGTGAAACAGAAGGTCCGGATCCGGCGAACCGCCGGCAGACAGGATTCAGATCTGCCAGTCCAGAGCGGCGCTGCGTTGTCTGGGGCGGATGCTCATTTGCTGCGCCTCAAACGTGACGACATGGTCGGCGCTGACGCTGTCCGTCAGCCAGACATTGCCGCCGATGACGCAACGGTCGCCGATGACCGTATCGCCGCCCAGAATGGTGGCGCCGGCATAGATGGTGACATCATTGCCGATGGTGGGGTGACGTTTGCCGGAGAGGGCTGCCCCCGTGTTGTCCCGTTTAACGTGCTTGGAGATGCTGAGCGCGCCCAGCGTGACACCCTGATAAATGCGCACATGCTTGCCGATCGTGCATGTTTCCCCGATGACGACTCCCGTGCCGTGATCGATAAAGAAATACGTATCAATGGAAGCGCCCGGGTGGATATCGATACCAGTAAGGCTGTGCGCCCACTCCGTCATCATGCGCGGCAGAAGCGCTATCTTTTCTTTGTAGAGAAGATGCGCCATGCGCTGGACGGCAATGGCCATGACGCCGGGATACGCCAGCATGACTTCATCGGCGCTGACGGCGGCGGGGTCACCTTCAAGAGCGGCGGCGGCGTCGGTCTGCAGCATGTGACGTACGCCTACCAGATTACGCAGGAAGTTCATGGCGATCCGACCAGCTTCCTTGCCTTCGATGGGACGGTAATCCAGACTCTTCTCCAGCTCAATCGAGAGCTGATCATGGATCCGCACCAGACGATTTCGCGTCACGTCGCGGATCTCCTGATTGCCCAGAGGGCGCTCCTCCATGTAACCGGGGAAGATGAGGTGCAGCAGTTCCTGGGTCAGGTTTTCCACAGCGCGCTTGCTGGGAAGGTTAGCCCCTTCGATGTGATTGATTCCGCCGCACTTTGCGTATGATTCGCACAATTGTTGCGCCAGCCTGGAAAGTTCCTGATCCACGATGTCGCAAGTTTAGGGCATTTACCGAAGGGACGCAATGACGATGACAGAGACACAAACAGGTCGGGGACCGGAAAGCAGCGCGTGCACGGAGGATAGGTTCAGCTCACCCGGGGCGCATACATCCACCATTTCCTCCCGCAGACGGGATTTGAAAGGTGTTTGCGTTGCAACGAGTTACAGCTGCGGCTCTCTGGCACATGCCAAGACGTGGCGCTCTGTATTCTGATGGGGAATCAGCGGCGCTGTCCGGCGGTTGCTGTTCATTTTCCGGTCCCCGACAATCTTTCTCTTTTCTGGGGAGATTCGATTTTATCAGATCTGCCCGCGCCTTTAGGCGGTGCGGGTGGCGATCATGCGGTAGATGAAGAGCAGGAACATAGCACCCAGAATGGAAGCGATATAGCCTGCCGCGTCATTCGGCCCGTACCAGTGAAGCTGCTGTCCCACAAAGGTGGCGGTAAAGGCGCCAGCCACACCGAGCAGGGACGTCACGATCCAGCCCATGGAATCGCGGCCCGGCATAAAGAAACGAGCCAGCAAGCCGACAATCAGGCCGAAGAAAAGAACTGCAATGAGGTGGAACATGGGGATTTTCTCCTTTGTGTGTGTTGATTTTCCGAACCATCGGCACTGAATAGGTAGTGGTGCGCCGACGTTTCGGTCAGTTTTTTTTGTGTGGTGTATGGGAGGAAGATGCTGCAACCAGCACCGTTTTCTCTCGGCAGACATTAGCCTGACAAGGCGTCCCATCAGCGGGACTAACATCGTCCGGCCAGCGTTTGCACGGAACTGAGTTCCGCTCTAAGGTAATATGTAAGCATTTTAGGGGGACGCAAATGAATATTTTGCCGGGAGTGCAGTCTTTTTTCAGCACCATTTACCCCAGGAAGCCCACCGTATGGGACAGTTCCTGAGTTGCCGGCCTGCAAGTTATTGTCGTTCATCAGTTTGACAAAGCATTGTGAGACACTGTCCACAATGCCGAGCTCAATACATTGTGTTTTTAACCATCTCTGTTCATAATGGGCAGGAAGGTCTGTCTCTGCCCCCGCCAGAAAGTAAGTGAAAAATGCACACTCAAATGCCCTCACCATCTACCTACCCCTCCGCTCAGCCCCTGACACGTAACAAGAATCTGCTGAAGTGGATCGACAAGATGTCCGCCCTGCTAAAACCCGATGCCATACACTGGGTGGACGGAAGTCAGGAAGAAAACGACGCGCTGTGTGCGCAGATGGTGGAAGCCGGCACACTGATTAAGCTTAATCAGGAAAAGTGGCCCGGCTGTTATTACGCCAAGAGCGACCCGACCGACGTGGCGCGCGTAGAGGACCGCACCTTCATCTGCTCACTCTCCAAGGATAACGCAGGCCCCACCAATAACTGGGTCAATCCGTTTGAGATGCGTAAGAAGCTGAAAGATCTCTTCGATGGCGCGATGCGCGGGCGCACGATGTATGTGCTGGCTTTCTCCATGGGGCCGCTTGGTTCTCCGATGGCACAGCTGGGCGTGCAGCTTACGGATTCGCCGTATGCCGTTGTCAATATGCGTATTACGGCACGCATAGGCCTGCCGGTTTTCAAGAAGATCGACGAAAACAACAAGCGCGTGGTGCCGTGCGTGCACTCGGTCGGCAAGCCTCTTGAGCCCGGTCAGCAGGACGTCTCCTGGCCCTGCAACAGCGAGAAGTACATCGTGCACTTTCCGGAAACGCGCGAAATCTGGAGCTTCGGCAGCGGCTACGGTGGCAATGCGCTGCTGGGCAAGAAGTGCTTTGCACTGCGTATCGCCAGTAACATGGCGCGTGACGAAGGCTGGATGGCCGAGCACATGCTGATTCTGGGCGTGGAAAACCCGCAGGGCGAGAAGACCTACGTGGCGGCTGCCTTCCCAAGCGCCTGCGGCAAGACCAATTTTGCCATGCTGATCCCGCCGGACAGCTTCAAGGAAGCCGGCTGGAAAATCTGGACGGTTGGTGATGATATCGCCTGGATGCGCCCCGACGCTACGGGCCGCCTGCGTGCGATCAACCCCGAAGCGGGCTTCTTTGGCGTGGCGCCCGGCACGTCGATGAAGACTAACCCGAACGCCATGGCCTCGCTTGCCAAGAACACCATCTTTACCAATGTAGCCCTTACCCCCGACGGCGGCGTCTGGTGGGAAGGCATGACTGATGAACCGCCCGCCGAGTGCCTGGACTGGCGCGGTCACAAATGGACGCCGGAAATCGCCAAGGGAAGAGGCGCCAAGGCGGCTGACCCCAACGCACGTTTCACAGCGCCCGCCAGCCAGTGTCCTACGATCGACCCGGACTGGGAACACCCGGACGGCGTACCGATCAGCGCCATCATCTTCGGCGGCCGCCGCGCCACGACCATGCCGCTGGTGTTTCAGGCCTTTAACTGGAGCAGCGGCGTCTCCTTGGCGTAGGCGCGGCCGCGCACCCGGTCGACCACCCACTTCAGCACACGCATGTTCTCGGAGAAGCCGGGCCACAGGAAATTGCCCTCGGCGTCCTTACGGAACCAGTTGACGTGGAACACCCTGGGGGTCTCCGTCAGGTTACGCTGCATGCTGATCCAGTGGCGGAAATAATCGCCCATATGGTAGCCGCAGAACGGCAGCATCGCCATGGGGTCGCGCCGCACTTTGCCGACGGTGCCGGCAGCCGCGGCAGTCATCTCGCTGCCCATG
>JBGGNE010000130.1:0-3426 GCA_041287705.1 Methylacidiphilales bacterium | reverse complement strand
GTGCTCACCAGTTGCGCCATCTCAGCGACGCCATCATTGTCGGCGCGGGAACTGTCCGTGCCGATAATCCGAAGCTGACAATCCGCCTTCAGTCGGGTGAGGGATCTGAACTCCGAATGGCCGACATGGGGCGCGGGGTTGATCCCGTGAGAATCATTGCGCAGAAGCCCCAGCCGTTGCGCGTGGTGCTCACCCGCTCAGAGACTTTCCCTGAAACGGAAGCTGAGCGTGCCGCTGCGCTTTTTACCGACGAGCACCATGAGCGCACGCTGATTATGCGCAATGCGGAGCCGCTTGCGGTGCTTCAGAATCTGGCGAAACGACAAGTTCTTAACGTACTGCTGGAGGGCGGCGGTCAGGTGCTGGGCTCCTTTTTCCAGGCCGGGCTGGTAAACGAGGTCGCCTTCTTCCTGGCGCCCGTGATGCTGGGCACCAGCAGCCCGCCAGTCGCAATGTCCGACGGCTATCCGGCATTTGCCGGTGCCGCGCTGGATCGCGTTTCTTATGAGAAACTCGGGCCGGATTTACTGATGCACGCGATGATTCGACCTGCCGATCCCGGCCAGGGGCCACAACCGTGACCCGCTGGCTTATCCACTTCCCTCCAGCCTGATCGCAGGAAACGCTTACCTGGACCAGCTGGCGCTGGTGTATTCCGTAGAACCCAGATAGATGCGGCAGTTGATGTAGTAGACCTTGCTTTCCTGGCCCCACTTCTCGGCAAGCATCTTGGCCAGCGAGGTCATTTCTTCCTTCGTGGTTTCCTTGTTTGCGGGGAATTCCACGAAAACCGAGCTCGTGTCGGCCTTGATATAGGTCACGCCGTACTCCGACTTCACCCATTGCTGGAAGGCCAGGCGGGGATCTGCAGGAGCTGCCGGGGCAGGGGGCGCAGCCTTCTCAGGGGCTGGTGTAAAAGCGGGTGCTACGACGGTTTCGACGGGTTTGGCTTCAGTTGCCGCCAGGCCGCCGATACGGGAGAAGGCCTGGATACCAAGCACGGCGCCAGCAATCAGGACAAGCCCGATGATCAGGAAGCGCCAGAACTTTGAGTTATTCATATCGTAAGTGATGAGTGTGAAGGTTGTGAATCATAAGCGCAATAATGTGGCGATAGCGCTATCTGATTCTTTATCGTGTGAGCATAAGAGAAACTGTGTTTCATCCTGGATACTCAATATGTGCACAATATGATCCGTAAGTTAACAGCGTAACTTTAGAAATCCACAAAAAAATGTTCCCTTTTTTATTAATGAGAAATTTAAAGAATTTGTAGCTGTAAAGATAGTAATGGTGTTTAACCTGCAATATGGCTTTGAAGCTTGGCCCATGAGAGGTATTGAGCTGTATTCCCCATGACGACGTTCGAATTTCTGATTTCTTAACCAGATGCTTTTATGAGGATGAGAACCGGGCGAAATCTGCACCTCAATAATGGAGAGCATCCCAAATTCAATCCATTTGCCCGTACTCAACCGGTAAGAGCATCCCTATTTTGCTGCAATATTTGAGCGGGTGCCGGGCTGCGATGCCACACATTCGTCACAGCTTTACTGAGGTGGCTGGCGAGCCAGCAAATTTCCACAAATAAAGATTGCCATCGTCCCGACACATCTGTAGGTTGGCCGATCTTATGTCGCAACTTGATAAAGGGGCAATCACCCAGGAGTTCAAGCTCCACGAAAAGGACACGGGTTCTGCCGATGTCCAGATTGCGCTTCTCACGACTCGCATTACCGAGCTGACAGCGCACATGCAACGCAACAAGAAAGACTTCAGCTCTCGCCGTGGTCTGCTCAAGATGGTCGTTACCCGGCGTAAACTGCTGGATTATCTGACCCGTACTGAGCCCGAGCGCTATCAGGCAATTCTGAAGAAGCTCAACTTGCGTAAATAACCAGTAATCGACCGCGGTCAGGAGATCTTCAGAGTACAATCAAGCTCCCACCCTCGGTCGCTGGGGTCTTGCTTGTCCTCTGCGTTCTTTCCGAGCTGCGGTTGAAAATAGCAAGCGAGCCAAGCGCTCCGCGTTTCCTGCGTCGCGTCCTGCTTTAGCAGGCGATGCCGGGAATCGGAGCGCATTGCTCGTTTGTGTGTATACTTACCCACCCGTAAAGACTTATGTCAAATACTGTCTCCGTATCCGCCCAGTTTGGGCCGCTCCCCATCATTATTGAGTCCGGCAAGCTGGCCAAACTCGCTGATGGCGCCGTTACCGTTCGCTACGGCGACACGGTGGTACTAGTCACAGCAGTTTCCGAGACGACCGTTAAAGAAGGTCGCGATTTTTTCCCTCTGACCGTTGAATACCGCGAGCGCGCCGCCGCAGTCGGCAAGTTCCCCGGCGGTTACTTCAAGCGCGAAGGCCGCCCCACGGAGAAGGAAATCCTGACGTGCCGCATGACGGATCGCCCGCTGCGCTCGCTGTTTCCCAAGGGTTATTTCTACGAGACTCAGATCATCACCACGCTGCTCTCCGCGGATGGCGAAAATGATCCCGATATCCTCAGCATCAACGGTGCCTCCGCCGCGCTGGCTGTCTCTGATGTCCCTTTCCAGGGCCCTCTCGGTGCCGTGCGTATTGCCCGCGTTGAAGGCAAGTGGGTCTCCAACCCCACCCACCTCCAGCAGGAAGTCAGCGAGCTCGACCTCGTTTATGTCGGCACGGAACGCGACATTCTGATGATTGAAGGTTCCGCTCTCGAACTTCCCCCGGAAGACTTCAAGGCCGCCCTCGATTTCGCCCAGGCCGAAGTTCAGGTTGTTATCAACCTGCAGAAAGATCTGGCCGCCAAGATCGGTAAGCCCAAGCGTTTCGTCAGCTACTATCAGGCCGACCCCAATCTGCTGAACATCGCCTACCAGGTCGCCGGCGACCGTATCGAAGGCGCTCTGTACCAGCCCGGCAAAGTTGCCCGCAGTCTGGCCGTCGAAGCGCTGAAGAACGAAGTGAAGGGCGCCATCCTGTCCTCCTTCCCCAACGCCACGGCGTTTGAAATCAGCTATGCCTTCGACTCCATGCAGAAGAAGGTGTTCCGCCTCAGCACGCTTGACCTCAAGAAGCGTTGCGATGGCCGTGGCACCCGCCACGTCCGCTGGCTGTCCGGTGAAGTCGGCATTCTGCCCCGTTCACACGGCTCCTCACTTTTCTCTCGCGGCGAAACGCAGGCACTCTGCCTGGCCACGCTGGCCAGCACGGAAGAAGCTCAGGAACTCGACGGCTACACCGGCGGCGAGACCAGCAAGCGCTTCATGCTGCACTACAACTTTCCCCCCTTCAGCGTGGGTGAGTGCGGTCGCGTGGGCGGTATGAACCGTCGCGAAATCGGTCATGGCGCGCTCGCAGAGCGTTCTATCCTGCCCGTCCTTCCTCCCGTCTCCGAGTTCCCGTACGCCATTCGCGTCACTTCCGAGATCCTGGAATCC
>JBGGNE010000129.1:0-9395 GCA_041287705.1 Methylacidiphilales bacterium | reverse complement strand
CACCAGCCGCCAACCAGGTGTGGGCCGGCGACATTACCTTCAGGTTGGCTCGTGTAGTTCACTTCTTATCCATCTGTTGAGAAGTGATTTGCCTCAATTGTTTCAACTGAGCAAAATAGCTCTCTGGCTTCGAAGAGTCTTTCCATCGCGGATGTAACTGGATGGCTATTTTCGCCATCGCAGGATTCATGTTGGGTAGCGTGATCAATACTTGAAATGTAAGTGAGGCACTTAGTCCATCCTTCCACATTAATTCGATTAATAAATCTATGTCCGGAGTTGCTTTAAATATTTCTCCATACTTAACTAAAAAAGAGTTATGGTCCTTATTCATAATAACCGGACATTATCTTCGCTTTTAGATATCTAGTTCACACGAGATGTTTGAATAACTAATGTAGATTTAATTAGGTGGCCCAAGGCTTAAAAACCCATTTACCTCCCTCCCACACCCAGCGCAAGATGATTTGAGCTTTACTCATGTCACCCGCCGCTACTGCAGCGGCAGCGTGGGTGACTTTGCGAAGGAACCGGCGCCGCGTGAGCATGGCGCCCGGGCCATCTGTACCGGCGCCGTCATCGGCAGCATGGACTGGAGAACGCGGGCGCATGGCCCCTCAGCTATGGCACGGCGCCGGGTAAAGATACAGCGTAAAAGAGGTTCCTCTAAAGACGCGGGACGCGGGCCACGCGGGGTTGCCGCCGCATGGATGTTATCATTCCGTATCATAAACTACACTACAGATAGTGGGATGCGACGGCGGAGCCGGGAAAAACACTATATCTGGTGCAGTTCTGCTTGCCGGGTGCGGGCGAGTCGTGCGATGTTAAGCGCTATGTTGCGGACAGTCCAAAACTTCGTCTATTTCGATCTGGAAACACAGAAAAGCGCCGCGGAAGTGGGCGGCTGGCATAACAAGGCGGCGATGCGCATGTCCCTGGGCGTGACCTACAGCACGCAGCGCGGCACCTACATGATTTACGATGAAGCCAATGTGGACGGCCTGATTGCCGAGCTGCAGCGCGCGGATTGCGTCATCGGGTATAATATACGCGATTTCGATTACGAAGTGCTGGCTCCGTACTGCATTTTCGATCTGAGCCAGGTAGCCACGCTCGATCTTATCGATCAGGTGGAGACTCATCTTTCGCGCCGCATCGGTCTGGACGCCATTGCGACGGAAACGCTGGGCGTGGGCAAAACCGCGGTTGGTCTCGACGCGCTGAAGTGGTGGAAAGAAGGGCGTCTTCGCGACATTGCGGAATACTGCTGCTTCGACGTAAAGGCGACGCGCCTGGTGCACGAGTACGGCGCGCGCTATGGCCGCGTATTTTTCTTTAACGAGAAAACGGGTCGCCGCGAAACGATTCCCACGCCCTGGCCCCAAAGCGGCGCGCAGACTCCCGAAGTCATGGCCCTGGCGCCTGCCCGCGATCTGGATGCGCTGGCCGCCGCTTAACGCCGCCTGGTTCAGGTAGAATTTCGTGTGGGTGAAGGGGAGGCAGGCTGAAGGGCTGGCTTTTTATCACGCGCTTCCCTATATATAGTGGCGTATGAGTTCCCCCAGCTCCGGGTCGCCCCACAACCCCTTTCCTGATCCGAATCAGGCTAACGATAAAGATAACCCGAAGCCGGAATCTGCCCCTCAGTCGCAGCAGCCGGTGCCTGTCGTCTACCGCACAATGGGACTGCCCGCACGGCCAGACCCCGCGAAGATAGAAGAAATGAAGCGTGAACGCGAAGCGCAGGCGGCCCGGGCCGCGCAGGATAAAGGCCAGGATGGAGCGGGCTCCGGTATGGAGGGCAAGGTTGCGGTGATGTTCATCCTGATTTTTCTGGGCGGCTACATGTTTATGATCTACGCCCTGAAGTCCCGCCCGGAAGATCGCCCCGTGCAATCATGGCTGAAAGAACTGGATCGCCGCGTCACAAATAAATCCAAGCCAACGCCTCCCCCGGTTGTAACTCCGGCAGCGACTCCTTAGTTCGTTATGATTTTGAGTCCGAAAGTTTGAGTCTGGAGATTTCAATCTGTACGTAACCTCTCTGGATATTCCTTTTTCGTGCTTTTCGACTGCTTTTCGTGCCTTCCGTGTAATTAGACAAGGCGGATGCGGGTAGTTCTGACTGTCACACTCTTAGAAGGGCGACACCAATTTTCGCGGAAGGCACGAAAAGGCAGTCGAAAAGCACGAAAAAGAGACGCCGAAGCGCTCGCGCGCATTCTCTTCATCCTTGTCTGGACCACTGGATTTCGCGGTTGGTGATTCGTACGGGCACTCGCTACGCCTGGCCATGTTGATTTCCTCTATTCAAGCTACATGTGGAGCAACACTGCTTTAGCGTGTGCGCCGCAGGTGAGAATCCACTTCACCTGCAATCGGTAATCCGAAACATCTGACAATTTTAAGCAGATATTTCAGGATAAATCAGAAACTTCGCAACTTCTTGCCAGAAGGCTGGTTGAAATAACACAGAACGCAGGAAGGAAGACGACGAGCAGAACCTGACGGGCAAAGCACCTGAAGAACAGCAGCGGCGGCCGACGCAGCTGAGAATCAGGAAGCACCCCCGGTAAGGCGCCCTCCGGAGAAATGGGCGAGCGGAAGTCCTTCGCCTCTGTTCGGCGGATCGTCCCACGCAGAATGCGCGACGTCCGCTGTCTTCTCTCCTCAACCCCTTCAACGCAAAACTACTACAACACCCGAAATCTCATGAAGAACCTCAAAAGCAAAATGCTGGCCCTGGTGATGGCCCTGTCCCTCGCCAGCTCTGTCTCGATCTATACCGCACATGCCGAAGACGCACCCGCCGACAAGCCCAAGGGCCCCCGCGGTGGACATCACGGTGGTTTCGAACATTGGAAGAAAATGGCCGATGAACTCCAGCTGACTCCCGAGCAGCGCGAGAAGATCAAGGAAATCCTGAAGGCCAAGTTCAAGGAAACCAAGGAAGAAATCGAAGCCGTGCTGACCGCTGAACAGCGCGTTAAGCTGGAAGAAAAGAAGGCCGAGTGGAAAGCCAAGCACAAGGGTGGCCCCCGCGGTGCCAAGACTGACAAACCCGCCGCCTGAATCGATCGAGCTGATCAGTCTGGTGCAGGATAAACCAGCCAGGCTGATCATCTGATCCCCCTCACTTTCAATCCTTTTTGCTCGATTTCCCCTTGGTGGGGGAAGCCGGCAAATCAACCCAAAGCCCGCCATCAGAGTGCTGTGGCGGCATTCCGGCAGGCGGCGGGGCGGCGGACTCTCTTAACGGGGAGTCCGCCGTTTTTTTTGTTTGTGTTTGCATGGAGAAAATTTTGCACATGCATACCCGGCCAACATGTGCATACTGTATAGCATGAGCGCACACACGGACCCCGCGTCAGATTCGGCGTCACCCTCTCCAGAGTGTGGCTCTCGTCCCGGCTATGGCAATGTCGCCGGCAGCACTTCGCCCGATGATTCCGCCACCATGCTGGAAGGTACCGCGCGCCTTGAGCTGGAAAAATATCTGCTGCCGGGCGAAAAGCTTCTCTGGAGCGATCGCCCCAATTTCAGCTGGCGCAAGGCGCTTCGTCACTTCGCGCCCGTGACCATATATGCAGCGGTAATGTGGATCTTCATGTTTCCCTTCATGTCGATGTTTCTGCTCCACAGCCTTAACATCTCGAAACCAGAGCAAATACAGGCTGCCTCTGCCGGCGCCGGCACCACCTCCCAGCCTGACAGCGCTGACACAACGGCCCTTATTTCTTCCCCGGAAGAGCGGGCCATGGAGACCCGAAGCATCACAATGATGTTTGTCCTCAGTGGTTTCTGCGCCGCCTTTCTGACCCTGTGGACCTATGTGGTTTTTCAGGGAATGAATGCGCGCGCTCTGCTGCATCCCTTTGCGATCTTTTCCACCTACTACGGGCTGACGGACAAGCGAGTCCTGATCCTGAACACCCGCGCCACGACCAGCCTGCACAGCTACCATCTTCTCACCGCCAGCGATCTCCGCTGCGAGCAGGACGGCGACAATACTGGCAGCATTTTCGCCGGCAAAGCCAAAGTCCACTACTTCTGGATAGACACGCTTCCTCTCTACATCCAGTCCATCGACCAGCCCGCCCGCGTCTTCCAGCTTATCGCTGAAACCCAGGACAAATTGCTGCGCAGCGCTACTCGCACTATTTAACCGGGCGAAATGGTCTAAGGAGTCTCCTTACTTTCTCTGCTTTCTACTTTTCTCTTTTTTCCAGAAAAAATAAACACGTGCCGCTAAGCCCGACATGGTTGCTCGCATCATATCGTGCGTTTTTTCCTGATCTGCGTGCGGCACTATATTTATATTTACCCTTCCAGCATCAGCACCGCCCACATGCGCCCTGTTTTACCGAGTTCGGCGCGGTAGGAGTAGTACTTTTCCAGATCGCAGGCCGTGCACTCCAGGCTGTCGTGATAACGAACGACACCGGCCGCGCGGGCCTGTTTGCCAATTTCTTCGGCAAAGGGGACTTCGTAGTGCGGGGGGCGGATACAGGGCCCTAGCTGAACGATCAAATCTTCGGGGCGCGTGCCGCATTTTTCCTGCATGGTACGGATGGTCTGGGCAGTAATGTTGCCCTCAGTTCCTTTGCGGCCGGAATGAGCTACCGCTATGGCCCGGTGGACGGGATCGTAGAAATAGACGGGGCCGCAGTCCGCAACGCGCACCACCAGGGGAACGCCGGTAAGCTGCGTAACCAGAGCATCCACGCCGGGGATTCTGCCGGCGGGGGTCAGAGACTCGGGCGCGCCTGGCAGAGGGAACTGCGGGACAAACGCGACGGAGTTGCCATGGGTCTGCTCGCCTTCCACGACGTTCGCCGCCGGAAGACCCAGCGCGGTGAGCGAGGGACGTAGCTGGGCATCCAGATCTTCCCTCGCGATATCCGCAGTGCGCAGGCTGAAGCCGTGCCGGAGTCCATCCAACTCCAGCGCGGGGAACGTCATCCAGTCCATATAAGGAGTATCCGGAAAATAAACTAACTTATCACTTACGGGGCAGACGTGCCGGGAGCCAGCGGGCGCTCCGCCGAAAGCACGGGCTGACCACTCGACCTGGGCAGCGGAGGCAGACCATTCGGCTTCGGCAATGTGCCCAGATCAGGACCCGCGGCGGCTGTTGTTGTGGCCGGTGCGCCACTGGCGTTCGCGGGAGCGCTGGAAGTAATCTGCGTCTGCGCGGGGCGCGGCGGGCCGTAGGGGCGAGCGTTGGTCTGGGGCTTCGGCTTGGTGTCGGAGGGGGCGGGCTGATTGTAGGGATCAAAGCCACGGGGATTGGTCGGGGCGGCGGGATCCGCAGGCGTTGTGGGTGCGGCGGGCGCGGCGGGACCGGCGGGGCGAGGATTGGTGGCGCGATACCGTGCGGCCCGGATCTTCATTTCGTCCATGTCCATAAAGAGCACCGCGGTGCTGGTCGCGCGCTCCATATCGGCGCGGGCGTTGTTGTAGTCGTAGCGGGCCTGCAGTTCGTTCGTTCGTGCGGCGGTCAGATCCACCTGGCTCTGCAGCGTTTCGGTCTGGGTGCCGGCGCCTGCATCGAAGCGGGCTACGGCGAGACGCAGCGCTTCTTCGGCGGTCTCCACATTCTTTTTCTGCGACTCAATCAGCTCCAGCGCTTCCAGGTAGCGGCTGTAGGCCTGGCGCACGTCCAGTTCGACGCCGCGGCGGGTGTCATCGACGGTCAGCTTGGCCTGATTCAGGCTGGCGTTGGTGGATTGCAGTCTGCCGCGAGTCAGGAAGCCGTCGAAAATGTTCCACTGGCCCTGAACACCCACTGTAAAGCCGCCGGAAATGTTATCCGTGTCGTGCTGAATGCGGTAGCCGTTCATGTCATAGCCGCCGTAAGCGCCGAACTGGGGCTTCTGGTTGGAGGCATCCACTTTCAGTTGCTCGCGCTGCACGTCCACCAGCTTGGCCTGGGCTTTGATTTCCGGGCGATTGGCCAGAGCGGCCATCAGGGATTCACCCAGATCAAACGGGCGGCCCCGTACGTTCAGTTCACCTACAACGGTGAAGGGGATCGCTTCAATATTCCTGGGATCGGCATCGTACGCCAGCAGCTTGGCCAGTTCCGCCAGAGTCACGCGCAGCTGATTCTTGGCGCGGATGAGGTTCGGCTTTTCGTTGGCCAGAGAGACTTCGGCGCGCAGCACATTGTAGCGCGTCACGGTGCCGGCGTTGAAGCGGCGCACCTGGTTATCCACTTCCTGTTGCAACAGGCGGATCGATTCTTCGGACACTTCGATCTGCGCGCGGCTCAGCAGCACCAGATTATAGGCTTTGCGAACCTGCAGCAGCGTGTTTTCGATAGTAGTCTGCAGGGTGAACAGAACGCTGTCTTCCTGCAACTGGGCGATACGGATATTGCCCGAAACACGACCGCCGGAGTAGATGGTCTGATTGACCTGAAGGCCGACGGTCCACTGATATTCCTGATCGGACTGATTAACGCCGCTGCGGCTGTTATTGAGCGTCCAGATCGCGTTTTTTTCCTGCGAGGTGTTCGCAACTACGGAGGGCAATGAATCGGCGCGGGCTTGGATGACAAATCCGCGCGCTTTCTTGGCTTCCTCGCGCGCCTTCAGGACATCGACATTGAGCTCCAGGGCCCGGTTAATGCAATCCTGAAGGGTGAGAACCCTTTTCTCCCGCAGGACCGGTTGGCCGGGCTGTGCGACCGGCACCGGCTTTGTGGTCCGTACGGGAGGCGGAGGGGCAGCTTGCAGCGATGGAAAACTAGCGAGTAGCAGAAGAGGAAGAAGACGCCACGCGTGCGTTATGCTGGGCGGTCGTACGCTTGATGATCGTGCGATAGATGCGAACCCACGCTTCTTGGTCTTCATGGCTGAGGTCATTAAATAAATCCAGGATATTGCGGACGATTCCACGCTTCATACCCTCCACCAGTTCGCGGCCACGGTCCGTAATGCGGACCAACACCTGGCGACGATCTTTGGGATGGCTGAAGCGCTCAACTAAACCCGAATCGACCAATCGGTCAACTAAACCAGTGGTGGCGGGTGTCGTGTGCCTCATTAAGTCAGCAAGTTGGGACATATTCAATCCCGAACTTTGATTTAAAAAGCCGAGAAGGGTGTATTGCGGAATCGAAATGTTCCCTTTATTTACTTCAGTCGATAATTCAACGAGGAATGAGCGCTGAAGCTGGGTGACGATTTCGGCGAGTTCTTCCGCCAGGTGGATGTTATCATCGAAAGTTTCCATGAAACCAATTTAGCAACTTAATGATTTTAATCAATCACCATTTTCTTCCATGTACCTGATGCCCACGCTAATCGTTTAAGTGTGCCTCAGACGCTTAAATTAGGCGCTCATTCCCGCTCGTTAAAAATTGACACAATACAATGAAAATCAACGTGATATTAACGCGACAACCTGTGCATTCTTTTGCCCCCGGAGCACCCGGAAGTGATACAGAAAACGGCGCTTTTCTCGACTTTTTTGGGGTAGTTCGGGGCACTGAATTGAAAAAAAAAATCGCGGGTATCGATTATTCCGCATACGAAAAAATGGCCGAAAAAGAGCTCCATCGCATCATCGCGGAGCTTGCTAAATCGCACCCGGTAGCCGAAGTTACCCTTATCCACAGGCTCGGTTTTGTTTCCGCAGGTGAAGCTTCTCTGCTGGTCCGTGTCGCCAGCGCCCATCGCGCTGAAGCCCTTGCCATGATGGACCGCCTGATCACGGAGATGAAGCGGGATGTTCCAATATGGAAGAAGGTTGTAAGTTTTAATACGCAAAATACGGTAAATACTCCGACCTTGTAATCTAGAGTGATTTACCGGGAACCGACTTTTTACACTTTTGCTATACCGTACCGAGCCGTCTTGTTTTCCATCTCCAAAATATAAACTTTATGATGAAGAAGACGTTTAGTGCATGGCGGAGACTGGCCGTAATCTCCGCGATCATCATCCTCCCCTTTGCCTCTGCCAGTGCGGATGACACCGAAGATTTTTTTGCAAATCTGGAAACCGATAAGGGCGCAATTGTTAACTTCACCGTACCGATGGAAGTTAACGGAGTAAAGACCCAGGAACTGCGTGGAGCGCGGGCCGTCAAGAAGTCCGATGACCGGCTCTCCGTTCAGCAATTGCAGGTGCAGACTTACGGCCAGAATCCCATGACCCTTACCATGCCTCTGGCAGATTTCTTTTTGCGCGACAAGACGCTAACGACTTCGCGCGGCGTTCACATCCTGTACCCCACGCGTGAAGTTACGGCAGATAAGATGACGTGGAACCTTAACCAGAAGCAGGGTAAACTTTCCGGCAACGTTCGTGTGGTGATGAAAGGCTTTGACCTCCAAACAGGTGCGGATCCTGAAAGGGCACGTCCGGCAGCGAATTAACCCAATTAACTGGAACAGCCGGTTAAAAAAGTGCGGCACGCCACTTTCTTAACAGTGCAACCCTTTGCCCCTCTGTATGTTAAGCGGTTAATATTTCTCTGTTGTCGTCAGGCATCTTTTCAGCATCATAAAGCAGGTCTGAAGCGCTGTCAGGCTCGCCCGTGTCGTGCGACCCGGGAGTTTGCCGCGCCGGATATTCTACCACAACCCACACACCTATGAATCGCAAAGCGGCATCTCTGGTCGCCTTGTTTGCTCTCGCAATCGCCATGCTTCTGCAGATCACTTCTGCAAAGGCTGAGTCCATCCTGGACTTCGATCTGGTGAACAAAACTGGCTACGGCATCAAAGCTATCTACATTGGGCCCAGCACCAGTGAAGAATGGGGCAGCAACCTGCTGAAGGAAGGCACCACTCTCGAAAACAACCAGAAGTTCGAGCTCAAGTTCAACCCCTCCGCCACGGCGCCCAAGTGGGACATCAAGATTGAGTGGGTAGACGGCGGCGACGCTGTGTACTGGAAGGGCTTCAAGCTCTCCGACATTCAGACCATCACGTTGAAGTACAGCCGTGAGTCCGGCGAAACCACTGCTGTCACGGAATAAGTTAGTCTGAGAAAAGGGGCGAGCACCCCGAAGCCCTCGTTTCAGCCCTGCCGCCGAGTTGCCGGGCTGAGGTACTGAAAGCTGCCGCGCTCGCCCTCACTTCTTGCCGCTGCTTTTCGCACTCGCCCGCCTATACCCACCGGTGTATGCGGGCGAGTCTGTGTATAGGGACATCATGTGCTCTACTTCACGCGGTTATTTTAGAGCGATTTCGGTTCAGCTGTAACTTCGGACAGAGAAAATCAGCGGGAAATGGTCTTAGACCATTCGCAGGCGCTAATTGGTATAAAAACTGGGCTCGATTTTGGGATGAGAGCAAGGCGCGATTGAGGGAGTGCATTAGAATAATGCATGACTGAAAGCGCAACGCTGCTATCGCCCAAAAGCGACCCAGGATTTGT
>JBGGNE010000128.1:0-33147 GCA_041287705.1 Methylacidiphilales bacterium | reverse complement strand
ATAGTGTTAAGAAAAACTTGATGCCTTTTTTAGCTCCACTTTGAATCGCACCCGGAGAGGAGAATGAAGGAATTTGGGAAGATGCCGCAGTTAAAAAATGAGTCTGACCACTTCGCAGGTGAGTCTGTGTCGCGCCTTGCTTGTATGGCGATAATCGTACCGTCATCGCCCTGTTAAAGGCGAGTGCGAAAGCGGCTTTGTGTGAAGCGGTGAATGAGCAGCTTATCGCTCAGGCAGGAGAATAACACCAGCGCAAGATTAAACCTTTTAGCATGCGCTGCCTGGCATAATCTGCTGAAGGTTAACGGTGTAAGAAGACTTTTGAGAGACGCCAGTTGCCGGAAATTTCGCGCAACGGCAGCCAAAAACGACGAAGGCCCGGAGCATTCACCGGCAGAGCACAAAGGCTCATGCGGCTAAACTCCGGGCCGTATCGATTTTAAAGAAAAAATGGTGGCGTAAGCCCGTCGGGTTCGAAGAACGGACGGGCGAGGAACTGCCGGAACGAACTTTAGCGCAACGCGTTCTTAACGCTGTCGGCAAAGCGGGTCACAGCGCGACGTGCGGCCCAAATCCACCGAAGCATAGGAGCGTCCACTACCTTGGCGCGGGAAACGACGCGGTGGTGGTGACGGTGCGGGGTGGAATTGACGTGGGCGCCGTAGCTGTGCTCAGAATTCATGCAAGTAGCTCCTGGTAGGATCTGTTGAAGTTGACCGACTGGACTGACGTGGTGGAATAAACCGAAAAGTGTTGGCTCGTAGCATCCTTGTCCGGATGATCCGATGTCCTGGAAATTGTAATATACCCCATAATCGACGTGTCGCATGAAATAAGTATTATATTTCTGCACCGCCCGTGATTATAGGATTTTTCAGCAGATGCCGTGCCTGTAAAGGGTTGAACGGGTTAGATTGTTGAAAAGAGGAAAGGAAAAGGGAAACTGACCCGGCGGGGTGGCAGAAAAGCGGCGATCGGCAGGCATCAGGTTCAGGGGCAAAAGCATCGCGTTCTGTGTTAGACGATCAACTTCGCAATAATTTCATCCGCAGTGTCACCTTGCCGGCGCCAGGCCTCGGCGCGGCGCACAAAATCGGGTTTGCCTATGAGGAACTGGCAGCAGTCATGCCCCATGGCGTAGCATTCCACCTCCACAGCGGCCAGATCTTCAGCCGGCGCAGCGCCACCGGTCAGCCCTTCCAGCGCGGAGAAAAATCCCGCAAAGAACCCGGCCGACATGTGACACACGGGCTTGCCCAGCTGCTGCATGGACCTGGCTATCATGGAATTCCGCAGGCTGACGTGAAGCAGGCCGTGGGAACTGTGCGCCTGATTCAACCGCCAGGTGCCGTAGCCCATGGCGCGCAGAGGCCACCACCAGCTCTCCAGCACAAAATTGCGGTTCATCTGCGCGATGGAAAGCTTTCCGCCGCCGAACTCGTGCCGCATTTTTTCCGCGAAACGCGCGGCATCCAGCTTACCCCACTCACAGCCACAGGCATACAGTGTGGCGTTGGCTTCCTCGGCACCCAGGGCATCATCCAGACCGTAATGCAGGCCGGTGATCCAGTCCTCGGTTGCAAAGGCGGCGCGCTGCTTATCCTGAACAAAGACTTCGTGTGACTTTTTTTGCCCGCGAGATACAAAATCCTCCTGAGTGAAAGCATTGTGGCGATTTTTGAAGCCACCATCCGCAGGAGAAATGGACATGGGCGAAGCTTGAAAGAGGAGAGAGGGAATGTGCTGTTGCCAGCACGTGCTGAGTATTAGCACATTCCCTCAGCTGCGTCATTACTTTAATGGGGATAATCCGTAAAGATGACCGCAAAATGTCGCAAAACCCCTGGTGCGATCTGCTCGCCGGACTACTCGGCGGGCGGAGTCACCTTGACGCTGTCGCTGATGACGGCGCCAATGTTGCGCTTGGTCTTGGCTGCTGCGTCCTGCAGAAGCTTGTAATCGCGCAGCGTAATACTGGCGGGAACGGTGGTGGTGACGGTATCCCAGCTCGTGTTAACGGTCTTCATCTGCTCGTCGCTGAGGCCGAAAGCGCGCAGGACGCCCGTGGCCATCATGATGTTGCCGAGCGGATTCATATGCACGCCGTCCACCGTGAGGGTGTCACCCTGCTGGCCGGCAGCTTTCTTTTCGGAGACGATCTTCTGCATGTCGGCGTTCAGGTCGGCCAGCAGACACTTCTTCTCGGTGGCCAGCGCGCGCAGGAAATCGTTGTACTCGGCCAGCTTCTTGTTCTCGGCGGTGCTGCCGTCCTCCCTGATCATCGTGGAGGTCAGAATCATGACCTTAATGCCTGCGGCCTGGCACTTATCGATAATCTTGGTGATGTTTTCCTTATATTCCGGCAGCGGAACACCCTTGGGGCCGTGCCATACGTCGTTTACGCCGCAGCTCAGCGTCATCCATGTCGGCTTCTTCTCAATGATATCCTTATCCAGGCGGGCCAGCATCTGGTTGGATTTATGACCGCTGATGCCGGCGGGATAAGGCGTTACCGTCCTGCCGATCGCCTTCAGACCGCTGATGACGAGACGCACGTAGCCGGAAGGAGAACCCGCGCCGCCTGCCGTAATGGAGTCGCCCATGAACCCGATCGATTCGCCATCTTTAATCGCCACCTGACCGGGAACGGCAACCACCTGAGCCGAAGCCGTTGCGACGGGATTTGGTGCGGAAGCAGGCGCGGGTGCGGCTTCCTGTGCGGCCGCGTTGGTCAGACCAAAGTGGAACGGAGCAATCGTGCCGATGCTGAGCAGGCCGACGGTAGTAAAGGCCGCCGCGGCATTGCGCAGGGACCGGAAACGGGGAGACGAATTAGGGAATGTCATGAGGTTCATGCGTTCGGGAACAGGGAGTCGTGGAATCGAGGTATGTCTGCAGTGGATTGCGAATGCAATACTTTTAATCCTGGCGTGTAAGGAGTCTCCGCAAAATAAATGGCATAACTTGTGATTGCTGATTTTGAGATGAGGGCAAGGCGAGATGGAGGGAGTGCATTAATTCTAATGAGCGATCAAGCTGAGCCTCGTTCGCATGTCTTTTTTGTCAATCGCTGCGTTGCTCGTCGGTCACATATTATTCTAATATGCTCCCTCCTCGCGCCTTGCCCTTGACAAAAAATCCTGTGCGTACGAGGCTCATCTTGATCGCTCATTAGAATAAGATAATGCATGACCGAAATCTCAACGCCGCCATCGCTCAAAAGCAGCGCCTCAAGTTGTGTCAGTTATTTTGCGGAGACTCCTAAGACCATTTACCGGAGAAATGGCCTGATTAATCATCGTTCAACAGACTTTTACCGGCCCTATACTTCAGCCGGTAAAATTCCGGGTGCGCTTACTTCAAATGAGCCAGGATATCCGCCACCCTGACACGCGCGCCGCAGGTCACCAAATCGCCGGCGCCATAATAGAGTTCCAGGTTGCCGTCACCCAGATCCACCGTGCCGTTGTGGAATACCACGTTGGGCATGAAGCCGGCGGTCTCATACGAAACCTCCGGGACAAAGAAAGGTTCGCGGCTGCGGGCCAGCACTTTCCAGGGTTGCTTCAGATCCAGCAGCAGCGCGCCCAGGCAGTAGCGGATGTTGTAGTCGGCCGCGTGATAAAGCGCCAGCCAGCCTTCGGGTGTCTTGATCGGTGATGTCCCGGCGCCCACGCGTTCGCAATCCCAGCTATCGCGGCGAGGCCCGATAACAAGCTCGTGACGGCCCCAGTCCAGCAGATTGTCGGAGCTGGCCGTCCAGATGCTGGGCAGACCGGCGTGCTTGACCGCGGGACGATGGAAGGTCTGAAAACGCCCGTCGATACGCTCCGGAAAGAGCGCCACGTCTTTGTTATCCGGCCCGAAGATGATTCCCAGGCGCGTAAACGTTTTGAAGTCTTCCGTCTTGGCTAGAGCGGTCACGACGCCGCGGCTGCTGGCGGCTGTGTAGTTTAGGTAGTAGGTGCCTTCGAGCTCGGTAAGCCGTACGTCTTCGATGCCAAAGGCTTCGTACGGGCCTTCGGGGAACATCGTCGGCTTCGGGTCGATGGTGAAGTTGACGCCGTCGTCGGAAGTGGCGACACGGAAATGGCTGAGGCTGGTCAGGTAGATCTCACCTTTGTAATGAAAGAAGCGCGGGTCCGGCATGCCCACGTCGGGATCGTCCAGGCGGAACTGTTTGATGTAAGTCTCGCCGGTTTCCGGGTCGAAGACTGGAGTGGCGACGCAGCCCGGCTCGGGGATGGCTTTCTCGGCCACGCGCAGCATCAGGAGGCGCTTGCCTTTAAACATGATGGCGCCGGGATTAAAGGCGCACATGATTTCCACATCGGGACGCGACGGCTGGAGGTCGGCGGGCGAGAAAAGAGGGTTGTTCGCAAAACGGTCAATGATCGACATATAAGAGGAAAGGGCGTGGCGTAAGAGCCGGGAGATGCTGTCGCTCCATCGGAGATGATGCCTCAATGCGCGGCGAATGTGGAGCTATACAATATATATACACTTTGACGGATTTCCATCATAAGGAGCCTCGGTCGGTCGCATCACCAGCCGCATCAGCACGGAAAATCCAGCCCGCCTGGTCTTATAATATAGCCGCGACGCGCTCTTGCTGCTTATCTGTCAAGACAGGTGAAGAAAGTATGCGAGGCAGCGGCCGGTCTGCTGAGGGGAGAACAATCTCTCCGCATCTGCTATGCCCTTGTGCTGCTGTTACTTGCCACTATTCTTCTGGGAACCGCCAGTGTGCGCCAGCCCTCGCTATCTCCCTTCTTTAATGGCAACGTCTATTACTGGCTCTTCAGTCACTGGGAGCCGCTGGCCTGTGGAGTCTGGGCGGCCTTCCTGATGATCCTGCCCGGACCGAAGACGGCGGCTGCGGATAAAGCTGCCGTTAGCGACAAGGGCAGAGATCGAAATGCCGATGAAGATGCTCATCTGCGGAACTTTGCGCGTATTCCCGTATGGCTGATGGCGGCCGGTGTACTGGCGCTTGGAATTGCCGGCTGGTTCTGGGTGCTGGGAGCCTATCCTGTCAGCATGGATGAAGTGATGGCGCAGTTTCAGGCGGAAATCTTTGCGCAGGGAAAAGTGTGCGCGCCCGTCCCCCGAGAGCACGCCGCCACCGCCTGGGCACTGACGCCCGTACTCTGCACACTGCGCGCGGACGGAGGGCCGTACGGGAGCTGGGTCAGCACCTATCTGCCAGGCTGGAGCGCCATGCTCGCGCCGTTCCACTACGCAGGAGCAGACTGGCTGCTCAACCCACTCCTGAGCGCCCTGTGCCTGCCCATGCTGCTGGCGGTCGGCAACAGGATATGGGGTCGCGGCGCAGTGGAAAGTCGCCTGGCCGTGCTGTTACTGGCGTGCAGTCCGCAGTTTCTGACCACCGCCATGACCAGCTACGCCATGCCCGCGCATCTGCTTCTCTCGCTGGTATGGATCTGGCTGATGCTGCGCCGTGACTGGCTGGGCTGGGCGGCCGCCCCCTGGGTCGGTTTGGTGGCTATTACACTTCACCAGCCGCACGTGCATCCCCTGCTCGCAGCGCCCTTTCTTCTGCGTCTGGTTTGTGAGCGGCGCTGGCGTGTGGTGGCGTACATGACAGCATCCTACGCCGTTCAGGTGCCCGTGGTTGTTGCTCTTACGGAATATTTTCATCCCGGCCAGTTGCTGGGCACCTCGGGAGCGCCGCTGGGCTTCGATATCATCCAGCTTCATCTTCAGCCCATGAACCTGCTGCTGCTTATCACCTGGAGCAACGCGCCGCTGGTACTGCTGACTGGCGTGACTTTAGTCACGTGGCGCGTTTCCGGCTCGAATGTGATCCCACCGCCGATCCGCGATGCGGCGCTGGCCTGTGCGCTCACGTTTGGCATTTACATACTGATGCCCGCAACACAGGGGCACGGATGGGGCTATCGCTATTTTCACCCGGCACTGGGCTGCTGGTGTCTGGTAGCGGCCGCGGGCCTTCGACCAGCCTGCGCGCTGTGGGGTCACGAACAGACGCGACGGTTCATTGTAGCAGGCTGCGTGTTTGCGCTGGCCGTGCTGCTGCCGCTTCGCTGCGTGGAGATGAAGCGCTTCGCCGCTCCCTTCATCCAGGGTTACCATACGCTGTGCCACGAAAGCCTGCGTCTTTCCGAGCCCTACGTGGCGACACCTCTCGACTTCTGGTACGGGCAGGATTTCCAGCGAAATGACCCCTTCCTGCGCAACCGCCCGCTGTTCCTCTTCGCCACACGCCTCGGCAAATCCCAGGCCGAAGCGCTCCGCAACACCAATCACCTCGACGATCCCGATCCCGGCGACCTCATGCACACCGGGCTGCGCAAGATACGGCAGTCGTGGTATCCGTAGTGCTGGCGCTGCCAGTCCGCCGCAATGATACGGAACAAACGTTTGCAGGAGTGCGCGACCGTTTATTCCATGTCCTGCCAGCAGAATCGGTTTATCGTTGACGCCCCACTGAGGCACCGGGCGACGGCCATGGTGGCTCGATGGCTGTAACAATGTGTTTCGCGTGGTTTTCTTCAAGAGACCATAAATGTCCCTGGTGGTGTGCAATAAATGTAAGAACGGCTAGGACGTTGGCGAAGTTACATTCGACCGTAAGGACGACATCACCATGAATTCTACACTTACTGCACAGTCGGCATTCTGCACTATTGGCAAGGGCTACTATTCATTCGGCTTTGAAAACGATGATGAGGGAAGCTCACAATATCTCATCTTCAGCAGGTCCCGCGAGCTTACCATTGAAGACGTGGAGGATGACATCTGGGATACTTTTTACATGGAATGGAATACGCCTGACACCTTCCTCTTTGGTGGATTCACGTCCATCGAGCTCTATCAGGAGGAACTGGTGGTTCGCGTTGACCGCTTTGCGGCCAGCCAGATTCATGCCAACGAGATCACGGTAATTTTCGACAAGAAGATACCGCTGCTGGACAAGATTGCCTATGCCCTGCATGCCTGCGCTCCGCATGCCTTTAAGGATAAACGTGATACGCCGCCGCAGCGCAAAAGGGCGGAAGCTACTGTGGAATAGAAAGCTTGCGGCCCTTTCGCTTCGCAATGTCTTTGGGCGTTTCGCCTGCGGCATTGCGGGCTTTGGGATCGGCTCCGTGCTCCAGAAGTGCTTCCACCACCTTGGGATTTATGCCGCGCGAAGCGGCCTCGTGCAGAGCAGTGTTACCCTTTGCGTCGGTAAGGTTGGGATTGGCGCCGTGTTTCAACAGCCACAGCGCCATGTCGGGCAGGTTCCAGTGAATGCGGCTGTGGAGAAGCGGCGTGCCTAACCCAGGCTTAGCGCCCTCGGTGCTTTCTGCGGACTCTGCCGTATCCTTTTCGTCCGCCGAATCGTCAGACGCATGAGTATCGTCTTCGCGAAGATTAACGTCCGCGCCGTGCTTCAGGAAGAGTTCCGCCAGGGGAAACGGCTTGTGCCACAGAGAAGCGCCGAAGCCCAGGTTGGCATTCGCGCCGCTCTCCAGAAGCGTCTGCGCCACAGCAAGATTATCGCGCCCGGCAAAGTGCAGCACGCTCAGCTTGTGATACGGGCCGATTCGCTCGCAGCAGTCCGGATCAGCGCCGGCATCCAGCAGGAGCGTGCATATGCGGGCGAGTTGCTTCTGAATTTCACGGTCGCGCAGGCCGCAATGGGCGGCGCAATGCAGGGGCGTCATGCCGTTGATGTCCCGCGATTTTGCGATGCCGCCAGTCTTGTCCTCCACCAAATAGCGCTCGACGGCAGCGTCATCTGCCAGCAGGGCCGCGATGAAGATGCTCTGCTGCGGAGCCGGGCTATGCGAGCGCAGCAGCGCAATCATCTCCTCATCGCCCGTGGCGCCCGCCAGACCCAGCGAAGTGAGGCCGCGCCAGGTTCCGCGAAGTTCGGTATCCGCGCCTGCTTCCAGGAGTAATCTCAGGCATTCCAGGTGTCCGGGACGTTTTGTCACGCCCTTGTGTTCAATGGCGCGGTGCAGCGGCCGGTAATTATCGTGGCTGGGAACAACCGCGTCCTTATCCGCGCCGAGCTCCAGAAGCGTTGCAACCACAACAGAGTGGCCGTACAGGGCCGCACTGGCTAATGGCCGGGGATCCTTCACCAGATCAGGATGCTGGGCCACAATGGCGCGGACATCGGCGTGTTTGCCTACGGTGACTGCACCATTCAGACGCTTGAGTTCGGGTGATAATTTCATCGAAAGAATTTTTGACGGAGCAGCGTTTTTAGAGCTAGGCAAAATGGGGCCGCGTGCTACTGTGACAGGATGCGCAGATGGTTTGGCCCTCTCGGACTTATGGTTGCGGCGATTGCCGTAAACTGCTTTTTGGGTATTCAAGCCTGGTATAGTGATACCGCGCAGGCGAAGGTCGATGAGAGTTACAAAAACACGCTGCTGTTGCAACGCGTGATTGAGCTGGTTCGCCAGGAATATGTCGACCCGACCAAGACCAATTACAAGGATCTGACCTACTCCGCGCTGAAGGGCGTCCTTTCCTCGCTTGATCCGCACAGCCAGTTTCTGGACGAAGAAAGCTTCGCCGAAATGCAGAAGGACACCAAGGGCGAGTTCTCCGGACTCGGCATTGTGGTAGGCATGCGCGATGGCAATGTCATTATCATCGCGCCGATGGAAGACACGCCGAGCTCACGTGCCGGCATCCTTCCCGGTGATCGCATCCTGAAGATCGACGGCAAATCGACCGAAAAGATCGGCTTAAGCAAGGCGATCAAGCGTCTGCGCGGTTCCAAGGGCGAGAAGGTGAAGATGACCCTGATGCGCTCGGTGGAAGGCAAGCCGGACGACATTTTTGACGTGGAACTGACGCGGGAAGTGATCAAGGTGGCCACGGTAAAGGAAGCCAAAATGCTTCCCGCCGAAATGACCGGCAACGACAAGATCGGTTATCTGCGTCTGGAGCAGTTTGGCGAGAACTCCCCGGTTGAGATGGAGCGTGCGCTCGCCCGCCTGGAAAGCCAGGGCATGGAAGGGCTGGTGCTGGATCTTCGCAACAATCCCGGCGGCCTTCTGGATGCCGCCGTGGAAATCGCCGGCAGCTTCCTGCCGCCCAACACGGTGGTGGTGTCGACCCAGGGCCGCAATGCCCAGCAAAGCTACGACTACCGCGCCCGCACCGGAAAGCGCCACCCCAATTACCCCATAACCGTGCTGATCAACGGCTACAGCGCCAGCGCCGCGGAAATCGTGGCAGGCGCGCTGAAGGATCTGCGCCGCGCCATCATCATCGGCGAAACATCGTTCGGCAAGGGCTCCGTCCAAAGCGTGCAGGATCTCGGCGGCGGCGTCGGTCTGCGTCTCACCACGGCGCGCTATTACACGCCCAGCCGCAAGGTGATCCACGAAGTTGGCGTCGCGCCCGACATCTATGCGCCCATCACGGAAAAAGAAGAGCGCCAACTCGTCGCCGCCCGCAATCCCCGCCTGCTAAACGCTCAGGAACAGCAGGAAATCCGCACACTGCGCGATTCTCAGCTTGATCGCGCCGTGGCTTCGCTGAAAGGTGTTCGCATCTACACGCAGCGTCAGAACAGCGCAGACTTCCGGGCCAAGCAGGCGAGCAGCAAGTAAGTTGAGCCGGCCAAAGCAAAGTTTTTCTTCCGTAAACATCTGGATTTTCACAAAGGCGCTGACCGGAATTCCAACGCTGCTCTCGCTCAAAAGCGGAGGCTCAAGTTTGTGCAGGTTATTTTCGGGAGACTCCAAAGCTGTTTACCTGGTTTACGTACTTCGAAGCGTGCGACTTCGCCAAAACATTTCTGCGAATGAAGACGTATATCGATTACAATCGCGCCAATTGGGACAATCGTGCGCCCATCCATGCCGCTTCGCCAAGCTACTGCACAAAGGAGTTAGCGGAGAATTCCTCTTATCTGTCTGATGTTGTCCGTTTCGATCTGCCTTTGCTGGGAGAAATCTCCGACCTGCGCACGGTTCATTTACAATGTCATATTGGCACTGATACCGTCTCGCTCTTTCGTTTGGGAGCTCGCATCTCGGGGCTGGATTTCTCTCCAGCATCCCTGGCGGAGGCTCGGGCACTGGCGGTACGCTGCGGGGCGGCGATTGACTTCGTGGAGTCCGATGTATATGCGGCGGCTAAAGTTTTTCCTCCATCCTCGTTCGATCTGGTCTACACTGGAATAGGGGCGTTGTGTTGGCTGCCCAGTATTCATCGCTGGGCGGAAACTGTTGCAAATCTTTTGAAGCCGGGAGGCCGTCTCTTTATCCGCGAGGGCCATCCCATCCTCTGGTCGATTGACGAGGGGCGCCACGATGGCTTTGTAATCTCCCACACATACTTCGAGCGGGAGGAACCCACGGTATGGGATGATGCGAACACCTATGTGATAACGGATCAGCCCGTCTTGGCGACAGTAAAGCACGAGTGGAATCATGGCCTTGGCGAGATCATCACGGCGTTGCTATCGCACAGCATGGAAATTACCAGTTTGAAAGAGCACGACAGCATTCCCTGGGAGGCACTGCCGGGCCGGATGATCTACACTTCCGCCGATGGAGAATGGAGATTGAACGGGGATCGGTCTTTATTGCCACTCAGCTACACGTTGCAGGCACGGAAACGTGGGGTGCGGTGATTCCACGCAGCCAGTCGCCGGTGGTTCTTTGCTGCAATCCAAGCGCTACTACTAATAGTTCATCGCATCCGGATCCAGCAGAAGATGACATCGCGACGTCGTGCGCTGACGCGGCTCAGCTACCAGAATCTCGAGCGCAATTCTGACCCGAACGGCGCCGGACCTCCGCGCCAGGCACCAAGCAGGTTGAGCATGATTAGCGAGATATAACGGAGTATAATCGTGAGACATGGCGCGGATCACATCCTGAAAATTCCCGGCAGCGGCAATCTGGTGGCGAAAAGGACGCTGCTGTCGGGCAATACGTTTTATCTGACGCGCTGGACGGATGGAAAGTGGAGATCAGCGATGCTTCCCGATGATCCCTGGCTGCGAGTCCACCCGGAAACCCGGGAATTCCTTTGGACGGATGAGTGCGAGAGGGAATATCCGCCTTCCGAATTCGCATCATACGGGCCACGACCCCATGCCTACAAAGACGTACCTTATGCTGTAGAACCGGAAATTGAAGAGTATGTTTTGGCGCTTGGACTGGATGCGTTAACACCAGTAAAAGAGATCTACATTCGCAGGCGCTACTGGTGGCTGGCCAATGATCCTGTCCGAATAGAGCGCTCCTTCCGTTTATCGGCCATGCCCAGGTACCTCTTTGCCTGGATAACAAAGAAGCCGGTGCAGTATTCCGGTCTGCTGATGCCTGCCGGCGGCGCAGAGTTTTACAGGCAAAACCTGTTGCGATTGATTGAGCTGGTTGAAGCGGAACCTGACAGCGCCGCGCATCGGCTTCTGCTTGCCGATGCCTACCGGTCTCTGGGAGATTTTGACCACAGCGCCGATTTGCTGGGCGACTATGCGTTTGATGAAGACAAGAGCCCCATCGCCCTGACCATCCGCAAGCTCATCGACAGAAGGGACAGGCTTGTGGCTGAGGTTTCCTGGTGATAAAGCGGCAGATTATCCGGCAAAGCACAGGCTGCGACGTCCTTTTTCCTTGCCATGGGGTAAGGCGCAACAGTCTAATAGCGTCGCGATGTCTTCCTCTACTGTCCTGCTGGATGCGGATGCGCTGAACCGTGCGCTGACGCGGCTTAGCTACCAGATTCTTGAGCGCAATTCTGACCCGCGCAATGTCGGCCTCATCGGCCTGCCCACGCGCGGCTTTACGCTGGCGCAACGCCTGGCGCACAGGCTGGGGGAAATCGGCGGCGGCGCGGAACCCCCTGTGGGCCAGATGGATATCACGTTCCATCGCGACGACCTGGAGCTGAATATCCCCATCCCCAAAGTCACGCACATCCCCTTTGATATCACGGGCCGCGTTGTGGTGCTGGTGGACGACGTGCTGTTTACCGGACGCAGTGTGCGTGCCGCGCTGGCGGCCATGGCGGATCTGGGCCGGCCTTCGGCCATCCAGTTGCTGGCGCTTATCGATCGAGGCCATCGCCAGGTGCCCATTCGCGCAGATTTCGTCGCGCGCAAAATCACCACGGATGTTGCTGACACCGTGCAGGTTAAGCTGACCGAAGTTGACGGCGTGGACGCCGTGGAGCTGATCACGCCATGAGTACCCCTGAAACATCTTCCCCTTCATCCCCCGCACCAGCCGCGCCCCGGACGTGGCGACATAAAGATTTACTCTCCATCCGCTCGCTGGAAGCGTGGGAAATTGATCTGATTCACGACACCGCCGCCGCGTTCAAGGAGATTAACTCACGCGCCATCAAGAAGGTGCCCTCGCTGCGTGGTAAGACGGTCGTCAATCTTTTCGTTGAGCCCTCCACGCGCACGCGCGCCTCGTTCGAGCTGGCCGCAAACCGCCTCAGCGCCGACGTTATCTCTCTGGAAAGCAGCAGCAGCAGCTTCAAGAAAGGCGAGACGCTGAAGGATACCGGCCTGAATCTGCAGGCGTTGAATGCCGACTTCATCGTGCTGCGTCACGGGGCGGCGGGCGCGTCCCAGTTTCTGGCGGAGCGGCTGCGCGCGGGCATCATCAATGCCGGGGACGGATCGCACGAGCATCCCAGCCAGGCGCTGCTCGATACGTTCACCATTCGCGAGCGTCTGGGCCGCGATCTTACCGGCCTGAAGGTCGCCATTTGCGGCGACATCATGTTCAGCCGCGTGGCGCGCAGCGATATCTGGGCACTTCTGAAACTCGGCGCGGACGTGACGCTGGTCGGCCCCACTACTCTGGTGCCGCCCGTCTTCAAGCTGCTGGGCGTCAAAATCACCAACCGTCTGGAGGAAGTACTGCCGGAGGCGCACGTCATCATGCTGCTGCGCATTCAGCACGAGCGCCAGCGTCAGGCGCTTTTCCCCAGCCTGGGCGAGTACGTCTCGTTCTTTGGCCTGACCATGTCCCGCTTTCGCCTGTGCCGGCCCGATGTTGTCATCATGCACCCCGGCCCCATTAACCGCGGCGTGGAAATCGACAGCGAACTCGCCGACGGCGTGAATTCTGTCATCCTGGAACAAGTTACAAACGGCATGGCCGTACGCATGGCAATACTTTATCTACTGAGCGGCGGGCATCCTCTGAACGTCGCGGGCGCGGGTTCTTCTGCACCAGCCTCACCTGCTTCCTCTTCTTTGACCTCACCTACTACCGCCGGCGGCATCGTTTCCGGCTTCGGTTCAATCCCCAACCTGCCTGCCCTGGATAAAGAAAAAGGAGCCGCATCATGAAGATTGCTCCTCGCGATCCCTCTCTGGTGGCGACGTACGACCGCCGCCTGGGCACCCGCTCCTACGTGCTTGCCGGCGGACGGGTTATTGATCCCGCCAACAAGCGCGACGCCATCGGCGACGTGGCAGTGAAGGACGGCGTCATAGTCTCGGAAATCCCTCAGGGCGAGACGATGGAAGTCATTGATGTGTCCGGGCTTATCGTATGTCCCGGCCTCATCGACCTGCATGTGCACCTTCGCGAGCCCGGCCAGTCCAGCAAAGAGACGATCGCCACCGGCACGCGCGCGGCGGCAGCGGGCGGCTTCACCACCATCGTGGCGATGCCAAACACAAAGCCCGTGGCGGACAGCGCCAGCACAATCGCCTGGATGCGCCAGCGCATTGCGGAGACGGGCATCATTAACGTCTACACGACGGGCTGTATTTCTCAGGGAATGAATGGTGAAGCGCTCGCCCCCATTGGTTCGTTGAAACAGGCCGGCGTAGTGGCGATAACGGATGACGGTAAATGCATCCAGAACAATGAGCTGATGCGGCGCGCCCTGGAATACGCGCAGATGTTCGATCTGCCCCTGATGGATCACTGCCAGGACTACGCACTCAGCGAAGGCGGCGTGATGAACGAGGGCTACTGGAGTACCGTGCTTGGTCTGCAAGGCTGGCCCGCGATTGCCGAGGAAGTGATTGTCGGCCGCAACGCGCTGCTGGCGGAGCTTACCGGCGGCACGATCCACTGCCAGCACCTCTCTACCGCCGGCTCCGTGCGCATTGTCCGCGAGGCGCGGCAGCGCGGCGTGAAAATCAGCGGCGAGGTAATGCCGCATCACATCGCCCTGACCGACGAGACCATAGAGGGTTACGACACCAACTTCAAAATGAACCCTCCGCTGCGCACTAAGCGCGACGTGCAGGCTCTGCTGGAAGGTCTGGCCGATGGCAGCATCGACATCCTGGGCAGCGATCACGCCCCGCACTCCACCTACGAGAAAGAAGTGGAATTCGCCGAAGCCCCCTTCGGCATCCTGGGCCTGGAGACGGAGCTGAGCCTGTTCATCAAGACGCTCATCGAGCCCGGCGTACTCAACTGGACGCGCATGATCGAAAAGCTCACCATCAACCCCGCACGCCTCCTCCGTCTCAACAAGGGCACCCTGACCACCGGAGCCGAAGCAGATATCACGCTCATCGATCCCGCAAGGGAATGGGTTGTGGACAAGAATCAGTTCCAAAGCAAAAGCCGCAACACGCCTTTCCACGGGTGGGAACTGAAGGGCCGTGCAGTGGCGACAATTGTGGGTGGCGAATTTGTGTTTTCCTGTTAGGAGTCTTATTCATGAGGCAGGGCGATACCCATTGCCCTGCCTTTGCTGCGGTTTCATTTGTTGAAGGTACCAGCGATAGTTCATGCACACTTTGGTTGCCCTTTTCATTACGCTGACGCTGTATGCTTTACTTACCGCGTCGGTGCTGGGCTGGGGATGTGTAGTCGCCGGAATCATTGGGCTGGGCGACAGAAAAAAGAATGAAGCACCATCCCACAGCCTACGCGCTGTGCTGGATAAAGTGTGGCTGGGCTGGTGTCTGTTGCTAATTCTCCTGCAGTTGTGCCACTTCATGATGCCTCTAGAAGGTGGTGTATCCCTGGCGATATATGGGACGGGCCTCATCCTGGCATTGTTTTTCCTGAGACGGGACCGAGGCATTATTCCTGAGTCTGCCCTGGGAAACCTGCGTCAGTACGGCACACTGACGTGGATTGGACTGGCTGTGCTTATCGGGTGGATTGCGCTCAGAGCGATGAAGGTGCCAACGGATTTTGACAGCGGCCTTTATCATTTCGGGTCTGTGCGCTGGATTAATGAGTACGCAATCGTTCCGGGGCTGGGTAATCTCCACAATCGGCTTGCGTTTAACTGCAGTTATTTTCCTTTTGTTGCTTCGCTCAACTTTTACCCATGGTTTGGCCACGGCTCCAACATTGCCCTGAGCTGGCTGCTGGTACTTGTTATGGTGGAGTGCTGGCTGGCAGGGGCACGTGTCTGTTCTGCGGTAAAGCGTGAGGAAGAGATGGTTGCGGCCGACATTCTGCCTGCTCTTCTGGTGCCCTATCTGATTTTTGTGGCGTCTGTTACGGATCTGTCCTCACCTCAGCCGAACCGCGCCAGCTTTATCTTGCGGCTTGTCGTGTTTATATGCCTGTGGCGCAATCTTACTGCTGTGGATAAGACGCACCTATCCACATCGGCAAGAATGCTTTTGGTACTGGCGGTAACGCTGGTGACAGTGAAGGTAAATAATGGCATGTACTCCGCCACCGCCTGCCTGATTGTACTGGTGCGTTCGTGGATGCTAGCCGATGGCTACAGCCTTCTCTCGCTTGTGCGACGACATGGGATGGCTACAGCGCTAGGCGTCGTCAGCGTAGGCACGTGGGTGGTATATGGGTATATCACCAGCGGTTATCCCTTGTTTCCTTCCACGGCACTGGCTCTTTCTGCTGACTGGACCGTATGGCAGGGCGACGCTCACTCGGCCATGAGATGCATTTACAGCTGGGCACGGCAGCCCTTTACCGACGCGGATATTGTGTTGAGAGATTCCAAATGGATCTTTACGTGGACAGCCTCTCTTGTTGTTTATGGCTTCACCTCGGTATTGCTGCCTGTTGTGATATTTCTTCTTGTAGGCTTGAGGTTTTTTCACGTCCTCTGCCGCAGGGGGTATCGCGAATTGCCTTCACTGCACCTTTACGCTGGTCTGCTGCCGTTGCTGGCCGGTCTTGTGTTTTGGTTTAAGACGGCACCAGATGCACGGTTCGGAGAGGGTCTGTTCTGGCTTTTGCCGGCTGCTGTGCTTAGCGCGAATGTATTTGAGCAGACGAACGCTCTTGCGCGCAACAAAGCCCTCATCACGGCGATGCTTGTGATGTCTCTGTCGCTGTTGTTTAACTGGAGTACTGCGCTTCAGGAGGCTACGATGATTTCCCAGACAGGCTGGCAGGCACCTCCCGTTCTCTCTCTTGTCGAGAAAACCACGGATAGCGGACTGAAACTTTATATTGCAGGCACACCCACCCAGCAGGTCTGGGATAGCCCGCTTCCGGGCACTCCCTATTTCCGCAAGACACTTCAGTTGCGCGGTGAAGGTCTGCAGTCGGGATTTAAAACATGCCGGGAAATTCAGTACTAAAGATGTGCAGTTGAAGTGCGGGCCTCTGTCCCTCACGCAAAACTGATCTTCAGTAACGTCACCTTCCGATTCTCCGCAATCACCACGTGCAGCAGGTCGGCGGGGCTGCCGTCGAAGTTGCCGGTGACTTTGGCGATGAAAGTGACTTCCGTGAACTGCACGCCTTTGCGGGTTTCGGACTTTTCTTCGCCCAGCGTGTAGCTTTCGATTTTGAAGTCGTACTCCTCAATGGCGCCCTGCATCCATTTCAGGATCTCCGGCTTGCCCTGCATGGTGCGGCCTTCATCGTGGACGACCGCTTTTTTGCTGAACAGATCGGTGAATGCCTGGCAATCGCGGTTGTTGATCTTGGCGACCAGCGCGGAGACGATGGGGTGGCTGGGGTAGCGTTTGTCGCCCGGGAAAGTCAGGGCGGCTATGGCGGCGGCGGAAACACCGGACCAGGCGGAGGCGAAGGGAGTGGTAATTTGCATGCCATGAACTTTCTCACATGGCACTGACAACCTTATGTCAGCAGTCTTGCAGCCGGACAGCGATCAGGGATTTTGCACGAAAAATCTCGCGCGGGCAGCTCCTGGCGGTTAGAATGGATCGCCTTATGGGCAAAGATTCAATATTTGATTTTAGTGACATCGAAGCGCGCCTTACGCAACTGCGGAGGTTTCTTTGACAAGGCGGATTTAGCGCCTCGTTTAGCTGTATTGGAAGAAAAGATGGCGGGTGGCGATTTCTGGAACGACCAGCAAGCCGCTCAGAAAGTCATCGCGGAAGCGAACCAGATTAAGGGTCGCCTGGAGCCCCTGGCCTCGCTGATCAGCCGCATGGACGATCTGCACGTGCTGGGGGAACTGGCTCTGGAAGATGAGACGGGCGCCACCGACAAGGAAGTTGCCGCCGAACAGGCTTCTCTGGATAAAGCACTGAGCGCGCTGGAGCTGAAGGTGTTGCTGGGCGGTCCGCTGGACCCGAACAACGCCATTATCTCGCTGCACGCGGGCGCGGGCGGCACGGAAGCCTGCGACTGGGCCAGTATGTTGCTGCGCATGTACCAGCGCTTTGCCGAGCGTTCCGGTTTCAAGATCGAAATCCTGGACATTCAGTCTGGCGAAGAAGCGGGCGTAAAGACGGCCACGCTGCACATCAAAGGCGACTACGCTTTCGGCAAGCTGAAGGCGGAGCGCGGCGTGCATCGGCTGGTGCGTATCTCGCCGTTTAACTCGGCGGGCAAGCGCCAGACGTCGTTCGCCTCGCTGGACGTGGTGGCGGAAGTTTCGGACGACATCGATATTGTGATCGAGGATAAGGATCTGCGTGTAGACGTTTATCGCTCGGGCGGTCCTGGCGGTCAGGGCGTCAATACGACCGATTCCGCAGTACGTATCACCCACATGCCTTCCGGCCTTATCGTAACGTGTCAAAATGAGCGCAGTCAGATCAAGAACCGCGCCACGGCCATGAACGTGCTGAAAGCGCGTCTCTACCAGGTCGAGCTGGATAAGAAGAAGGCTGACGCGGACAAGATGTACGGTGAAAAGGGCGAAATCGGCTGGGGTCGCCAGATCCGCAGCTATGTTCTGCAGCCTTACCAGAGCGTAAAGGATTTGCGCACCGGCGAAGCGACTAGCGACGTGCAGGCGGTCCTGGACGGCGAACTGGATAACTTCATCGACGCCTTCCTGCGCGGCCGTAAACGCAGCGACGCCGACGAAGACGACGAATAACCTCCCCCCAACGTTCCGTTGGATCACGTAGCTGACGACTTTGTCGTCGCTGGGGGATCTGAGGCGGTGTTGGATCCTGAACTAAAGAGGAATGGTATCCAACACCGCTTCTCAGCTTAGCTTAGATTAGGTACTGGACCCCATCCCAAAACAGGGTCCAGCGTCACGCTGGCTGGTTAGGAGATGGAGCGGACGAGGCCGCCTTCGACGCGGACGGATGTTCCGTTAATGCCGCTGGCCAGGGGGCTACAGACGAATGCGACGGCGTCGCCGATTTCCTTGGGATTCAGCAGGCGTTCGATTAGGGAGGACGGGCGGTTTTGCTGCATGAATTTGCGCTGGGCGCTCTCCGCGGATTCACCGGGGTAAATGTCTGCGATGAACCTGGAGACGCCTTCAGTTAGAGTAGGGCCGGGAAGCACGCTGTTCACGGTTACGGTTGTGCCCTTGGTCAGTTCGGCCAGGCTGCGGCTTATGGAGAGCTGCATGGTTTTGGTTGCGCTATAGTGGGCCATTTCCGGCGCGGGATTCAGGCCGCTTTCGCTGGAGATGAAGATGACGCGGCCGTTGTTGTTGTTTTCCAGCATCTTCTTCAGGTAGTGGCGCGTCAGGCGAACGCCGCTCATGATGTTGATATCAAACAGCTTTTGCCATGCTTCGTCGGTTTCGTCGAAGAATCCGACCGCTTCATAAATGCCCAGGTTGTTTACCAGGATATCGACCTCGGGATACTTCGCGATGGTGGCCGCGCAGCCTTCGGGGGTGCCATTATCGGTGGCAAGCGCTTCCAGTTTTGCGTGGGGGATCTCAGCCTGCAGCTTCTCGATAGCGGTGGCGACGGTAGCGGCGGAGCGGCCGTTGATGATGACGATAGCGCCTTCCTGTGCAAGCGATTTGGCGATTTCCAGACCGATACCGCCGGAGGAGGCGGTGACGAGTGCGACTTTATCTTGCAGTTGCAGATTCATGATAGTTCATAATACCCGAACTTCAGCAACCCGCAAGGAAGGCTCCTGAAGAAACATCATCCCTGCAATTTTGTCTGGATCTTGTCCGCCTCTCCTCTATGCCTTGAACATGAAATATTGCATTGCACTTTTAGTGCTGCTCTCGGTTCAGTGCGCATTTGCCCGGCTGGGGGAGAACCTTGATGAATGTAAAGCGCGCTACGGTATGTTTGCGAAGCAGGGACAGGCTAACGTGGCAGAGGCCAAGTTCTATGTCTTCCAGAAGAAGGGTATCGATGTTAATGTCATCATCTGGAAGAATAAATGCGTCAGCATCAGCTATACAAAGTCAGGCGGTGGTGGCTTTACGCCCACGGAAGTCGATCTGCTGCAACACAGTAACGCAGAGAACCAGACGTGGACATCGGAAGAGAAGGACGGCATGGTAAACTACACTCGTAAGGATAAGAAAGCCGAAGGTTATCACGAGAAAGATCCCGTTAAGACCATAAGCTTTGTATACGTAGAGTATGCCAACGAAGAGAAAGCACGTGCTCAGGGCAGGGAAACCGGGCTGGAAGGATTCTGAACTTGTCTGACTTCCCGGCAGCCCCGGGAGTTTCCTTGGACAGCTTTCTTTTCCCGCAACGATATTCCAGATGCTGTACCAGCCACCTCTACGGCCCACGCGGATTCCCTCTATCTTCCTATAGCTGGGGCTGAATCGATACCATTCTGGTACAAAGTTCTAGCTGTGCAGGGTCTGGCTCTGCTTTGGCTTCTTCTCTTTACGCTCGCGCCACCAGTCTTTGAACGTGGTGGTGGCGACCTGCGGGCAGGTGCGTGTTTCGGTCCAGCTGATTACGGGGTCGAACGGGCCGCACTCGATGGCAGGGTGAAAATGCTGGGCCAGCGGGGCCAGTTTCATGGCCACTTTGTAGACCCACGGCTTGCCCATCACGAAGTTGAAACCCGCAATCGCCAGTTTTTCCCACCAGACCGGCTTCTCCTGCATGGCGTTGCGGCGATTATGCAGGAGGTGATGGTGCAGGTCGATCTTGACCGGGCAGGCCTCCGTGCATGCTCCGCAGAGTGATGACGCGCTGCTCAGGTGCTTCCAGTCCTGCAGCCCCCGCATGTGCGGGGTGATGACGGAGCCGATCGGGCCCTGATAGGTCGTGCCGTAAGTGTGACCGCCGACGTTCTTGAAGATGGGGCAGACATTAAGGCAGGCGCCGCAGCGGATACAGTGCAGAGCGTCGCGCTGTTCGGGATCGGCCAGCAGGCGCGTGCGATGATTGTCCAGAAACACCACGTGAAACTCTTCGGGCCCGTCAATTTCGCCAGGCTGGCGCGGGCCGCCATACATGCTGTTGTAGCACGTCAGCGCCTGGCCCGTGCCGGCGGTGGCCAGCATGGGCAGGAAGAGGGCGAGATCCTCCAGCTTTGGCAGCACCTTCTCGATGCCGACCAGCGCTATATGGATACGTGGCACGCCGACCGAAAGCCGCGCATTGCCTTCGTTCTCCGTGATGGAAATCATGCCCGTTTCCGCCACAATGAAGTTGGCGCCGGAGATGCCCATGTCCGCTTTCAGGTATTCCTGGCGCAGGGCGCGGCGGGCGATCATCGTCAGCTCTTCCGGGCTGTCCGTTTTGGCACTGCCCAGCGCTTTCTCGAAGATGCGGCTGATTTCATCACGCTTCAGGTGCATGCATGGGAAGACGAAGTGATAGGGCGGCTCGTGATTCAGCTGGATGATGTACTCACCCAGATCGCTCTCCACGACACCAAAGCCGGCGTGCTCCAGCGCGTCGTTGAGGTGGATCTCCTCACTCGTCATGCTCTTGCTCTTGATAATGGAGCGGACGTTGCGCGTGCGGGCCACATGCAGAATGTAGTCACGGGCGTGGGCGGAAGTGCTGGCGAAATAGGTCTTCGTTCCACGGGCTTCCGCTTTGCGGCAGAATTCCGCCAGATAAGTGTCGAGGTGATTGATCGCGTCGTACTTGATCTCCGCCGCCGCCTGGCGGGCTTCGTTGTAATCCTTAAAGCGGGCGCGTCGCTGGTCGCGCAATACTTCGTAGCCTTTCAGCGCGCGGCGGATAAACCCGCGGCGGTCGTCATCATGCGCGGCAACGTCCGCGTCTTTGTGGAAGATGGTGCTGAAGAGGCTCATAGGTAGTAAGGTGGACAGATAGTGTAGACCGAATGGGCATGTTGCTGCCAGTGGAAAGCGCCGGTCCGTTTTGCCCTCGCATTGCGTGGATTAATTTCGTAGAGTGGGTCTGCGCTGACGCTCTCATACGGGTTGAGCCTATGCGCATCCATACAGGAAAACGGCGCTGTTTGACCGGGTTCCGCTGTCTTATTCAACAACGACCACCATCATGGGAATTCTGATCCGGCATTCATTGGATCGTTTTATTGTATGGGGCATTGTTGTTGTATTTAGCGGCAGCCTGCTTTTGCTGGGAACAGCGTTTTGCACCGGCTTTGTGGCTTCTCGTAAAGGCTACATCGCCAACGGTTACTATTTTGATGCCCGCAAGAAGATGGAGCGGCACGAGTTCGACGCCGCCATCAGGGATATCGAAAAGGCGATGATAACCGCAGAGAAGCCGTCTTCCCGCTATCTGTACACGCGCAGCCGAATTCATACGCTCATGGGTAATCTGCCGGCGGCGATAGCAGATATAGAGGCGGCCCGGGCGGTGCGTTATCACATTGTGGAATACTACTATCAGCGCGCCCTTCTGCACCTTATGGAAGGGAAAACGGCGGAGGCCATTACGGAACTGACCTCAGGAATGCCGCTGTATGAACTGAATGAAAGCGGTGACGTCTATGTCGATTTCCGCGTGACCTCCGGCTATTCCAATACGCTGACGCAGGATTATGTGGAAGCGATGTATCTTCGCGGTGTGGCCCACTACATGAAGGGAAACACGGACGCTGCCCTGACGGATCTGACACGATCGACAGAAACCAGGGCAAAGCAGCTCCATGGCGCAGCGAATCGGATGATCTGGTGTGTGAAAGCATTGCCGGGCGGTATTGGTGCCGGCAGTGGCAGAGTTACTGGTTCCGATCTGGATCTGGCCCGGGCAAACGAAGAGCTGTCCGCCACGGTTCGGCAAAATTCCTGGGATGCCACTCTTTGCGATGTGCTGACGGGCAAGCTGTCAGATGAGGAGAAGCTGTTGCGTGCTGCCTCGGAAGTGCCGGCCCCGCTATCCAACGCAGATGCAGCCACGATGCCGGCGCGGGTGAGCCAGGCATGGGTGAACGCGAAGCGTTGCGAGGCTTACTTCTATAGTGCGGCGCGCCAGTTTGCCGTGGGCAACACTGCCGCGGGCTGGGTGTTGCTGCGAAAATGTGTAGATTCCAGGACAGCAATGAGTGTGGAATACATCGTGGCCACAGCCGCGCTGGCACGGCAGAACGTTTCCATCAGGGCGCAAAATTAAAAATGCATGCAGTATTGGCCTTTGCCGCAACTTTCGCTTAAGTACGTGTTTAAAGTACGGGCGGCTTCTCCTTTCCAGAGGGAGGAAGGTCTTGTCCCACGGCTCCTGGCGCGCAACGGCATGCGCGGGGCCGCGCGCGCATCCTCATGATCACGGCCAATTTTTCTATTACAACTCCCGGCACCGAACTCACGGCTGGCACACGCCGGACGCAACGACGTCCCGTGCGCGCAGGCACCGTCATGGATATGGGAGGCTCCGAAGCGAGAAGCGGCATAGCCTGGATCACCCTGCTGGCCATGCTGTGCACCTGCGTGCTGCCTCTTGGGCTTGGCGCGGCTCCTGCCCAGCGGCCTGCCTATGGACCTTACGGCCCGGCTTACCTGAGCCAGACGGAAACTTCCCCGGCCCGCTCCGAAACGAACGCTGACGCCAACACGAACGCGCCTGCCAGGAAGACGCAGCCCGACATACGTGCTGTAGCGCCTACCAATAATCCCCAGCCATCCAACGCGCGTCCCACTGCCACCGAGGCACTCCGTGAGACGGCGGAGGAAGCTCCAGCCGCCGCGCCCGCAGTTCCTGAATCGACGAACGCCACCGCACCGGTTGCTCCTGCTGTGCCGTCCGTCCCCGCTGTAATGCCCGGAGACATTGTCCCCGGAACCGGCACGGAAACCAATTCTGCACGCCGTCGCCGTCCGCCAACGGAAGCTTCCAGGCGCCTTCTCCCCGGTGCGCCACCGCTCAAGACTATTCCGCCTCTTCCTTCGGGTGCTTACCGCCCGCGTCCCATCAAGCCCACGGTGGATGGTGCTACAGATACTCCCCCTGTTGCCGGACGCACCAATTACTACATCACCAACAGCCTGCCCCGTGTCGTTCAGCCGTCCGCTACCAATACGCCTGCGGCAAATCCCGCCGATCTTCAGATGAGGCCCGAGGAAGGGCGCCCATCCGTTCCTGTGGTGACCAGCACTAACTCCGTCCCTTCGCCGGGTATTACGCCCAGCGGTGTGCCGGGGCGCAACGTCGGTCCCGTAGCCGTGCCGCCCCGGGCCAGTGCCCAGCAGTTGGAGTTACCCCCCGTCCCCCGTGATGATGGCGGTACGCCCGTGCCATTGTCCTTGCGCCAGTGCGTTCTGCTTGCCCTGAAATCCAATCTGGATATCGGCATCGAGCGGCTCAGCCCGGAAATCGCGCGAGCCAATGTCATGACCCAGCGCGGCGCGTTCGATCCCCGCATCAGCGCCAGCTATACGCATGGTGAGGATACCAGCCCCTTCTTCGCCTCTACCGCCACGGGGGAAGAAATCCGCCAGAGCACGTCGCGGCGCGATACCTATGACGTAGCGCTGTCGCAACGGACGTCCACCGGCGGTGTCATTAGCGCCAACACCAGCGCCGGCCGCAGCGAAACCGCCCCTTCCGATCGCGACGATACGTTTTCGTCCTTTGCGGGGATGTCCATCGTGCAGCCACTGCTGCGTGGCTTCGGCACCGATGTCAACCTGGGGCCGCTGCGCATTGCGCGTCGCAACCAGCGTTCCACGGATGCCGCGTTCTATAATCAGGTCGAAAGCGTGGTGCGTGATGTGGCCGTGGCTTATTTCGAACTGATTTACATCCGCCGCGATCTTGAGACGCGTGTCGAATCGCTGCAGCTTGCCGAGCAGCTTCTGCGCGACAACGCCGCACGTGTGGAAATCGGCACGATGTCACCTATCGACGTCTCCCAGGCGAGCGCACAGGCAGCTACCCGTCGCGAAGAACTGTACCGTGTGCAGCGTTCCATCCGAGATCAGGAGAACGTGCTGAAGCGGCTGATTACCAACGACATCATGCCGTGGCTGAATCTTCGCATCATCCCCACCGATGTGCCGCCGGATAACTTCAAGCCTTCACCGTTGCAGACCAGCATTACCACCGCCATGCGCAACCGCATGGACCTGCGACAGAGCCTGGAGCAGGCTGAAATCGCTAACATTCAGGTGCGCCTGAACGAGAACGGCATGCTGCCCCAGGTCGATTTCCGCGCCGACTACGGGTACGGCGGTCTGGCCCGGCAGTACGGTTCGTCGCTCGGCGGTATTGCGCAGACGGATAATCCGCAGTGGCAGGTGGGCGTAACCGTGGAGATTCCGCTGGGCAATCGCGAAGCGCGCGGGCGCCTGATGGCCAGCGACGCGAGCCGCCAGCAGACCCTGATGGCGCTGAAGCGGCTGGAGCAGAACATAATCGTGGAAGTGGATAACGCCTCAGGCCGCACACTGAGCAATCAGCAGCGCATTCTCTCCGCGCGCGTAGCCCGTGCGCTGGCGGAAGAAACGCTGAACGACGAGCAGATCAAGCTGAACGAAGGCGCAAGCACATCGTTCGTTGTCCTGCAGTTGCAGCAGGATCTGACGGCGGCGCGCCTTCGCGAACTTCGCGCGGTGGCCGACATGCAGATCTCCGTGGTGGATCTCGTGCGAGTGCAGGGAGTCATCATGCAGCGCAACGAGCTCTTTATCGATAACGCCCCGCCCATTCGCCGTGGCGTGGCCGCGCAGGCTGTCGCGCCGGTCCCGCCCCTGGGCAAAGCTGTGCCGGTCGCCGAACCTCTGGATCCGCCCAAAGGCAAGCGCGGGCCCAAAGATAAGGCCGTGGGCCCAGGCAATCGCCAGACTGGTCCGGCCCCGGCGGATGCGCCCAGCTTCCCCTCGTCAGCTACCACGACCACCACGACGGAGGGGACAAAGCGCAAGGCAACATCCCGCACAACGTCTCACTCCCGCCAATAGCCTGAGAAATTGCCTCTCCGCGAGGACAAAGTCGACGGTTAAAGAGTCTGGCGTCATACCAGCGTTAAATCCTGTTTACTTCGCGCAAAAATGAGACAAGGTATGTGTATGAAACGCGACATGGTCCGTTCTGTTCTGCTCCTGGCCCTGCTAACCGGTCTTGGGATGAGTTCTGTAGTTGCACAGAGCAAAAAAGAAAAAGGTCCGCCACCTCCGGGAGCGGCCATGGCCACGCCGATGGATTCTCCCAGCGGTAAGGCGCCGAAATCCAACAAGCCCGCTGGGCCTGAGTATTACATCACCCTTTTCATCGGCAAGCCTGTGCCGGAAGTATGGAAGGCGCTGACGGATAAGAAATTCGTGGACCAGTACTACATGGTCCCGCTCATTTCCATGGAGCCCAAGGTCGGCGGCAAAGTCGCTTACGGTGTCGGCTCGGATGAAATGATCAAAGGCAAAGTGACCAAGTGGGAAGCTCCTGATCCCGCCGGCAAGAAAAATGCCACGCTGGTTCACACCTTCGCTTTCGAAGGCTCGCAGGATCCCGAAACCACGGTAACCTACGAACTTCGCCCCGTCGGCGACGCCATGTGTACCCTGACCATCCTGCACGTCGGCTTCCCCTCGGAGAATGAGACTTTCAAGGATATCACCGGCGGCTGGCCCCAGGTCGTCTCCTCTCTGAAGACTCTTCTGGAAACCGGCAAACAGCTCCCCTGGCCAACCCCCAACAGCAAGCCCGAAGGCGCTCCCGCCCCCACTCCCTCCAGCGAAAAGCCCCCTGGCGAGAAAGAGGAAGCTCCTGCGAAGCCTTAGTCTATCGGAGAACTGGCTTTTTTAAGTAGCCCGGGCCAGGTAATGGAGCTGTTTTATTCCATAACCTGGCCCCTTTTGCGTAGAAAAGAAATGGTCTTACAGAGTGGGCTATACGGTGTTGCGCCTTTGGCGCTTACTATGGAGGGAAGGAAACCTTGCCGTCGCATTGCATTCCCTTTTCTCTGCTTTCCCGCCACATGATCTGACAGTCAGTGTTCTTACTTACCCATGCTCGTATGTTGAGATCATTTCCCGCTACTGATGCTGATCTGCAGAGGTGTTTGCCGGCGCGCCAGTTCTTGCCATTGCGTGTAGCTTTGAGTCTCGTTACAATGATGCTGGCACTGGGTTTGGGGTTAGCCGGCGTGGCTGTGCCGTGTGTTGCATAGGATTCATTTACGACGGGGCCGGTTGATTTCGTGAACGATGGACAATTGGATGCGCAATTGGGTTGCCAGTCCATTCTTTCCATAAGGCTCTTCTCCACAAAACAAGACCCCCGGAAGGCGGGAATTCCTTCCGGGGGCGACTGACTACCTGTTTGCGTTTCTGCGCTTGCGTTCGCAGATTGTTGGGCCGGTCGCTCTCACCATTGTCCAGCGAGAGCGGTCCGGCCGGTTGCGCTTACTGCACCGGGGTTTCCGGGGAGCGCAGCAGGCTTAGCTCGCGGGTTGCGGCTACGGCCTGATGAGGAATTGCGGCATTGTGGCTCGGTACCAGGCGCTGGCTCTTGGCCTTGGCAACCGCGGCGTTGTGATGGCCGGGGTGCAGGTGGCTGTTATGATGAGGCAGGGCAATCGAAGCCAGGGTGGCGATGGGGTCGACCATAGCTGCAGCAGGGGCAACTTCGGCTTCGGCCAGTCCGCCTTCTTCCAGCATGCGGCGCTGCTGTACTTCGCGCTCTGAGAGAAGAGCGAGGAACGGTGCGGCACCGTAGGAGAGCCCCTGAACAACCATGCCCAGCGCCATCAGGGCAAGGAGCGTACCAGTCACGGAGGAGAAGATCAGCAGACCGGCGACGATCATGCAGGCGCCGAGGATCAGCTCGCACTGGGCGGCGTTAAGAGCGGCCAGACCGCTGGGCAGCGCCTTGAATTTGTTGGTGCGCAGCCAGGGAATCTTGTCGGACATAACACCGATCACGCTTGCCACGGCCATGGTATGAGCCAGTGCGCAGCTTGCAGTCAGACCACCAACGGCGTCACGGAAGCTCACCTTCATTACGGAGAGGTAGGTCACCATCGTCAGACCCAGCTTGGCCAGACCAACCAGCGTACCAGCCAGAATGATGGCGGCAGGCATGTGCAGGTCGTCGTGATTGATGACCATCGAGAGCATGATGGCGAGGGTAACCGGGGTCATCATCACGCCCACACCATTGGTGAACGAGGACATACCGTGGTTAAGATGGTGCACTTTCTGCAGGAACGTCAGTTGCGTGGGGGTCGCCCAGCGCTTGGGCAGGAACATCGCGATGTGATGCTTGAACTCCTGCACGGGGCCGGCGATCCAGCGGAAGCGCTGCTTCTTGTAGCCGGTAAAGGTCTCAGGGATGATGCCAAAGCCATAGGCTTCCTTGGTGTACACGCTGCTGTAACCTACGGCGTGGATACGGATGGAGAGCTCGGAATCTTCCGTCTGGCACCATTCGGCCCAGCCGCCCGCTTCTTCCAGCGCCTTGCGGCGGATGAGGCACATCGTACCGACCGTCAGGGCGGCGTCGCGCTCGTTCAGGGCGGGCATGATGGTCTCAAAGAACAGCTTGTATTCCCAGTAGCACATACGCTGGTAGGTGCTCTTCTGCCAGTCACGGTAATCGTGAGGGGTCTGGACGAAGCCCATTTTGGGGTTATCAAAGTGACCAACAAGATCCTTCAGGAAGTTCGGCCTGGCATGGTAATCGGCGTCGACTACGGAGATAATCTCAACATCAGGCGTCAGGAAATTCTTGTTGGCGTAGTTCATCGCGCCGGCTTTGGCGCCCGTGATGCCTTCCACGTGAATGAAGATGAATTTCGGGCCAAGCTTCCTGGCATACGCCTCCAGGGGGCGCCACAGGTTTTCGTCCTTCGTGTTGTTGTCGATAATCATTACCTGATAGTTCGGGTAATCCATCTTGTTCAACTCGTCCATGGTGGCCATGACCACTTCCGGCGGTTCGGAATAGCAGGGAACCTGGAACAGAACTTTAGGGAAATGACGCTTGGCCGTCAGGTCGATCGGGCAGGTACCGCGAGGGCGCAGCCATTCGCGGCGAATCAGTACTTCCCACGTTTCCAGGGCCTGAAAGGCGCTGAGGGGCAGAGTGACGAGAATGAGAGGGAAACCGGCGAACATCAGGCACTTCGTGACGAAGCTGACATCCATCTGTACGATAAACCAGGTGCCCCAGACCGTCATCAGAAGAACCATCATGCCGTTGGTCAGCAGCATTGCGTGGCCGCTGGGCATGAAACGGCGCATCGGGCGGGACGTCGCGACCAGAAGGGTCAGCGTCAGCGACACCATCACGGCAATCGCCGTGGTATCGCCGGAGACGAGCCACGAGTCGCCCGTCATGAACCACGTGCCTATAACGGCGAAGGCTGTCGAGCCGAGATAGGCGCCCAGCGGGCTGGTAGGTTTATCATCTGAAAAAAGCTTGTCATACATGACAAGCACGGCGGATGCGACGAAGGCAAGAGCGCTAAATAATAGCGCATTCGTCACAAATTCGTACAGGTAAGACATGGACGCAGGTAGGTAGGTAACAGGTTCCGGTCGCTTTCACCCCTCAAGTCCGGTCTCCCAACCGGTCTTTGGTGAAGGCACCCTCGCCTATTGCCATACACAGACGCTGGCCGATTCGCAGTGCTTCAGAATATTTTCAAAGTATCTGATTTTTTTTTGCGATTTTTTCAAGGCCATTTCGGAGTACATTCCTATGTATAATGTAGTAAAAAGATAATTCCACAGAATCCGGGAACCCTTGATACTGTTGCTTTTAAGCGCCTTACAAGCGACACACCGAGAAAATCAGATCCGCACCGAATGAAAGTTAAGGCGTTCCGATAGTTCAGCGCTGTTGCTTGCAATGCGGTTATGGCGTGCTTTAAGCTGTGGAAGCCATGTGCTGAGTTCCAGGCAAGGATTGCCAGGATTTGGCCCTGACCTACAGTTCACATCATGATACTACGGAGTCGCCGCTTTCATTTCGTTACGGTAGATCCAGCGTCTCAGGATATCGCATTGTTCTGAAGAGATGATAAAGGGACAACTCTGCAAAGCCTGATCAATCTTAAAAGCTACGTAGAAAGCAAGAAACGACGTCTGATTTTTGATTCTAGTGAGCGATCAGGCTGATCTGAAGGCGCTCATTAGAATTAGTTGGATGCCGACGGACTCGTGACAACGGGCTCCACCAGATCCGAGAGTGGAGGCGACTGGGTAACGGTTATTGGTGGAGCGGGGAGAGAGGGATCTTCGGGCAAGCTTTCCATATAGCCTATCTGCATTTGCTGGAGCGATCTGTTAACCCAGACGCTCCAGCGCACGACAGGCTCTTTATTGAAGTTGGTCAGCGAAAGAATATCTCGAAAACTCAGGATGCCTTTAGTCGTGGTCACTATATAGTCCTGACGCGGACTCCTGCTGATGGCTCGAATGTTATGTGTAGTGCGCCACAATGTTTTGTTTCGCATGGCACGCTCTACGAACTGATAAAGCACGTTATCCTGCTTAAGCCGGTAGGTCTGATTCACGGGATACGAAGGATCCTTCAATAAATCCCGGCTGATGACGTGATAAAGCTTATTCTGGAGGAGACTCTTTTCAATAAGGAATTCAGGGCAGTTAGCTTCAAGATATTGCAGCTGCTCTTTCAGGCTTTTACGCACATAATCCTGAGGAATCAGGCAGGGCTCATCCGCCATTTCAAAGGTAAAGAAGATTCCGTGAGCTCTGCCTATCTCCATCAGCATGCGTTCAAATGCCAGGCCACGGTCCCTGCCCCACTTAAAGTCGAAGCGTTCCTTCATATCCTGCGCACAAAGCGGCAGATGAAATATGGCCACTAAGGCCAGAAGAAAACTCAGTAAGCTGATCCTGGAATGCACACCCTCAGCATAGTAGAGGCGGCATCGCCATGTCGATGGCCATTATTGACGCCTAGGGTCATTTGACGTGTTTGACAGGAAAATCGAACGACACCCGCTATGGCTAAGAGGTATGCGGCATTTTTTACTGTGTTATACGTAAGTTTAAGATTGATCTGCGGACAAGCTCAGGCTTTACTTATGCAAATGAATACGGAGCCGAGCGCGGACCATGTCCAGGCGACCCTACCCAAGGCGAACCCGCCACTGGAACGCCCGCGCCTTGGTGAGCTCGCCATCGTAGCATGCTGCGTCGTGTTCGCGCTGAGTTCTGTGCTTCAGAGCTTCGCACGGCTGGATCCCAACGGAACGCTGCGCGCGGATTTCCTGTCGCGGGTGACTCCCGGCTCCGCCTCCACTCCCCTGCCCGCGCCCACTGTTGATACGGCAACACCGCCTCCTTCGCGGACCGTCTCCACCTCGTCCAGCGCGCCTGCGTCCGCAACATCGGCCTCGCGTGATCCTTCCCGACTCAAGGCTTCGGCTGCGACATCCGCGCCGAGCAACCGCGCACGCATCACCACCGTGGCATTCGGTCCGCCCACGCCGGGCGGTACGTCGGGAGCCCCCACGCGCGGTTCGCGCCTGAACGTGGATGACGGGATGATCGGCCCCGAAGTGCCCGAACTTGCCATGAGCCGCAGCCAGGGTGACGGCCAGAGCTCCGACGCCAACAACACCGGCAGCACGAGTGGAGATGCGGGTCCTTCCAGCACGGCAACTTCCGTGCCCGGTGCAACCGCTCCTTCCGCTCCTTCGGACGGTGCTCTTCCTGATGCGCCGCCAGTGCCCGGACAGGATCAGTTCACTCCCACTTTAGGCAATAATTTTCAGCCGGGCGCGAGTACGGACGGCCTTTCTCAGTCCGGCGGTGGCGGCAGTGTGGCGCGCAATATTCCACCGCGCGTTCGCACCATTTCGCCGCTGGCAAGCATGGGGCGCGAGGCGGGCGCGCTGGATCTTCAGCAATGCTTCCGGCTGGCGGCCATTCGCAGCGATACCCTGAAGATCAGCTATGAGGATATTGTGGCTGCGCAGGCGCGCACATCACAGGCTATCGCCGCGCTCTATCCCACTATCCGCTTCAACAGCAACCACACTTTTGTCGATACCAGCGGCCAGAATAACGGCTCGGTAGTCACGTTCGATCCCGCGAGCGTCGGCGGCCCATCCGCGCCCACTTCGTTCGATACCAGCAGCTTCGGCCTCGGCAACACCGGCCAGAACGATTACGTAATGTCGACCACGCTGTCGATGTCCCTGCCAATCTTTAACGGGCTCAGGAACATCAATGAAATCGGCGCGGCAAAGGCCGGTACCGAAGCCAACCGGCAGTCGCTGCGACGCAGCTACCAGACACTCTATGGCGACGTAGCCAACGCGTTCTATCAGGTGCTGACGAGCGAGGGCGACCTGATTGTGCTGAAGGATCAGGTCGCATCACTGGAAGCGCGTGTGCGCGAGCTTCAGGATCGCGTTCAACTGGGACGCTCCCGTCCCTCCGAGCTGCTGCAGTCGCGCGCCGATCTGGCCAGCACCAAAGTCAACATCGAGCAGGTGAAAGGAACTCTGGCTGCCGCTCGCGAGCTGATGGCTTTTTACATCGGCATACCCGCCAACTCTTTTGCGCTTCGCGAGACGCAGCGTTTTCCTGGCAGCCGCACGCTGGAGAGCTACCTGCGCACCACGGGCCAGCGCCCGGACATCCTGCAGCGAGTAGCCGCTGAACGTCAGGCACGCCACAACCTTTCCGCTGCCAAAGGGAGCCTGTGGCCCACGATTAATGTCACCTCCGATATCACTCTGGTAGCGGAGCCGGAGACGAACCAGGACTGGACTGTAGGGCTCACCATCAGCCTGCCCATCTTTGACGGCGGCCTGATCACCTCCCAGATACGTGAGCGCAAAGCGCTACTGCGCCAGAGCGCGCTGAACGTGGAGCAGCTCATGCGCCAGGCGGATCAGGATATTCGCGCCGCGTTTGTCAACTTCAGCGCCTCGGCAGCGCAGGTACTGCAGCTTCGCGAGTATGTGGAACTTTCGGGCCTGAGCTTCGACGCGCAGGCGGGTGATTACAAGCTGGGCATCGTCAGCAACCTGGACGTGCTTAACGCGCTACGCACTTTCCATGACGCGCGCCGTCAGTACCATGATGCCGACATGACGGGCCGCCTCAATCTCATCAAGCTGCACGTAGCGGCCGGCACCAGCGCCACCAGCATGTCGGAGATCAACAGCGTGGAAGGCCGCGATAGCAACGGGGCTCCGATAAGCGATCATGCCCTTCGCGCCACTCCTGTCCCCGGCGATGGCACTTCAGCATCTTCCCGCGCCGTGCCGATCGCAACGCCTGTTGTCATTATCACGCGAGGTGGCAGCACCAGCAAATCGCCCGCAACAGGCAGCTCCACCATCACAAACACAGGTGATAAGGTGAAGAGCAGCACCGTCTCCGTCTCCACAGCGAAAGGCGGCAAGGATAAAGACAAGGACTCCGACGGCGCCAAAGGCAGGAAGACCGGTACAGGCAGCACCCCGGCAAAGTCGCCAAAGAAGAAGACGGGCACTGCAACTACGGAAAGCTAACGGGCTCCCCTCCCCCCTGGGGACTGCCCCGCCAGACCCGTTAGACCATTCGCAGACGTTAATTGGTACAAAGACTGGGATCGATTTGGGGATGAGAGCAAGGCGCGATTGAGGGAGTGCATTAGAATAATGCATGACCGAAAGCGCAACGCTGCTATCGCCCAAAAGCGACCCAGGATTT
>JBGGNE010000127.1:0-29349 GCA_041287705.1 Methylacidiphilales bacterium | reverse complement strand
AAGATCACCGTGGACGTCCGCGGCGAAATCCTCGAGCTCAAGGACACCATCAACACGATGGTGGATCAGCTCAACTCCTTCGCATCGGAGGTAACGCGCGTGGCCCGCGAAGTGGGCACCGAAGGCAAGCTGGGCGGTCAGGCGGAAGTGCGAGGCGTCGGCGGTACGTGGAAAGATCTTACCGATAACGTGAATTTCATGGCCGGTAACCTTACCGGCCAGGTGCGTAACATCGCGGCGGTTACCACAGCCGTGGCGCGCGGCGATCTTTCGAAGAAGATCACCGTCGACGTCAAAGGCGAAATCCTGGAGCTGAAGAATACCATCAATACGATGGTGGATCAGCTCTCCTCCTTCGCGGCGGAGGTAACGCGCGTGGCCCGTGAAGTGGGTACCGAGGGCAAGCTGGGCGGGCAGGCCGACGTACGAGGTGTGGCCGGTACGTGGAAAGATCTTACCGATAACGTGAACTTCATGGCCGGCAACCTGACATCGCAGGTGCGCAATATCGCGGCGGTTACCACGGCAGTGGCGCGCGGCGATCTTTCCAAGAAGATCACCGTGGACGTTAAGGGCGAAATTCTGGAGCTCAAAAACACCATCAACACCATGGTGGATCAGCTCAGCTCCTTCGCGTCGGAAGTAACGCGCGTGGCACGCGAAGTGGGTACCGAAGGTAAGCTGGGCGGTCAGGCGGAGGTGAAGGGCGTCGGCGGCACGTGGAAGGATCTCACCGATAACGTAAATCTGATGGCGGGTAACCTGACGAATCAGGTGCGCGGTATCGCGCTCGTTGTGACAGCGGTGGCGAATGGTAACCTTCAGCAGAAGCTGACCGTGGAGGCCAAGGGCGAAATCGCCGCACTGGCCGAAACAATCAACTCCATGACGGACACGCTGGCCATCTTTGCCGCGCAGGTTACCTCCGTGGCGCGCGAGGTGGGTGTTGAAGGTAAGCTGGGCGGTCAGGCAAGCGTGCCGGGCGCCGCCGGTACGTGGAAGGATCTTACCGATAACGTAAATCAGCTCGCCGCGAATCTGACCACACAGGTGCGCGCTATCGCCGAAGTGGCGACAGCCGTGACGAAGGGCGATCTGACCCAGTCCATTACCGTGGAGGCGCTGGGCGAAGTGGCCGCGCTGAAAGACAACATCAACGAGATGATCCGCAATCTCAAAGATACGACGCTGAAGAACTCCGAGCAGGACTGGCTGAAGACCAATCTCGCCAAGTTCTCGCGTATGTTGCAGGGTCAGAAAGATCTGCTCACCGTCGGCAAGCTGATCCTGTCGGAGCTGGCGCCTGTCGTCTCCGCGCAACAGGGTGTATTCTACACAATCGACGCCGCCAAGGAGGATAACGAGCCGTATCTGAAGCTCCTGGCCAGCTATGCGTATCGCGGTCGCAAGAACAGCGGCAATACGTTCAAGCTGGGCGAAGGTCTCGTCGGTCAGTGCGCGGTGGAGAAGGAAAAGATCCTTATCACCAACGTGCCGAAGAATTACCTCACCATCGGTTCCGGTCTCGGCACGGCCAGCCCGGCCAATATCCTGGTGCTGCCGGTTATCTTCGAAGGCCAGGTAAAGGGTGTCATGGAGCTCGCGTCGTTCGACCGCTTCAGTCCCACTCACCACGCGTTCCTGGATCAGCTTACGGAATCGATCGGCATCGTGTTCAACACCATCGAGGCCAACACCCGTACGGAAGATCTGCTGAAGCAGTCTCAGTCTCTGGCCAAGGAGCTGCAGAGCCAGCAGCTTGAGCTCCAGCAGACCAATCAGCAGCTCGGTGAAAAGGCAAAGCTCCTGGCCGACCAGAACGTGGAGGTGGAACGCAAGAACACCGAAGTGGAGCAGGCTCGTCAGGCACTGGAAGAAAAGGCCAAGCAGCTCGCGCTGACCTCCAAGTACAAGTCCGAGTTCCTGGCCAATATGTCGCACGAGTTGCGCACACCGCTCAACTCGCTGCTCATCCTTTCCGACGACCTGAGCCGCAACAAGGACCAGAACCTTACCGGCAAGCAGGTCGAGTTCGCCAAGACGATCCACGCCGCCGGAAACGATCTGCTGGCACTGATCAATGACATCCTGGATCTCTCCAAGATCGAGTCCGGCACCGTGATGGTGGACGTGGGCGAAGTGACGCTGCGCGAGCTGCAGGATTACGTGGAGCGCGGCTTCCGCCACTTCGCGGACAGCAAGAAGCTGGACTTCGAGGTCACGCGCGCCGCCAACCTGCCCCGCACCATGCAGACAGATGCCAAGCGCCTGCAGCAGATCCTCAAGAATCTGCTCTCCAACGCCTTCAAGTTTACCGAGAAGGGCAAAGTCTCGTTCAGCATCACCAGTGCCACGGAAGGGTGGAATCCGGACAACGAGTCGCTCAACCGAGCCAAGTCCGTACTGGTCTTTTCCGTTACCGATACCGGCATCGGGATCTCGCCCGATAAGCAGCATATCATCTTCGAGGCCTTCCAGCAGGCGGACGGCAGCACCAGCCGCAAGTACGGCGGCACCGGCCTTGGGCTGGCGATCAGCCGCGAAATCACCCGCCTTCTGGGTGGCGAAATCCGTCTGGCCAGCAGTCCTGGCGAAGGCAGCGTCTTCACGCTCTTCCTGCCGCAGAATTACATCCCCATCAAACCCGCCAAGCGCCAGGCGGTGGTAACCTCCGGAACAACCGACGGCACCGCGCAGACCGAGCACGCCGCGCTTCTGGAGCGTTCCGAGCCGGACGTGTCGGTTCCTGTTCTGGTACCCGACTCAAATGATGATGAGGAGGACGATGACGCCGGTACCGCCGATTCCCTCAGCGCCCTGCTGGAGTCCGACGACGACGCCGATAACATTGAAGACGATGACCGTGTCATCCTGATTGTGGAGAACGACGTCAGCTTCGCACAACTGCTGCTGGAGATGGCGCATGAGAGCGACTTCAAGGCTCTGATTTCCACACGCGGCGCTGATGCCCTGACGCTGGCCGCCGAGCGCAGGATCGCGGCCATCACTCTGGATATCAACCTGCGCGATATGGACGGCTGGCGCGTGATGGCACGCCTGAAGGACGACATCCGCACACGCCACATTCCTATCTACCTGATCACGACCGAGGAGGCGCAGGCGCGCGGCTTCCGGCAGGGTGCCATGGGTGTTCTGAGCAAACCGCTGAAGTCACGCGAGGAGCTGAAGAAGGTCTTTATGCGAATCGACCAGATCACCCTTCCGCACACACGCCGGCTGCTGGTCGCCGCCAGCGAATCCACCCTGGCCCATCGCCTGTCGGATTCGATTCCAGACCAGGACATTGAGTTCCACGCAGTCTCCACCGGACGGGAAGTGCTGGAGATTCTGCTGCGCGACGCAGCCGCGACGGGAGTCAGTGCGGCCACTGTCGACGGAACTATTGATGGCTCCGGTAATGAAAGCACGAATGGAAACGGCGATGTGAACCGAAATGGCAACAGTGCAGCATCCTCAATGCCTGTCTCGGCGCTGGTTATCACCATGGAATTGGAGGATATGACCGGTCTGGAGCTGGCCGAAGAAATCAAGAGGCATCCGCAGCTGGAGCACGTGCCGCTTATTGCCTACATCCCCAAGAATCCCAGCAAGAAGGATAACGTTCACCTGAAGCGCCTGGGGCAGACCATGAATCTGAAGGAAGTGCGCAGCGAAGAGCGCCTTCTGGACGAGTGCGCACTGTTTCTGCATCAGGACATAAGCCTGATGCCCGAAGCAAAGCGCCAGGCGATCGAGAAGCTGTATAAGGCCGAGACAGTGCTGAAGGACAAGAAGATCCTGATTGTGGATGACGACATCCGCAACATCTTCGCCATGACGAGCCTGCTGGAGCGCTTTGAAATGCAGATCCTGTCCGCCGAAACGGGCAAGATCGCGCTGGAGCAACTGCTGGCTTCACCGGATATCGAGGCGGTGCTGATGGACATCATGATGCCCGATATGGACGGCTACGATACAATGCGCGCCATCCGACGCTACCCGCGGTTCCAGGCCCTGCCGATGATCGCCGTAACAGCGAAGGCGATGAAGGGCGATCGCGAGAAGTGCATTGAGGCGGGCGCCTCCGATTATATCGCCAAGCCGGTAGACAGCGCCGAACTATTGTCTATGCTTCGTTTATGGCTTCACCGATAGCGCGCAAGCGTGCGAACGCGTCGTCGCCGCCGTCCACGCCTCCTCCCGGCTCCAGCCCTGAGGATGTGCGGACGACCGCGTCTGCATCCACCCCACCCCAACACGTCTCCGCTTCTCCCGCCAGCCCTCCGCCGCTTCAGCCACAATCCTCCCAGATTATACAGCACCACGCCCAGACGCCGTCCGATGGCAAGGCCAACATCCTTCTGGTCGACGACCGCGAGGACAAACGTCTGGCCATGGAGACCGTGATCGCGGAACTGGGTCAGAACATCATTCAGGCCAACTCCGGTCGCGAAGCACTACGCCACCTGCTCAACCAGACCTTTGCCGTCATCCTGCTGGACGTCAATATGCCGGGCATGGATGGCTTTGAAACCGCACTGCTTATCCGCCAGCGCAAAAGCCTCGAGAACATCCCCATCATCTTCGTTTCCGCCATCAGCGACACCGAGACCCATGTCTCGCGTGGCTACAGCCTGGGCGCCGTCGATTACATCCTGGCGCCTATCGTCCCGGAAATCCTGCGCGCTAAAGTAGCCGTCTTCGTGGAGCTTTTCAAGATCGCCGATCAGGTCAAGCGTCAGGCCGAAGATCTCCGTCTTGCCCACAGCCAGCTGGAGAAACGGGTGGAAGAACGCACCCAGGAACTGGCCCGCGTTAATAAATCCCTGCAAAAAGAAGTGAAGGAACGCCAGAAGGCTGAGGAAAACCTGCGCATTCTCAACAGCAAGCTGGAGGAACGCGTAGCCGATCGCACCGCCGAGCTTCGCGCAGCCAATAAAGAGCTGGAAACCTTCAGCTATTCCATCGCGCACGATCTCCGCGCTCCCTTCCGGCAGATTCATGGCTACGCGGAGATTCTGGAGGAAGACTTTGCGGACAAGCTTCCCGCTGAGGCACGCACCTACCTATCCCGTATCGGCGCAAAATCCAAAGAAATGGAGGCCATGGTGGACGACCTACTGCGCCTCTTTGTCGTTGCCAAGGAACCGTTTGACGTGGCCGAAACCAACCTGCACTCGCTGGCTCAGGAAGTGATGGCCAACCTGCGTAGTGAGGGCAGCAACGCCGCCCGATCGATCCAGTTCACTCTGACCGAGAACCTGCCCGCCACCATACGTGGCAATGCGGGGCTGATGCGGCAGGTGCTGGAGAACCTGCTCTCCAATGCTGTAAAATACACACGCCCCCGTAAAACGGCTGAAATCGAGCTTGGCTGCGAGGACGGAGAAGCTCAGGATAAGCAAACCACGTTCTACGTGCGCGACAACGGTGTAGGCTTCGCCATGGAACAGGCGGATCGATTATTCGGAGTCTTTCAGCGCCTGCACCGTATGGAGGAGTTTGAGGGCACCGGCATCGGGCTGGCGCTCGTCAGCCGCATCATCGCCAAACACGGCGGTCGCGTATGGGCCAGGGGCGAAGTGGGCGGTGGCGCCACCTTCTATTTTACACTAGGGAAAAGCGGGCATGATCCAGAATAAATACGCAGTGCTGCTGGCGGACGACTCCAGCGACGACCGGCTCTTTATGCGTAAAGCACTGAGCCGCAGCACTCGGCTGTCTATGGCGGCCGAAGTATGCGACGGACAGGAAGCAATTGAATACCTTAAAGGCAACCCGCCCTTCAGTAACCGCGATCTGCATCCCTGGCCGGACCTTCTGATTCTGGATCTGAAAATGCCGCGCAAAAACGGCTTTGACGTGCTGCAATGGCTGAAGCATCAGGCCGAAGCCGGTACCCTTGCCCGCCCTACCCTCACCGTCGTTATTGTCTCCGGCGCCTTCCTGGAGCGTGACATCAGCCAGAGCCTGGAGATGGGCGCTGCCGGTTATTTCAAGAAAACCAGCGTCCGCCGCGAACAGGAAGACATGGTGCAGGAACTGGAAAAGCTGATGGCGGAGAAAGCGGAACGCAAGCTGAGCCCAGAGAGCTAATCGCAGGCCAGACCTCCGTGATTATAGGGAGGTCCGGGATAGCCTGCGGGATTAAAACTCCCACTTCGTCTGCACGGCGATACCCGCTTTTTCAGAGGTATCCAACACGTTGCCGAAGTAGCCGTAGCCAAGCGTGGCGGTAAAGTGATCGTTGGGGACGAATGCCAGACCCACGGTGAACCAGTCCTGCTCTTCACGGATCAGTGATCCGATGTTAGTGTAGTTAGCGGCCTTCATGCGATATTCACCGGCCAGCCAGAGCCAGGGAGTCAGATTGTAAGCAAAGTTACCTTCAAAGGTGGGATTATACACGCTGCCGAAGCCCAGGTAACCCAGATTGGAAGCCTGGCTGAGACGAAGGCCGCCGGTCAGGATCAGCGTACGGTCAAAGATAGCTTTGGGGAAGGTCTTCGATGCGGTAACGGTGAAATCCACGCCATAGTCGCGGCGATAACCGATTGAGCCCAGCGCGCCGCCCAGTTGCTTGTCGATCCGGTCCACACCGGCATTCAGCTTGCCATGCACGCCAACCACGACGGAAGGCAGAGGCAGGTCGAAGCTGTTTTCCGGCAGCACCACGCCGCGCGCGTTGAAGTTGAAGAGATACACATCGTCGTCAATCTGCACTCCGGTAGCGTTGCGCACGTTTTCGGGCAGCGAACCCAGGCCGAAGCGATTGGCGGAAAAGCCCAGTTCGACGCGCCCCGCGATCACCTCCGTTATTGCCACGGACGTAATGTTCTTCTTGTTCGCGTTAACGTAGGTGGCGGAGACGGACGGCAGACTGAACAGGCAACCCTCTGGCGCCCCGGCATTGACCAGGTAGGCCATCGGGGTAATCAGCACGCCACCGGTGCCCTCCAGTGTATGCAGAGGCAGCGGAGCGCCTTTCTTGTATTCGGCGCGTGGCTCGATCTGCTTGTTGTCGCGCATGCTTGGTGCGCTGTCTGGTCCGGCGAACACCGCGCCGGGAAGCAGGGCCAGGGAGTGGACGAGGAATGCGGCGAGCGCGATCAGACGTGGGGTTTTCATGGGGGAGGAGTGCTGGAGGTCCGTGAGGTTATCTGCCGCATGAAGAGGGGAATCAAGCCGGGGTGGTGATGATGAGCATTCTCCAGAGAATGGTTCATGCCACATACGTACCCCATAAAGAAGGAGTACCCGCCGCGACTCGCCTTGATTCCGCTATTTACGCAGTAATAACTAACAGAAATATTTTGAAAACAGCGACTTGTCAATGAAAACACGGAAATTACGTCGAAACTTTAAATCGGCATTTTTTTCCTCCGTCACCTATTGACGCAAAATATACTCTCCTGGCCGCTATCGCTTCTGGATTACATCCCGAAGATGATGATGCACGAGAGGGCAAGGTTGCGGTCGTTCAGCACGCGGAAATTGATAATAATGGGCTGGGCCTGATTCAGCTCCCAGATTACGAGACCGACGAGACCAAGTGTGAAGATGGCGGTGAGAGTCTGGATGCGCGAGAACGGATCGTAGATAAGAACGCCTGCTTTCAGATTCATTATTAAATATTATCAGAAGAAAAAAATTTCATTGTATAAACGATATTTTTCAACTGAACCTGATCTTTTCTTGATACAATTAAATATGCTTGTTTATATAGTCCCCCTCTTTTCTGACATCTAAAATAATGTCAATGTTCTTAACCCCGTTGAATACATGTTTATATTCATTAGCTCGCAAGGACATGTTTATGTAAGGTTTACAGCGATCTGGTGCATAGCGCTGATCCTGATTCCATTCCATTTGCAACCTGTGCTTGCGAATCCGTCCGGAGGAACAGTGGTCGGGGGGGCGGCCACAATATCGACGGGACCTGGACAGGTGACCGTGAGGCAGGGTAGTGATCGGGCGGTGGTAAACTGGGGAAGTTTTTCGATTCAGCAAGGGGAGACGACGACATTTGTACAGCCTTCTTCGAAGAGCGCGGTGCTCAATCGGGTGACCGGGGGCGGCGCGTCGCAGGTTGATGGGAATCTGAATGCAAACGGGCAGGTGTACCTGGTCAACAAGAACGGCGTTGTTGTGGGGAAGACGGGGCGGGTGAATACAGGCGGGTTTACGGCAAGCACGCATGATATTGCGGATGCGCAGTTTATGAAAGGCGGGGATCTGACGTTCAGTGGAAACTCGGACGCGAGGGTGGCGAATTACGGGAAGATAAAGGCGGCGGACGGGGATGTAACGCTGATCGCCCGCCATGTGGAGAATCACGGGAAGATTTCGGCAAAAAAGGGACAGGTGACGCTCGCAGGCGCTTCGGAGGTGCTGGTGAAGCCGAGCGGTACGGAAGGGCAGCGCGTCTTTATCAGGAGCGGTACGGGATCGGTATTGAACAGCGGCACGATCCGCGCCACGACGGCGGAGCTGCGGGCGGCGGGTGGCAATGAGTACGCGCTTGCCGTCAATAATACGGGGATGATCCGCGCCACGGCGGTGGACAGGAGTGGTGGTCGCATTGTGCTGAAGGCGGAGCGGGGCACGGCGCAGAACTCCGGCAAGCTGATTGCGCGCAGTGATACGTCTGGCAAAAGCGGCGGCGCTGTAGTGGTAACGGGCGACCATGTGAAGCTGAAGTCCGTCTCGCGCATTGATGTGAGCAGCGCCACAGGCAAGGGCGGCACCCTCAACATCGGCGGCGGCTACCAGGGCAAGGACACGGCCATCGCCAATGCGAAGACGACCACAGTGGAAGCAGGCTCGGAAATCAATGCCGACGGCGGAACGCAGGGCGGCACTACCATCCTCTGGAGCGACGATACCACTCACTTCGCTGGCAGGATCACCGCGCGTGGCCCGGGCGGTGCCGGCACAGGCGGTTTCGTGGAGGTCAGCGGCAAGGGCAGGCTCGATTTTTATGGGATGGTGGATACCAACGGCGGAACGCTGCTGCTGGATCCGAACAGCATCACCATCAGCACGGCTGCCAGTTCCTCCTTTAGTGAGTCGGGCACGACGCCGAACCTTCAGGTGACGCATATGGGTAGCGCCGACTCCATCCTTAACGTCACGTATCTCGTCAACACCCTGCTGGCCTCCAACAATGTCACGCTTCTGGCCAACAACTTTATCACCGTGGACGCGGCGATCACGTCCGGCTCCGGGTTCGATCTTATCCTCAACGCCCCGACGCTGAACCTGAACGCTCCTATCAACCTCACCAATATCACGAGTTCTCTGTCCGGCAACGCCACTCTTGTCAACGTGGGAGCGCTGGGCAAGATTCAGAACGGCGTGGACGCGGTCGCCAGCGGTGGCGAAGTGAAGGTGGCCGCGGGCACCTTCTACGAGAATGTGCGTATCATCGGCAAAGCCCTCACCCTTACCGGCTCCGGCAGCGGCGTCACCATCGTCAACGGCAACGCCGATAAAAGCATCGACGGCTCCGGCGACGGCACTGTCTTCTTTATCAATGCCGGTGGCCAAACGGTGACGCTGAGCAGCCTCACCATCACCAACGGCAGGGGCAACTCGGGCTCCCAGAATTTTGGCGGCGGTATCTACAACACAGGCGGTAACGTGGAGATCACCAACTCCACCATCAGCGGGAATTCCGCCTCCGGCTCGTTCTCCGCCGGCGGCGGCATCTACAACAATAGCGGTACCGTGGAGATCACCAATTCCACGATCAATGGGAATTCCTCCTCCTCCACCACCTTCTCCTCCTACGGCGGCGGCATCTACAATAATGGCGGCGCTACCGTGGAAATCACCAGTTCCACCATCAGCGGAAATTCCGCCTCCTCCACCAGCTACTACGCCGATGGCGGCGGCATCTTCAACCTGGGCGGTACCGTGGAGATCACCAACTCCACTATCAGCGGCAATTCCGCCTCCTCCCCCTTCGATTCCTACGGCGGCGGTATCTACATTTACAGCGGTACCGTGAGGATCACCAACTCCATCATCGCGCTGAACACGGCTGGATACGGCCCCAACGTTTATGGTTACGTTTCGGATCTCGGCTACAACCTTGTGGGCAGCGCTGCAGGCAGCACCGGCTTCACTGGAACGGGTACACAGATTAATGTTGCGGATGCCGATGTGGGCCTTGCGCCCCTGGGAAACTATGGCGGGCCTACGCAGACTCACGCGCTGCTGGTGGGCAGCTTTGCGCTGAGGAGCGCCCCGGGTACGGCCACGGGAAGCGACCAGCGCGGGCAAAACGTCACGGATGGCGCGCGTGATGTCGGAGCATTCGAGGCGCAGACGTCCGGCAGCTACATGGTGACCAATACGAAGGACAACACAGCGGGCGACATCTCGGGCAGCCTGCGCCATGCAATCGGCCTGTCGAACGGTACAATTGCCCTTGCGGAGAAGATCACCACTATCATCTTCGACATCCCCGCCGCCGACGCCGGGTACAGCAGCACTGCCGGCGTCTGGACGATCACCGGTACCGCGAACTTCGTCGTGACCAGCGGCGTCACCATCGACGGCACTACCCAGCCCGGCTATGTCGCGGGCGGCTCCCCCGTCATCGTCGTGAACGGCAACCAGCAGGGCACCGTCTTCCGCATTGATGCCGGCGGCCAGACCGTGTCGCTCAACGCCCTCACCATCACCAACGGTAAAAGCAACGCGGGCGGCGGTGTGCATGTCGCCTCCGGCACCACGGTAAAGATCACCAACTCCAGCATTAGCGGGAATTCCGCTTCCTCCACCACCTCCTCCGGCGGCGGCATCTACAACGCCGGCACCGTGGAGATTACCAACTCCACCGTCAGCGGGAATTCCACGTCCGGCACCTACTCCGACGGCGGTGGTGGCATCTTCAACAATGGAGGTACTGTGACGATTACCAACTCCACCATCAGCGGGAATTCCGCCTCCGGCACCTCCTACGCCTATGGCGGCGGCATCCGCAACTCCGGCGGTACCGTGGAGATTACTAACTCTACCATCAGCGGCAATTTCAACTCCTCAGGCCTGTACGCCTATGGCGGCGGCATCCTCAACGGTAGCGGTACCGTGACGATTACCAACTCCACCATCAGCGGAAACTTCAACTCCTCTGCCCTGTATGAGTACGGCGGCGGCATCTACAACGGAGGTACTCTGGAGATCACCAACTCCACCATCAGCGGGAATTCCTCCTCCCCCTCCTCCTTCTCCTACGGCGGCGGCATCTACAACGTTGGCGTCGCCGTGACGATCGCCAACTCCATCATTGCGCTGAACACGGCTGAGACCGGTCCTAACGTTAATGGTGCCGTTACGGATCTTGGCTACAACCTTGTGGGCAGTATTGCAGGCAGCACCGGCTTTACTGGAACGGGTACACTGACCAATGTATCGAACGCAGATGTGGGCCTGGCGCCGCTGGGCTGGTACGGAGGGTTGACACAGACGCATGCCCTGCTACCCGGCAGCCTGGCGCTCAATGCGGGCGACCATAATCAGACGGGCACGACGGATCAGCGGGGAGTCTCCCAGACTGACCGGCGGGATATCGGCGCCTACGAGTCGCGCGGATTTACCTACACAACGGACACGGGCACTCTGACAGCCGTCCTAGGCGAGGAGTTCGCGCCGCTGACAATAACCGTGACGCCGCTGGACGCCGAACTGGCCGCCGTCTATTTATCCCTGACAAATCGCGGCACCGTGACCCTGACGCTTCCCCCGACTGTCACCGGAACCTCCCCCAGCACAGCGGGCCAGCCCACGGCGACGACAACGGACTTGCTCACCCAGTCCATCGACACCACCGGCAAGGTCACCTATGCGCTGACCGCCGCCGTCGCCAAAGGCACCTACTCAGTGGGCGTTACGGATTCCCCCACCACCACCTACACGGTGGGCGTCACGGGTTCCCCCTCAACCCCGTTTACCCTGGAGAACCTGCCCATCACCCTCACCCTGACGGCCAATGAGGCAGGCAAGATCTACGGAGACCTGTCTGATCCCGCGCTGACTTACTCGCTCACCAGCGGCACCCTGCTCGGTCCGGACCTCACACTGTCGGAGCTGCTCACTGGCGCACTCTCGCGGGAAGCCGGGGAAAACGTCGGTACCTACGACATTCTGCTGGCTCTCACTCTCAACGCCTACGGTGCATCCCGCTACACACTTCAGCTCGACGGCGCGGATAAATTCACCATTACGCCCCGCCTCATCACCATAGAAGCGGTACCCGGCCAGAGCAAAACGTACGGCAACGCCGATCCGTCCACGCTGGCCTATACCATCACCGCGGGCAGTCTGGTAACAGGCGACAGCCTCACTGGAGTCCAGAGCCGCGCAACAGGTGAAAACGCAGGCCTATACGCTATAAGCCAAGGCACGCTGAGCGCCGGAGGTAACTACACGGTCACCTATCGCGGCAGCAACTTCACCATCACGCCCCGCCCCATCACTATAGAAGCTGTACCTGGGCAGAGCAAAACGTATGGCGACGCCGATCCGCCTACGCTGGCCTACACCTACACGGGTACACTTGCGTCATGGGATACCGTGGCCAACGTGTTCCCTGGCAGCCTCCTCACCCGCGTGCCGGGCGAGGAGGCCGGCCTCTACCTCATCGGCCTCGGCTCACCGGCCATCAGCTTCAATCCTAACTACGTCTTCAGCCTGAGCCCATACCCAGCCTTTTTCCAGATCCACAGCGCCAGCCTGCCGCCTGTGCCTGTGCCAGGCCTGCCAGCCGTGCCAGGCATGCCCGCCTTTTCCGCACAAGCTCTGTCCGAATTCAACGCCACCCGCGGCCGCAACAACGAAGATCCGGACAATCCCGACAACCTCGTGCTCAAGCTCGGCAACAATCTCAATAAGCACCAGGGCGGCAGCGTCACCTACGATCCGTCCGGCTTTCACCATCCCCCCGGCCTCTTCCATCTCTCCAGCTACCAGCTCTTCGGCCAGAACGGCACTATCGTCCAACAGCAGCCCCGATAATCAACCCGCACCGCCCCGAAGCCGGAAGAGGCTTGTCGCATGTGGCGACTCCCGTCCCAATATAGAGCAGCATTCGCCGGAGCCAACAATCCTCGATACAGGGACTATTGGAGAACTGACTAGGGCGTGTTAAGTCGTCGATTTTGAGATTAGAGCAAGGCGGAATGGAGGGAGTGCATTAGACTCTGCGCCACCCGATTGATGGGCTCAACGCTTTAGTGGTCAGTTCGGAAGTCTTTTCCGTATAATGTATTATAATATATTATCTACAAAAATCATTCTAATGAAATAATTGTCATTGGGAAAATTATACACAAGATAGAGCTATCCCATTCGTTTGTTTTTGAACGGGAAACTTTTTCCTGTAATAACCACGATGCTCTTTTCTCTGTTTCACCCACGGCGCCGGATTACTCAATTCCTCTCGCTGTGGTGCATGGCCTGGATGCTGGTGCCGCTGCATTTTCCGGTCATGGCCCTGGCAAATCCGGATGGGGGAACTGCGGCAGGGGGATCGACGAGCATTACGTCGGGTCCGGGACAGGTTACGGTCAATCAGACCAGCAACCGGGCTGTGGTGAACTGGAACGGGTTCTCCATCAATAAAGGGGAAACGACCACCTTCGTGCAGCCTTCGGCGAAGTCGGCGATTTTGAACCGGGTGACAGGCGGCAGCATGTCGCGGATTGATGGGAATCTGAACGCGAACGGGCAGGTATATCTTGTCAACAGGAACGGCGTGGTGGTGGGCAAAACGGGCAGGGTGAATACGGCGGGATTTACCGCGAGCACGCACGATGTGTCGAACGTCGAATTTATGAAGGGCGGCGACCTGAACTTTAGCGGGACCTCAAGCGCTTCGGTTATCAATCATGGCAAGATCCGCGCGACGGACGGGGATGTAACACTCATCGCACGCCAGGTGGAGAATCAGGGCCGCATTACGGCACGCAAAGGCTCGGTCAATCTGGCCGGTGGCACGGAGGTGCTACTGAAGCCGAGCGGTACGGACGGGCAGCGCGTCTTTATCAAGAGCACGAGCGGCAGCGGATTCGTAGTTAACTCGGGCAGCATCCGCGCTGCGGCGACGGAACTGCGGGCGGCGGGCGGCAATGAATACGCGCTGGCCGTCAATAACTCGGGCGTCATCCGCGCCACCGGTGTGGATAAAAGCGGCGGACGCATTGTCCTGAAGGCCGGCAAGGGTACGGTGCAGAACTCCGGCAGACTGGTCGCCAGCAGCAAGGCGCCGGGCAAGCGCGGTGGCTCCGTCGTCGTGACGGGCGAGAATGTGCGCCTCACGTCCACTTCGCGCATTGATGTCAGCAGCAAGGGCACTGGCGGCCAGGGCGGCACGGTGAACATCGGCGGCGGCTACCAGGGCAGGGACGCGGCGATTGCCAATGCGAAGACGACCACCGTAGAGGCTGGCTCAGAAATCAACGCGAACGGCGAAGGCAAGGGCGGCACTGTCATCATCTGGAGCGACGAAACGACGTCCTTTCTCGGCAGTATTATCGCGCGCGGCCAGCGTGATGCTGGACCCTATTTGGGGGATCCGGGTACTGGCGGGTTTGTGGAAGTCAGCGGAAAGGGGAGCCTGGATTTCCGAGGGCATGTCGATACCGGCGGCGGCACGCTGTTGCTGGATCCGCTCACGCTGGAGATCATTAACGGCGGCGGCGTGGACAAGCTGGATCCCGTGGTACTGGCCGGCATGCTGAATCTGAATAACGTGAACCTGCAGGCGGACAATTTCATCAGGGTGACCGATGCGATCAACTCCAGCGCCAATACGGCAACCGACGTCACCACCAAGAACAACCTCACGTTCACGACACCGACGCTTTTCCTGAACGCGGCGATCACCCTTAAGGCCGGCGCTGCCCTCTCCGGAACACCGACGGTGGTGAACGTCGGCTATGTATCGCCCACAATACAGGGCAGGCTCCAGAATGCGGTGGATGCCGTGGCCGGCGGCGGCACGATCAACGTGGCGGCGGGCACCTTCTTTGGGACCACCTTTATCAGTGGCAAATCCGTTTCGATTATTGGCGCGGGTCCGTCGGCCACCATTCTCAATGGCAATGCGGCAGATACTGTTTTCCGACTGTTTGCCCTCGCCGCGACTGTATCGCTGAGCGGCCTCACCATTACCAACGGCCGTTCGGTCAGCAGCACTAATGGAGGGGGAATTTACAGCCTGAACAGCGGAACAATCACCATCACCAACTGCAATATCAGCGGAAACTCCGCAGGTTATGGCGGCGCCATATATAATTCGGGCGGGACAATCACGGTTACCAACTCCACGCTGAGCGGAAATGTAGCCTCCAACGGCGGCGCTGTTTACAACTCAAGCGGAACGATCACTATCCTCAATTCAACCATCAGCGGTAATTCAACCTCCGGGTCGGGCGGAGGCTTCTACATTTATGAGGGAATTGTGAATCTGGACAATTCCACACTGGTTGGAAATTCCGGCTACGAGGGTGGCGGTGCCATCGTCCGCTCACCTAATGGCACGATAAATTTTACCAATTCCACTATCAGCGGAAATTCCTCCGAATATGGAGGGGGCGGCGGCGTTTCTAATTTCGCTGGCGGCATTGCCACCTTCAAGAACACCATCATTGCGCAGAACTCTTCTCCCGGTGGCGGCCCCAACGTTAAGGGCACGGCAGAGGATCTCGGCTACAACCTGATGGGAAGCACTGCGGACAGCACTGGCTTTGGCACGGCAGGCACCGTGATTGTGGCGGACAGCGCCGCGGGCCTGGCTCCCCTTGGCTTCTACGGCGGCCCGACGCAAACCGTAGCGCTGCTGACCGGCAGCCCCGCGCTGAACGCCGGCACCGGCACCAGCGCCGATCAGCGTGGCAAAAACGTTAACGGCGTGCGGGACATCGGCGCGTTTGAGGCGCAACCCGCCGGCGCCGCCAGCAGCTATGTCGTCACCAATACGCGGGACTATATCAGCACAGCTCCGGTTATCGCAGGCAGCCTCCGTTTCGCCCTTACCAACACACTGGCGGAGAAGCCGACCAACGTCACCTTCAACATCCCGGGAACCGACATCGGCTACTCCACGCCAGGCGTGCCCGGCGGCGTCTGGACCATCCGGGCGGCAGTCGGCACAGCGGGTTTCGTCATCCAGAACGGCCTCACTATCGACGCCACCACCCAGCCCGGCTACTCCCTGCTCGGCGGCCCCCGCATTATTGTGGATGGCAACAGGACGGGCGGAGTCAATGCGAACGTCTTTAGCAGCAACCCCGGCGTGGGCCAGACCGTTACGTTCAAGGGCATTGGCATTACGGGAGGCAATGCTAACCGGGGGGGAGGAATCAACGCTTCCAGCGGCAACCTGACGATCGAAGCCTCCAGAATCTATGGCAACAGGGCCGTCACCTACGGTGGCGGGATCTGTTATTCGCCGCTTGGAGAAAACGGCACCCTTTCCATCAGCGACTCGACGATCGACAGCAACCTGATCACCAGTTACTGGGGGGGCGGAATATATGCCCACGGCACCGGCAGCGACGTCACGCTCAACATAACCCGCTCTACAATCAGCAATAATTCGAGCGAGCAAAGTGGCGGGGGCATCTATTTTGATGGTGCCGCGTTAACTATCGAAAACAGCACCCTGAGTGGAAACTCCTCCAACCACATTGGCGGCGCCATTTGGCTCCTTGCACCGGATGGCGCAGGTACCATTACAAGCTCCACTATTACCGATAACAGAGCCTCCACGGATGGCTCCGCTTTCTACGTATGGGGCGCCAGAAAGATCAATCTTCAAAACACGATCATGGCGCTCAATACCGGCAGCCCCATGGTGGGCTGGGGCAGTGTCAACGACCTGGGCAACAACATCCTGAGCGGCGATCCCCTGCTGGCTCCGCTGGGCGACTACGGCGGCCCCACGCAAACGCATGCGCTGCTGGTCGGCAGCCCGGCGCTCAACACGGGCGCTACCTCGCTGGGTACGGACCAGCGCGGGCAAACGCGCGACGCCCTGGGCACCACGGATATCGGCGCATACGAGGTCTCCAGCTCCAGCCCACCGCTTTTCACTAACTATGTGGTGAAGACGACGGCGGATTATAATCCTGGCAGCACGCCTGCGGTCGCCAACAGCCTGCGCCTCGCCCTCTCCCTTGCCGAAGCGCCGACAACCGTCTCGTTCGACATCCCCGATTCCTTTAGGGCAGCAGATGTCTGGACCATCACGGCAGCCCCGGGCGCCGGCGCCTTCCGCATCCTGAACGCGGTTATCATAGACGGCACCAGCCAGCCGGCCTACGGCAGCATGGTCACCGGGCCGCGCATCATCATCAGTGCCAACCCGAGTGACACAAACTCCGTCTTCATCATCCACCCAGGCGCGAGCAAGGATGTCGTGCTGAATAAACTGGGGATCACCGGTGGTAAAGGCACCCTTCTGAGTGCTCAGTATAACGGCACCGGTCTGTACATCACGAGCGGAAACCTCACGATCCAGAATTCCGAAATCTACGGGAATAACCTGACGACAGCCACGAATACTGTGGTTGGTGGCGGTGTTAACTTCGGAGGGGGAGGATCGCTCACCATTACCGATTCCTACATCCACGACAACAACCTGACATCCACTGGCAGCACTTTCGCTTCGGCATTTGGCGGCGGCATTTTCTTCTCAGGCTCTCTGCTCACCATTACCGGCTCCACTATAAGTAACAATGATGTCTCGAGCGTAAGCGGCGTTGCAGATGGAGGCGGCCTTTTTATCCTCAGCAGTCCGGCCACGATCAGCAACTCCACATTTTACGGCAACTCCGCTATTAGAACCGCAGGCGGTGCCAGAGGTGGCGGCATCGTCATTAGAAACAACGGCTCGTTACAGCTGGACCGCTCGACGATAGCCAACAATACCGGCGATGGCATTTCCATCCTCCAGGGCACCTTGGAGACCCATAACTCCATCATCGCCAACAACATCGGTTCCGATGTCGTAAGCACCGGCTCCGGCAGCGTGGTTGCCGCCAGCAGCTACAACCTTATCCGTAACAGCACCGGCCCCACCGGTTTCAATCCCGCCAACGGCAACCTGCTGAATGTGGATCCCCTGCTGGCCCCGCTGGGCAACTACGGCGGCACCACGCAAACCGTGGCACTGCTGCCCGGCAGCCCGGCGCTGAATGCGGGAAATCCGGCACTGACGGGAACGACCGATCAGCGCGGGGTAGCCCAGGTTGGTACGCGCGACATCGGCGCTTACGAGTCGCGTGGCTTCACGTACACCGCTGCTTCCGGCAACGGACAGAGCGCCATGCTCACGCAGGCCTTTGCACCGCTGGTGGTGACGGTAAGCGCGCTCGATTCCGGCCTGACAGATCTCACCGGTGGCAAAGTGACGCTGACAGTGCCCGGCGGTATTGGTGTCGCAAGCGCCACGTACGCCCCCGGCGGTCTTACGCAGACTCTGGCGCTGGTTGGCGGAACGTCTCAGGCATCCTTCGCCCTGGCGGCCAATCTTATCCGTGGCACGTACAGCGCAGCCGTGGAGGCATCGCCAGCCACCACCTTCGGCCTCACCAACACGGCTGTCACCCTCACCATCACCCCGAACAGCGGACAGGGGAAAAACTACGGTGAAGCCGATACGCTGCCCTATGGCTACATGGCTACCAGCATCCCCGGCGTCAACCTCACCGCCGTGCTGGCAGCCTACCCGCTCGCCGGCATGCTGACACGCGCCACCGGCGAGGATGCCGGGACCTATGCGATCACCCTGGGCACGCTCAACAATCTTGCCGGCGCCAACCCGGATTACGTGATCTCGCTCTCCTCCACCACCGTCAACTACACGATCATGGGCATTCCCATCACCGTAACGGCCGATGCCGGACAGGGAAAAGTGTACGGAGCGCCTGACCCCGCGTCGCTGACCTGGAGCATCACCAGCGGCAGCCTGGTGACTGGCGACTCGCTGAGCGGACTGCTCTCGCGCTTGGCGGGCGAAAACGTGGGGAGTTACCTTATCACCCAGGGTACGCTGACAGCTTCGCCCAACTACTTCCTGACATTCAGCCCGGGCTCCTCCTTCAGCATCACCCCGCGCTCTCTGCTCATCGCGCCGGAGTCCGGGCAGGGCAAGGATTTTGGCTCGCCTGATCCCACGCTGCGTTACTTCCTCGCCACCGGTCGTCTCGTCTCCGGGGACAGCTTCACCGGAGCGCTCAGCCGTGTCGCTGGTGAAGCACCAGGCGCCTACACTATCCTGCCTGGAACTCTCACCGCCGGAAGGAATTACTCGCTAAGCTTCGGGACTGGATTCTTCACCATCGGAAGCATTCCGCTACCCCCGCCAACAATACCTCCCGCGCCAATGGCGCCTCTTCCTCCTGCTGAATCAGCCCTGCCCACCATGGATACCGCCGCCTTCAATGCCACGAACGGTCGCAACAACGAAGACGAAGATTATTACTTCAACGCCATGCTCCATACTGGCGGAAACATCTACTACGCCCCTGCGGAACCGGCAACTTCGCACGACAGCATTTACTCCAGCTCCAGCGCCAGGGAGCTCGGAAACAAATAATCGGGCCAGCTGGCAAGCTGACACCGATTCGCGCCACAGCCAGTCTGCCTGGACTATCCGCGCTGTGCAGGAACAGCGACCTTGCACTGGTCAATTCTTCCTGCCGCATAAGCTTCAAATACGACACGGATTTCGTCGCGCACACGGCGGAATACGGCCATGATTTCCTCATCGCTACCCGTGGCGTGGGCGGGATCATCGAAGCCCCAGTGGTGTCGGTTGACCTGTCCGGGGAACAGAGGACAGGCCTGATCAGCGTTGCCACAGACCGTGATCACCGTTTCGATATCGCTTTGCAGGAATTCCTGCAGATGCCTGGAGCGGTGGCCGGAGATATCGATATCAATTTCCCTCAAAACTTGGATAGCCCTGGGATGCACGTAGCCCGCCGGTTTGGACCCGGCGCTCTGCACGTCCAGAAAGTCGCCTGCGGCGGCGCGGAGTATGCCTTCCGCCATATGACTGCGGCAGGAATTGCCGGTGCAGAGGATGAGAACGATTGGCTTTCTCATAATGTTACCGATGAGGATGTATGTTGCTCAGGCAGACTGTGGGAACCATTTTGATACCACTTGCGGCTCTGCATGCAGATCGCGCAGACGGAGAGCATCGCAGGTACTTCGACGAGCACGCCGACGACCGTGGCAAGCGCGGCGGGACTGGCCGGGCCAAACAGCGTAATGGCCACAGCAACCGCCAGCTCAAAGAAGTTGCTGGCACCGATAAGCGCGCCCGGAGTCGCCACGTTATGCGGAACACCGAACCACTTCATAAGGCCGTAGGTCAGGCCCGCATTGAAATAGACCTGTATCAGGATCGGCACTGCCAGCAGAAATACGACGGCCCAGTTGGTCAGGATGTTTTCGGCCTGGAAAGCGAAGATGAGGGTGAGCGTGGCCAGCAGCGAAAGAATCGCGACGGGGCGGAATAGAGGAAGAAGCTTGTGCTCCAGCCAGTCGGCTCCGGCCAGGCGAATCGCCAGCACGCGACTCAGCCCGCCTGCTGCAAGGGGGATGACAATGAACACGATCACAGAGGTGAGCAGCACTTCCCATGGTACATGCACTCCGCTTACTCCGACCAGAAACGCCACGATTGGCGCGAAGGCAAACACCATGATCAGGTCGTTAATGGCAACCTGCGCCAAAGTGTAAGGGCCGTCACCGTCCGTCAGGTAACTCCAGACAAAGACCATTGCCGTGCAGGGTGCCGCAGCCAGGATGATGAGCCCAGCCACGTAGTTCTTTGCCGCGTCGGCTGGAATCCAGCCCAGACCCGACGAAAAGAGTCCCTGGATAAAGAGCCAGCCCAGTATCGCCATACTGAATGGCTTTACCAGCCAGTTGACGAACAGCGTCACCAACAGGCCGCGGGGCCGAACGAAAACGCCTCTGATGCCGCCAAAGTCGATCTTCAGCATCATGGGATAAATCATCAGCCAGATCAGGATGGCGATTGGCACATTCACATGGGAGTCCTTGCCGAATTCCCACGCACTCAACTGCCGTGTCACGTCCGGCAGGAGCTTGCCGAACGTGATTCCCGCAAACATGCAGGCAGCGACCCAGAGCGACAGGTAACGCTCGAAGAAATCGAGTCGTTTCGCGACTGGCGAAGAATTGTCCGCACTCGTTGTCATGAGCAGCATCCTGCTTTGGGAGAACAGCAACCTGCCTCTTCCCGCTCGCTCTCCGATCCAGTTTCAGTTACGGCGACGGCGACGCTTTCTTCAGACTCGCCACTGCATCCGCAACCGCCCGATTCGTCCCCGGGAGCAGTTCCGCAGCGCTCCATCGCCAGACAGGCGGTGTGTTTGTGCTCCAGGCTGAACGTGAGTTTTCCATCCTGAAAAGCACCGCTGCGGACCGGATATTGCGAAATAATGCCGCGCTCGAACTCCACTTCCATGGGCAACTCCTCTCCACCAAAGATGGGAGCTGCTTTGTCAAAAATGCGGGCAAGGACGGACGGGGTCAGACGGTGATCGGTATCAACGTATTCCCAGACCTGAATCTGGCACGTTACGGTGCGATGGGGTTTGCCGCCGCAATCGATAAAGAGTTTTTCCACGCGCCCAATTTCCGTGACATGGGAGTGAACGGCCACGAACTCTCCGTCGGGAAGGACAAAGCGGAGTTCGGCATCGGGATGAGCATTGAGGAGGGATGTGAATTCGGAAAGATTCATGCGGGTAGTGCTTTTACTGGTGGGTTCACCTGCGGGACAGAGGGATGCTACTGGCAGTCGCAGTTCTTTTGCGCAGCTTCTTCCAGCCATTCGGCCTCGTTCTTCCGCGCATCAGGAAGCTTCTGAAGATCGGTACGAAAGACCGGATTTGTCTGGGCACAGTCCTGAAGACATTTCAGGTTCATTTCCAGTTCCGGAGACGGCCTGGCAGGAAGACTGTAGATCATCCAGGCGCCCCGGCGTTTGCACTCCACCAACTCCCGCTTACGGAGATAGGCGAGATGCTGCGAAACTTTGGTCTGGGGGACCTCCAGAATATCCTGAAAATGGCACACACAGAGGGGGCCTTTTGTCAGAAGATGAATGATCCGCAACCGGGTCTCGTCGCAAAAGCACTGGTAAATCTGGATGAGTTGCACGCTCACATTATATGCATCCAACCGAATATAAGTAAATAAATATATGCGGCTATCAACATGTTTCATGATCTCAGAACGGATCGAGACTAATTGAAACCGAAAGGGAGCCCCTCAGGGAGCATGGAGCCCGCTCTCAGCCCATTGCCGGCTGAGACGGCCCGCCTAGTCGTGCCAGTGCTGATTCAGCGAGAGATCGGGTGAGTTCACCAGCCGGGATTTCTCGAGCGAGCGAGGCGGCCTGGCCGGACCAAAGTGGGGAGAAGTCGCCTAGGCCGGTGGCTTCTCCCCAGGCGCGCAGAGGGGCCAGCGCTCCGGAGGCCAGCGGAAACGGCGGTACGTCGTCGAGCAGGGGGCCTTGCTCGCGCATCAGCCGGTTAAGGAAGCCGCGCGCCGGGCGGCCGGTAAGGACGTTCGTGATGGCGGTTGCATGGACAAGGGCCGTCTTCAGCGCCTGCCTGTGCGGCGCGCTGATTTTTGCCTCCGGGGTGCGCAGGTAGGCGGTGCCGATCTGCACTGCGGCCGCCCCCAGCATAAAGGCGGCGGCAATGCCGCGTCCGTCGCCAATTCCTCCGGCGGCGATGACGGGAATCCGCATGGCATCCACCACCTGCGGCACAAGTGCCATAGTGCCGACCAGCGTGACGCTGGACCCTGTAGCTGACGACTGCGTCGTCGTGGGGGGACGGGGCGGATGGAATCCCGATCCTGCCTTCATTTTCTGCAATACTGGGTCCAGCGTCACGCTGGCGATGTCTGGCAGAAACGTGCCGCGGTGGCCGCCGGCTTCGCTTCCCTGGGCGATTACGGCGTCGCACCCGCGTTCTTCCAGCCAGCGAGCTTCGGCAACCGTTGTGGCGCAGCCAAGGATGCGGGCGCCTGCCGCGCGCACACGCTCAAGCAATGCCGCGTCGGGAAGTCCGAAGTGGAAGCTCACCACCTGAGGGTGTAGCTCCTCTACAAGGCGGCACTGGGCGTCGTCGAAGGGGACGCGCCCTGCGGCGGGGGGCGCGTCGGTGATGTCCAGGCCGGCCTCCTTGTAGTAGGGTGCCAGACGGCGCAGCCAGCGCGCGATGCGCTCGGGATCCGGTGCCGGGGTTGTGTGGCAGAAGAAGTTGAGGTTGATGGGGGCGCGAAGTTGCGGCCCGAATCTTTGCCCACTGCTCCTTTATTTGCACGGTGCTGAGCGAAGCGCAGGCCAGCGATCCCAGGCCTCCGGCTTCAGCCACTGCGATCGCCATCTCCGCGAACGCAAATCCCGCCATGGGTGCCTGGATCAATGGTATTTCGATGTCGAAGAGATCCTGAATTCTTGAATCGGGCCAGTTATGCATAAGATATTATCGCAATGTGATCTTGGTCTTATTGATTGGCGGCAAGGTGCGAGGAAGGAGCATACCCGCAGTGGTCTGTAACTGACGAGCAACGCGGCCGCCGATCAAAAAGGCAAGCCAGGTTGTGACACTTAATTTCAGACAGGCCCCTAGAAACTGTCTGCCTCCAGGATAGCATCCGCAAACGCGCGAGGCGCTTCTTGCGGCAGATTATGTCCGATGCCGCCGGAAATGGTGTGGTGCCGGTATTTGCCGCGGAACTTGTCCGCGTATGCTTTAGGATCCGGGTGCGGCGCACCGTTGGCATCACCTTCCAGCGTAACGGTGGGGACGCTGATAAGTGGGGCGGCTGCCAGTCGCTTTTCCATGTCGTCGTATTTCGCCTCACCCTCAGCCACGCCCAGCCGCCACCTGTAGTTGTGGATGACGATGGAGACGTGGTCGGGATTATCAAAGGCGACCGAGGTGCGGTTGAAGGTCGCGTCGTCGAAAGTCCATTTGGGAGAGGCGAGCTGCCAGATAAGCCGCGCAAAATCGCGCCGGTTTTTCTCGTAGCCCAGGCGACCGCGTTCCGTCGCAAAGTAGTATTGGTACCACCACGCCAGTTCTGCTTTGGGAGGAAGCGGCGCTTTGTTTGCAGCCTGACTGCCGATGAGGTAGCCGCTAACGGAAACCAACGCCTTGCAGCGTTCCGGCCACAGCGCCGCGACTATGGCGGCGGTGCGCGCGCCCCAGTCAAAACCGGCAACGACCGCCTTGCCGATTTTGAGCGCGTCCATAAGAGCAATGATATCCACGGCTATAACGGCCTGCTGACCGTTGCGCGGCGTTTCGGCGGAGAGGAAGCTCGTGGCGCCGTGGCCGCGCAGGTACGGCGTGATGACGCGGTAACCCTTTGCGGCAAGCAACGGCACAACCTCCGCAAACGCGTGGATATCGTAAGGCCAGCCGTGCAGGAGAATCACCACTGGGCCGCCGGTCGGACCCGCCTCGGCGTAGCCCACGTTCAGAGCGCCGGCAGGGATCTGTTTGAGAGTGCCCAGACCGGAGGAGGGAGTGAGAGTTGAGCCTGCGGTGCCGTCTGGGGAAGTTGCGCCGGGTTTTGAGGCGGATTGCGCGGCGGCAAACTGCAGCAGTCCGAAGGGACCAGTCACCAGAGTGAGCGCGGCGGCACCAATGAGCCGGCGGCGGGTAAACAACGAGCTTGCGGGAAGGTGTGGCGCGGACATAAGCGGAAAATGGCTGGAGTTCGGGGAACGTTTGAACGCTCGGAACAAGAGGAGCTGACCGTAAGAGAAAGGGATTGAAATCAGAGCCGACTCATAAACTGCGCTGTCAGGCGGATGATTTCCCTGGCCGGAGCCTGGAGATCACTCGCGAAGTGCCCTGCGTCCAGGATATGAATCTCCGCGCGGGGATTGTCCTTGCGATAGCCTTCCGCACCGGCAACGGTGAATGACAAGTCGTAGCGTCCCCACAGGACGAGGAGCGGAGGCTGGTTGTCGCGCAGCCACTTTTGCCATGCGGGGTAGGACTTTACGTTGCTCTGATAGTCGTAGAAGAGGTCGAGCTGAATATCCCCCTGCCCTGGCCGGTTGAGGAAGCTGTGCTCGTCCACCCACAGGTCCGGATTGTAGAGAGAGGGATCCGGCGACGACCCGACGTGCCGTTTACGGGTGGCTTCCAGCGATAGAAAATTGGCCCGCAGCTCCTTCTCATGCGCGGGGCGATCCTGCCAGAACGCCCTCCGCACGGCCCACAATGGCGATAACCCTTCATCGTGTGCCACGGCGTTCTGCACTATCATCGCACGCACCGCACTGGGGCGAGCCTGTGCCATGCGAAAGCCGACCGGCCCGCCGTAGTCCTGCATGAACAGTGTGTAACGCTCCAGCTTCAGCGCATCCGCAAATCCCAGCATCACCGTGGCCAGGTTGTCGAAGGTGTAAGCGTAGCTTCGGGGATCGGGCCAGGACGAATGGCCAAAGCCCGGGTAATCCGGTGCGATGAGGCGATAGCGGGTGCTCAGCTCTGACTCAAGCAGCGCCTGGTACATGCGCGACGATGATGGGAAGCCGTGCAGGAGCAGGATTACGGGAGCATCCGCGGGCCCTGCCTCGCGATAGAAGACATCGACGGCGCCAACCCGTACGGTGTGGTAGGACACGGGGGATGGCTCCCCGAAGACGGCTATGGCTGATCCGTTCATAAGCAGGGTTCCCGCAAGGAGAAGGAGGGTTACTATGCGATGGGCATTCATATGGTGCAGAAGTGTGGTTTGGGCTCGGTCGGATAGGTCCAATTGTGAAAGACCTCTTTGATTCTGGCTGTGGAATCCTACTATGGAGGCGTAATCTCAAAGACTGTCTCCACCATGACGGGGGAGCCCAGGGGCATGCTTTGTACACCGTACACCACCCGCACATGCCCGGCGTGGGACTGTGAGCCGAAAACCTCCGCGAAGAGATGCGAAGCGCCATCCCCCACCGCCGCGTGCTGGGTGAAGTCCTCTGTCGTCACCATCAGCACCTTGAGTTTGACGAGCTTCCGGAGCCGATCCAGCGACCCCAGATACTGTTGCGCAACGGCAAGGGCATTGAGAGAGGCGAGCCGGGCGGCTTCCTGCCCCTGCTCCACGGTCAGGCCCTCTCCCAGTCGGCCCGAGAAAACGAGCTTCCGATCCACCAGAGGGAGCATTCCACTGAGGAACAGCATGCCGCCGGTTTCGGATGCCGCAACGTACGCCCCCAGAGGTACCGGGGGCGTGGGCAGGACGATTCCGAGCTCGCTTAGTCGCCAAGACGCGCTCGCGACCGGTCTTTCGCCGGCAGCCGTCTGCGGCGCCTGCGGGATGTTACCACTTGGCGCCGGCATGGGCTCCTCCGTCGATACGAATGTTCTCGCCGTTGACCATGTGCGCGGACTCCAGGTAGAGCAGCGCGTCCACCAACTCCGATACCTGTACCAGACGCGGGACAGGATGCAGGGTCTTCAGGAATGCATGGTCGTCATTGGCATGCATCGGCGTGACGACGATACCGGGCGAGATGGTGTTGAATCGGATACCGTCCGCTACGAATTCCATCGCCAGCGCGCGGCTGACCGCCGGAATCGTCGACTTGGTGATGACCGGCAAGGCAATCGGCGCGCCGGCCAGCGGCTGGTCGGTCAGGACCGTGGAAATACCGACCACATGGCCCGAGTTCTGTTTGCGCATCTGGGCCACAACCTGTTGCGTAACAAAGAAATAACCGGCAATGTTGGTGCCGATCATCAAGTCGAAGTCTTCCGGGGTGTACTCCGTAAAGGGCTTCGGCATGTAGATCCCCGCGTTGTTGACGAGCAGATCGATACGGCCGAAGTGCTTCACTGCTGCGTCCGCCACCTGGATGGCCGTGTCGCGCTTGCCGATGTCACCATCGACCAGAACGAGGTTTGCCGAGGGGCTTAGTTCCTTGGATTTGCTGATGGAGCGGGAGTTGGCCACCACGCGATATCCGTGCTTGAGCAACGCCTGGGTAATACCCAGTCCGATGCCGCTGGATGCACCGGTGACGATTGCCACCGGACTGTCGGGAGTATTGATGTTCATGAGTTTAAGATGAAGTTAGTGAGTGAGTGATGAGAGGTAGAACGGGAGATGAAGCGCGACAGCGTCAGGCGTCAGATGAGGTTGATCTCCACATCTACGTTGCCTCGGAAGCCCTTGGAGTACGGACAGATCTGGTGCGCGCCATCGATAATCTCCTGCGCCGTTTCACGGTCCACGCCCGGCAGGCTGACGTTGAGGCGGGCTTGCAGGGTGTAGGCGCCGTCGGTCTGGCACAGGTCAACTTCAGCGTCGATCGCCACGTCGGCGGGCAGGCGCACCTTCTTGCCGGCGGCGATAATTTTGACGGCGCTGAGGAAGCAGCCCGACCAGCCGACGGCCAGCAGTTGCTCCGGATTGGTGCCTGTGCCCGGTCCGCCGGGAATCGAGAACTTCACATCAACGCGGCCGTCGGAGGTACGCGACGCGCCGCCATCGCGGCCTCCGGTGGTGTGGGCTTTGGCGGTGTAGAGCACTTTCTTGTCTGCGATGGAGGTAGTCATAGTGGTTGATTCGTTGAATGGTTGGGTTGCTGAGTGGAGTGGAGCTAGACCAATCGCAGGCGTTAAATCCTGGGGTCGTTTTTGGGCGATAGCAGTGTTGCGCTTTCGGTCATGCATTATTCTCATGCACTCCCTCCATCGCGCCTTGCTCTCATCCCAAAATCTAGCCCAGTTTTTGTACCAATTAATGTCTGCGAATGGTCATATTCGAAAAGAATGTGAAAAGAGAGGGAAGACAGAGGGCGCCTGTCGTATTACACCGCGAGGTCGACCGGGATCTGTTCGAGGCTGGCAACGATCTCCGCCGTGGTTACAATGGCGTTGGCGTAACTGGGCATATTGATATCCAGCGCGGCGTGCATCGCTTCGTCGGAGTAGTCCGCCGTTGCGTCGCGGATGACGGTGACTTCGTAGCCGAGCTCGGCGGCGTAGCGAACCGTCGCCTCCACGCAGGTGTGGGCGATCAGCCCGATGACAATGAGCTGATGAATGCCGTGCTTTTTGAGCTGGAGATCGAGGTCCGTGTTGGCAAAACCGCTGGAGCACCAGTGCTCCTGGGCCACAATCTCGCCCGGCAGCGGCTCCAGCCCCTTGCGGATCTCCCCTCCCCACGTGCCGCACTCAAAGCTGCGGCGCTTCCAGGCCGCCCGCTGGACGGGCGCAACGTACTTCCATGTCTCAAAGTCCCCCGGCCGGTATCGATGATGCAGCGCGTAGAAGACCTGAAGTCCGGCCTTGCGCGAGGCGTGGAGCACCTGCTCCATATGGGGGATGCACTGGTTCGCTTCCGCGACGCCCTTGATGCGATCCCAAATCTTGCCGCCTTCGGAGATAAAGTCGTTGTAGGGATCGATCACCAGTAGCGCGGTCAGGTCCTTGCTGTAACTCAGGGTTGGTTCCGTCATAGAGATAAAAAGTGAAATGTGATGGGGAGAGTCTGAGAGGATCTTCCGTCAGCCCTCAGGCTTTGTTTCTCAGCGCGTGGCGCTCAATGCTCCGTGCAAACTCCGGCGTCTCCTGCCGATTGTGGGCTTCTGACACCGGCTTGCGGGCGGATTGAAACACTTTCCAGGGAATCCCCTGCCGGCTGAGGAACTCCAGCAGCTCCGGTGTCGCCGTGCTGTGGACAGCGAAGGTCGGCAAGCGCCGAGTCCGGTACGCCCACGCGAAACGGCTGGATGGCGTGAGAACTATCAGTGGGAGTGCCGGGGGCGGCCTTCGGCGTATCGGCGCCGATTGCCGACAGTGCCGAAATGGCGAGCATTGCCGCTGCCATGCAGGTCGCGGCGGTGTTTCTCTTGGCAAGTGTCAGGGTGGTCGTGGAATCAGAAGAGGTTTTCATAGCCAGTACGAGTTGTTTGATTTCACGGACTAGAAGCACACGTTCCGTGCCAATCTGCCAAACTATTTACAAATAACTCACCATCAATAAGTTATGAGACGACTCGTCTGCGCTGTACATCGTTCAAGATTTCGTCGGTACGAAATTTCGTATCCGACTGTGTCCGAAGTTTCGCCGCTCACTCAGACCAATCCGAATTGCCCTGACGACCGCCGCCGCAATGACTCAGCACGATGACGCAATGGGAAGCGTAAACTGAAAGCTGGCACCGGGCCTTCGTGCTCCATAACCCAGAGCTTTCCGGCATGATTCTCAATAATGCTCCGGCTGATCGGCAGTCCCAGGAAGACGCGGGCGGCGCAGAGCTGC
>JBGGNE010000126.1:0-4797 GCA_041287705.1 Methylacidiphilales bacterium | reverse complement strand
CACGGTCATGGTCACGGTCATGGTCATGGTCATGGTCACGGTCACGGTCATGGTCACGGTCATGGTCACGGTCATGGTCATGGTCACGGTCATGGACATGGACATGGACATGGTCACCACCATAACCACAACTAAAGCGCTGCTTTAGTATTAGTGGATCAAACCATAGCCCAGCAACATTGCATCAATAACTAACTTCTGATTTTTCATTCAAACCGCTCATCCTTACGAACAGGGTGAGCGGTTTTTTGTTGTCTGTATTTATTTTGCAGAACAAGATCATTTCAAATTACTCGGCGAATTTGTCCAAGGCAAAAGCACAGGAAATTAATAATAATTGCGCAAAAAACATGGATAAATCATGAAATAAATTCGACGGAAGTTGAGATGCGATCGTCTTTACTATATGAAATACTTACTTACTACTTTGTTAGCTGGTTTAGCTATAATGTCCTTATCCTCCATGGATGCCCACGCTCGCCGTGGTGATGGACATGGCCGCGGCGGACGCGACCGTGATCGCGATTGCTACTATGATCGTTATGACTACTGCAACGATCGTTATGATGACTGTGACCGCGGTCGTCGTGGTCGTGGACGCGGTTGCTGGTAATAGTTAACCCGCCGATTTTGCGACCGTTCACCTGGATGTTTTCCGGGTGAACGGTCGTTTTTTTGTGTCTGTGAAGTGTGTGTTTTGTTATGGTTATAACATCTTGCAAAGAAATTTTTTGATAATTCCGCGATGAAAATACAAACACGCTCGTCTTAACTACATGAAATACTTACTTACTGTTCTGTTAGGTGGTTTAGCTATCATGACAATCTCCGCTACCGATGCTCACGCCCGACGAGGTGATGGCCACGGACGCCGCGATCGCGGTTGCTGCTATGATTATTGCGATCGTTATGATCGTTACGACGATTGCTGCTATGATGAAGGCCGTCGTGGAGGTGGCCACCGCCCCGGCCGTGGTCGTCATGATCGGTAATTCTCCCCCTCCGGCATCCTGAAGAAAGAATAAGACAGAGAAAGATACCTACATACGCAGCCAATAAAGCGGCCGCCTGCCCTGCAGATACAGGGATAGGCGGCCGTCTTTGTGTTGTTATTTATGGCTGATGCATAAGCCGATACAGTCTGCATGTAAAAACGCCTGCAAGATGGTGCATATTCAGCACCAGAGGTGCTGAGCAATTTAGCCCAGGGTGCAGTTCTGACGGAACCCTGGGGTGGCAGAATACAAAGTATCGCGTCCTGAAGGGACGCCGCAACGCCCCATAAACAGAGGCGAAGCAGCGTCCTTACAGGACGCATCGCACTTATCCGTTCACCCAGGGTTTCGTCAGAACTCCACCCTGGGCTAAATTGCACCACCCCTCCGGGGTGGAAGAGGGATTCATGACACGGATGGAGCGTTTTCCACTGATTGTCGTGCACTTACAGTCGCCAGACCGGATGAAGGAAGTTTCATTCGGTAGCAGGAGTTTCGATGCGCAACAATATCAGTGGCAAATGCTCTAAAGCTGGCTTTAGATAGCGTTTACAATATCATATATGTGATCGGCTGCAATCCGAAGCGCTGTAAGCGCGCCAATAACATAGCCCAGGGCAACGCCCTGGGATTATGACATTAGCAAATGCGACCTGTAAGGACGCACATACCTGAGCACAAATGCATATGAGCGTCTCTACAGCCCGCATATGGAAAACCTTGATTCCCAGGGCCTTGCTCTGGGCTATGTTATTGGCGTGCTTACAGCGCCTCGGAGGTCGATTCGTGAACGCAGGCTAATGTCTTTGTCGTAATGACACTAACGCTTTTCCGCAATGTTGCATTAAGCGTTGCAGCAAGGTTCCTTCTACGCAGATAGGATTAGTGCGCCGCCGTCTTCGAGAACGCGTTAATAATGATGACGCCTCCGGCGATCATGGCAATGCCCAGCAGGGCGGGGGCATCCAGCTTTTGTTTGAAGACGATGACGCCGGTTACGGCGATAAGGCAGATGCCGAGGCCACACCAGGTGGCGTAGGCTACCCCTACCGGCATTGTCTTGAGGACAACGGACAGGCAATAGAAGGAGGCGCTGTAGGCCAGCACCATGATGAAGGTGGGCAGGGGCCTGGTGAATTGCTGGGAAGCCTGCAAGAGAGTGGTGCCTATAATTTCGAGGACAATGGCGCCGAAGAGAGCCATATATGTTTGTACGATCGGATGCATGGGACATCTCCGGGACGGCTTGCGCCATCCGGTTCGTCAGGGCCGGGGCATAGCGCTGCGGTGGCGCCGCGCTGCTTTGGCGCGTGCTTCCAGCCAGACGCTAAAACCCGGGACGAGTTCAGGTGCGGGTGATATTGCGAAAACGCCGCAGGCGGGGGACGAGAGCATGACTGGGCGCAAGATGGCCCGGTCCGCATTTGCTTGTGCAACTCTGCCTGCCCGCAGGCGTGCATGACGCCAGAGCAACGGCTCTGTGCGTATCAATTAGTGAGAGAAGCAGTACGCTGAAGCTAACTGAGACCGCGATTAACGGGAATGGAATTCATAAACAGCCCATTGTGGGAGCCCGGCCGGAAACGCAGAGTAGACTGCAGTCGCCTTAATGCCGAGGATTCGGGATATCTGTACTATCGCTTACAACAGTGACTTTGTCGTGGCAAATGTGGAGCGAACACGCAACGTTTCAGCGCAATCTCGCCTTTGCGTCATCCGGGCAACTTATGGCGGCGGAAGGAAGCTGTGCCCCGGCGCGGTGGTTCCCCATTCCACGCGCTGTGATGGCGGCACTTTGCGCATTTTGGGCGGAGCTGCGTCAGCGCCGCGCCACGGCAGCACGGTCTGGGTGGGGTGCAGCCACACGGTATCTTCGGCGGCGGGATCATAGCCGGCGCCCAGCCCCAGGCCGATGATGCGCCGCACTTCCCAGTGCAGATGCGCTTTGTACAGGCCGTTGGCATTGCCAATCGTCCCGATTTTCTGACCGCGCTTCACTATCTGCATCGGTTTCACGTCGATGGAATTCAAGTGGGCGTACATGACTTCGATGGAGGCGGAAGGCTTCGCGCCCTGGGGCATGCGGTAGGCGACAAGCACGACGTTTCCCCACGCGGCTTCAAAGTCCTGGGCCAGAGTGACAAGGCCGTCTCCTATACTGTAGATTGGTTCGCCGATATCAGCATCACCCGTGGCGGTGTTCCAGTCTTCGCCGCTGCTGTTGCCTTCGCCGAAATTACCCGCGATAAAAACGCCGTCACCATCGGGCGGGCGCAGGGGAAAACCGAGCCGGTCATTGTTCGGCAGGGATTGCAGAATATGCTGGGTGAAGAACTCCGAGAACGCCACATCGCGGCGGATCTGTTCGGCCTTCACCACGGGCTTGCTTTCGGTGCTGAGCGCGGCCCATATGGCGCCGCACCACGCGGCCAGAATCAGAAGATGAATACCGCGTAACAGCACGGGAAAGATAGAGATGCGAATACTGGCGGCCTGAAAGCCTGAACGTCAAAGATCCCTTTCGGTGGATTTCTGCTGAACCACCGAAAGGGACTGTGATGAAACAAGAGGAACGATGGAAGAAGGCTGCTGCTGGCAGGGCAAACTTAAGCGACAGGCGGGTACGGGGTGCCGATGAAGTTGGACATCGTGGCGGTTTCGTAACCCTGATCCTGCAGCCGGTCGAAGAGTTCGCTGACGGCGTCGACGGTACCCTTATGGATATCGTGCATCAGAATGATGGCGCCGGGGCGGACACCTGCCATGATGCGCTGGATAACCACGCTGCTGCCAGGGCGCTTCCAGTCCAGGGGATCCACGCTCCACAGGGCAACGCCGAGGTTGCGGCTGCGCGCTTCGGGATCGCAGGACTTGCTCCAGGCGCCGTAAGGGGGGCGCATCCAGATGGGCGTAACGCCGGTGGTGGTGGCGATGATGTCCTGGGTTTTCTGCAGCTCTTCCTGCAGCTTCTCGTTGCTGAGCTTGGAGAGCTGGGGATGGGTGTAGCTGTGGTTGGCGATTTCGTTGCCCGAAGCGACGATTTCTTTCGCAATGGCCGGGTAGTGCGCCACGTTGCCACCGATACAGAAGAAGGTGGCGCGCATCTTGCGCTTGTCCAGTTCGGCCAGCACGCGCTCGGTGTTGCCGGGGCAGGGACCGTCATCAAAGGTAAGGGCGATACGACGGCCAAAGCCGGGGCCGCTGCTGACTTTGTGCGCGCGATCCGGTCCATAGACTTCGGGTTCGGGCGCTTTCTTGGAGGTGCTTTCGCCGGACGACGCTGTGGCGGTCTTGGGCTTGGCGTCGGCGCTGGTCTGCTTGGGCTCAGAGCTGTCCGCGGGCTTCTTGGCGGCAGCCGGCTTTTTTGCCGTGGAGCTTTTCTTTTTTTCTTCTGCGGCTGCAAAGGCTTCGGTAGCGGCGCCTCCGGCCACTGTCATGCCAAGGAAGCCGGTTCCGACACGTCGTATAAAGTCAGCACGATTCATGTTGAGAGGGGAAAGTGAGGAGTTGAAGGTAGGGAAGCGGAAGCGGTGGGCGCCGTAATTGTCGCTGCGATGTCCTGCGTCGCTTATCAGATATGTGCCAGTGCCTTATTCGATTGCATATCACAGGATGTAGGCATTGGCAAGGTGATTGTTACTTTTTGCTTTGAAAGGAGTAATAAGACCACTTCGCAGAGTTATTTGTTCTTTATATTTTGGAGGAAGTGTTTGCTAAAGCAAGCATGGTTGAGTTGCCAAGGAGTTGTAGCGTGCGTTGTGGCAGATTGAAGGCTTTGAGCTCGTGGACGAGGGCGTTATAG
>JBGGNE010000125.1:0-15394 GCA_041287705.1 Methylacidiphilales bacterium | reverse complement strand
CAACAAGCTGCCCCACAGCAGGATGTGTCGCCGGCGGAAGTGCGCGCCCTGTTGTCGGACTACGCGCGCCTGCTCAGGCTGCGCGGCGAGCGCTCGGTGCTGCTTCGCCGTGAAGCAATAAGCGCTCTGGAACAGATGGCGACAGCCCGCGCCGGAACCGGAAGCGCTCCTGCCCCTGCCTCTCCGCGAAGCCCGCAGCGCGCGGAAAGCCCGCGCCCCACTTACTCCGAGGGAACGCCGGTAAGATCGCCAGAGCGAACTCCTGCCCCTGTCGTTGCCACGGCTCCTGCCCCTCCTTCCGCGACCGCAGTTCAAGCTCCAGTCAGCAACGAGTACGAGGCGGACACGCGCAAGCCGCAGGCGGCATCCGTGCCTGCGATCCCGGCGAATCAGACCGCAGCTCCGCGCGCGGCCCAGACTCCGGCCGCCGGCAGCAAGGCTGATCGCCTGGAAGCGCTGCGCAACATGGTGTCTCCATGCAGATTATGTGAGCATCTGGCGGCAAGCCGCACCCAGACCGTATACGGCGTAGGCAATCCGGACTGCGAAATCATGTTCGTGGGCGAAGCTCCCGGAGCAGACGAGGACAGGAAGGGCGAGCCCTTTGTCGGCGCCGCTGGTAATCTGCTGACGAAGATGATCGGCGCCATGAAGCTGTCGCGCGATGACGTCTATATTGCAAACGTGCTGAAGTGCCGCCCCGATATGCCCGTGGGCTCCAGCGGCAATCGCAAGCCGACACCCGCCGAGATGAAGACCTGCCTGCCTTACCTTAAGGAGCAGATCTCCATCATTAAACCAAAGGTGCTGGTAGCCCTCGGCCTCACTGCCGTGGAAGGTCTGCGCGGTCTGGCCCCCGGCAGTATAACGCTGAGCAAAATGCGTGGCAAGTTCACCGAATTTGAAGGCATTCCTCTGATGCCGACTTTCCACCCCGCCTATCTTCTGCGCAATCAATCCATTACCGAGAAACGCAAAGCCTGGGAGGATCTGCTGCAGGTCATGGAAAAGGTCGGCCTGCCCATTGATGACCGCCAGCGCAATTTCTTCCTGACACCGAAGCCGTAGAGCAACGCAGGCAAGATCAGATGAAAGGAGTGTCCGGGAATACTCCGTGACCGAAATCGCAACGCCAAACGCAAACTTTCACGTAACCTGGGCCGCCGACGAACCTTTGACCCAGGCTTAAATCTGGCAGATACACCTGCCTGCCCGCATCACTACGACACAAGCGGAGGAGCGAGTGCCACGGCGGGGCGCTGTCTGGCGAGGCTGAGAGCTTCCAAAGGGTCGGTAGTGTTACGTTCGAAATCGCCTCGAAGGATGCGCAGGGCTGTGCGTTCCCATTCGATTTCGCGGGCAGTGCGGACGCCGAGGCGGCGGAGAACTTCAAGCGGCGGGCACCAGCCCTGAAGCGCGTGTTGCAGCAGGAAACCACCCACGACGAAGGGCATGGCCAGCCATTTGCGATTACCCAGGAATCCCAGGGTAAGTGAGGTAAGAGTGACTGATGCGGCCATGGTTTCCAGGGCGCGCTCCACGTCCCATTCCCTGTCGAGCTCCTGAAGGCGCCAGTCGATAGCTTCATGGCCGCCGTTGTAGACTTCCAGCACTTTCACGGTAGTTTCCCGCTCAATGCGCTGGTTGATTTCGCTGGGTGTGGCGTCTTCCACACGCGTTACAGTCTTGGGAAACATCATGGCAATGGAGCTCATAAATCAGAGATTATAGGGGATGAATGAATGTATTAGATGAGAGATAATGACCGACGGGGAGACGGCAGACAGATCAGGCGGAAAAACGGAAGCCCGGGACAATGACTTACCGTACATGGGTTTAGGCTTTCCTGCGTGCTCTGTTATTTAACCTAAGCCAGATCGAACGACGGTCAAACGGCAAGGAAGACTTTCAGCGGGCGAAACAGAACCTGCCGCTTCAGGATGGTCTCACTGACTTTCCTGCAGAATATCAACCAATCCTTTCCTGGCCGAACGGGGGCACTGCATTTCAGGCTCTGTCGTGTCATGGATCGCGACAGAGCAGTGAAAGGACTAATTCTTCTGAATGGTGACAATAAGGGCGACGCCCAGCGCGAAAAGAATGCAGGCGGTTGCCGTCTTGAATTCATTGGCAAAGGCTACGGTGTGGACCATCCATGTGCCTATTTTTGCAGGCCACATAGTAGCCTTGAGGTTGGCGAAAGCCACGTATGCTGCTATTCCGATAAGAAATACGCCGCCAAGGAGCTGAAAATTCATGGGATGTGAAGGGTGAAGTGTAAGGTGTCGGGGAGAAAAGTGCGTGTTGTGTATGAAATTAAAGCTGCCAGTACGAAAGGAAGACAATAGGATAGGATGGAGAAAGGGAAATACGGGATTGGGATGGGAAGGGTACAATATGGCTGCTAGCATTTTCCGCGCCTAATCTCGCGCGTGATTAATCGTTTATCAATGAACTCGAATCCACAAGATCTCGGCACTCACGGAAGCCCCGGTAACTCCGGTGCCGGCGGACTGCATCATCCGCCTCCCCGGCCTCCCCGAGAGCTGGGGGTTACCTCCAAGTGTGTACCCCCGCCACTGCCGCACGCGCCAGAGAATCTGCCCACGCCGCCTGCTCTGGATGCCATCTCGGATAAGCAGCAGGAGGTCAAGGTCTTCGGGCTCAGTCTGGCCATCATGTGCGGGGCAATCCTGCTCGTCGCGTTATCTGTGGACTTCACCAAGCTGGGCGCGCCTTCCATCTGCACGTTCTATCGCATGACAGGACTGCCGTGTTCCGGTTGTGGACTCTCACGTGGGTGCTGCGCCATTGCCCAGGGACGCTGGGAGGAGGCGTGGCAGTTCAATCCGTTCAGCTTCGTCTTCATGCCCCTGTTTATAGTGGGCTTTGTTGGAGGAGCGCTTACAACATGGAAACCTTCGCTTCGCCCCTGGGTGTTGCCGCGTGGAGCATTTATTATGCGGCTGGCGATTATCCTGGCCATCACCATGTCTGTCTTTGGTGTCTGGCGCGTGTACAGCCTTGTGGGCTGGGCCGGGCTCAACAATCGGGTGCGACATTACGGGTCTGGAATACCGCCGGTCGTTCTGCTGCATGGCGACGCCACGATCGCCCGCCCCCCACCGAAACCCTCCACGAATCGCTGAAGTAACAGAGCATCCTGCGAAACGGAAGGCTGTGTTCAAAAAAAGGTGCTTGTATTTTCTGCTGAACCATTGGAGACTGGGCAGCTTCGCTACCCATGCCAGTCATGCCGGTCGAGAAAGTTCAGCTCAGCCCATGCTCATCAGTACGCAAGTAAGAAACAGCCCAATTTTAATATGCCGAACGCAAACGAAGTAGGAAAAGGACAGGCCATTAAGTGGAATACCGATATTTGTATCGTGCTTGAATCGCAGCACCGCACTCCCGGTAACCTCCGCGCCTTCGTGCAGATGACTCTGCGCAGCCTGCGCACGGGTAAGTCCTTCGTACAGCGATTTAACTCCAACGACGCCCTGCAACTCGTCCCCATCAGCCGCAAGAAGTACGAGTTCAGCTACAAAGACGGCACGGGCTACAATTTCATAGATCCACTCACCTACGAGACCCTGACACTGCAGGAAGATTTCGTCGGCAAGGTGAAGGATTACCTGACCGAGAACCAGACTGTTGATATCGTCTTCACCGACGAAAAGGCTGCGGAAATCGAACTGCCCAGCACTGTTACGCTGAAGATTGTGGAATCCGCCGACGGCGTTAAGGGCGACTCCGCCAATAACGTGCAGAAGCCCGCCACGCTGGAAACCGGCATGGTCGTGCAGGTTCCCCTCTTCATCAAGGAAGGCGAACTGGTCCGCATCAATACCGTAGACGGCAAATATCTCGGCCGCGCCTAATCTGCGTCCGGCTTCGTTCCCATTACACTTTCAGAGCGCGCTCGCCCTCACCAGGTGGCGCGCTTTTTGTTTCCCTTTGTGGATGCTGCCCCATTTCCGGGCCGATGGATCAAGACGGATTATCGAGTTTGTTTCTGCTCTGCCGGGCGATTCAGAATCGTTGCAAAGCGCTCAGTGTCTGCTTCCGAGGGCTCGGAGAGATCGGCAGCGACCGGCTCTGCGGCTTTTGCGGCGACTGAGCGCGCGTGGAGACTGAGGTATTGCGCCACTGAGACAAGAAAACCGACCGTGGCAATAACAAACAGGCAGAGCCCGCCGGAGAGACTGAAGAGCGCCGAAAGCGTGTGGGAATGAACCGCTCCCCGGGCGTTTTCCTTTTGTTCCATTATTTGCTCACCCGGGCCTATGCTCAGTGACAGCGCCTGACCTGCGGAGCTAAAATAATGCATGGTGGCGTAGAACGATACCACCAGAGAGACTACGGCTAGCACGACGGAGGCAATTGCGATCCAGCCCCATATTTTGCGGGCACTGACCACAGCTTTTGACGCGGAGGCTGTGCCGGGGGGTGGATCCTGGAGCGACATAAGTGTGAACCTGACAGCGACAACAACGGCACGATGCAGACACGATTCTTCCGAGCTAAATGCAAGAATCACCTTTTAGAGGTAACCCAGACACAGCTCGGACGAAGCGGGAACAGCAGGGAAAGCGGATGGAAGCAGTAGCAGCGCAGCAGACGGCAAATCAAGCGGGAGGTTCAGAACCGGCACAGAATCAAAGACATACGGGATGCCTTGTTTCTGCCTTCGGCTCATCACCTGTTCGGCTTAAGCAGCGACGGGAGCGGGAGCAGCCTTAGCCAGCAGCTTGGCAACGCGGCTCTTGTGACGAGCAGCGGTGTTTTTGTGGATAATGCCTTTCTTGGCCGCTTTGTCCATCTCAGCTTGGAACTGAGGGAGCGCCTTGAGGGCATCCTCCGATTTGCTTGCCTTCGCAAGACCACGGATATTCTTTTCGGAAGCACGAATGACCTTCTTGACCGCTACGTTAATAACGCGACGACGCTTGGACACCCGCGCCTGTTTAGCAGCGGAACGAGTATTTGCCATAAGAGGGGAGAGCCTAGAAGTCGCAACTCCAAAGGTCAATAGAATAATGAGGATTTTTTACGGTTTCCATAAACCAATGCCGCAGACCACGATAATACCAGGAACCATTTCCCGGCAGCTGAAAGCGTTAAGTTAAACGAAAACTCTCTTTCGAGTCCACACGGGTGCGATTCAAAGTGGAGCAAAGGAGCGAGAATATCGGCAGTAACAATCCAATGTTCCACCTCTTCTTGGTCCCCCCTTGGTACCCTATTTGTATCTTCGTGGTAAAATTCCCCCTTTCGCAGACGCAAACGATGTAGAATGGAAAAGACAGGGGATTTCACCACGAAGATACAAAGAGGATACCAAGGGGAGACCAAGAAGAGGCGGAAGGAAATGGGTAATATAGGAGCCTCCGGAAAATAACCTGTGCAACTTGAGCCGCCGCTTTTGAGCGAGAGCAGCGTTGGAATTCCGGTCGAGCATTAGTCTAATGCACTCCCTCCATTCCGCCTTGCTCTCATCTCAAAATCGACGACTCAAGTTGCACAGTTTATTTTACGGAGACTCCATAGTGTTAAGAAAAACTTGATGCCTTTTTTAGCTCCACTTTGAATCGCACCCAGTCCACACCAGCCGCACTTTTGTGGGTTGCGCCTCGTGTAGTTGGGATGCAAAGTGCAGGGCATGTCGTCGTCGTTGAACCAGCCGCTCTCACCGTCTGCCGATCCTTCTCCACAATCGCCCGCCCCGTCTCCTTTAACTATACCTTCCGCCTCTTCGCGGGCCGTCCCCGTTGCCGTGGATGCCTACGCGCAGGAGATCGTGGCTCTTGTCGAACGACTGAACCGCGTGGAAAAGCATCAGGGCGACACGACCGCAATCGGAGAGCCACGCGGCGGTTGGGAAATCGGCTATCTTTCCCCCTCGGAGCAGGGCCATCCGCGCCCCTGGTTCAAGCGCTGGCAGACTGATGCGATGGCACCCACTCTGTATGTTTCGACAGGCACCCACGGTGACGAACCCTCGGGGCCGTACGCCATGCTGGAGCTGCTGGAGGATCCGACCGTGTTCCAGGGACTCAATGTCGCGCTGTTTCCCATGATAAATCCGGACGGACACGCGGTGGGTAAACGTGAGAATGCGAATGGCATCGACGTGAATCGCGACTACTTTCGTCTGGCCTCCACCGAAGCGCGCGGTCATGTGGAAGCGCTGAAGACGCTGCCGGCTTTCGACGCCTATCTGTGCCTGCACGAGGATTACGAGGCCAGGGGTGCCTATGTGTTCGAGCTGAATCTGAAAGAGCGCCAGTCGCCGACGCTGGATCTGGTTATGGCGATGTCTCAGCACATTCCCATCGAGCTTGCGGCGACCATCGACGATTTCCCCGCCCTGCAAGGTGTCATTCTGCGCACCGACGCGCATCGCCACCAGATGCGGGAAGACTGGCCGGAAGCACTCTATCTCAGCTACCACCACGCGGATATGGGCTACACCACCGAGACGCCGTCGATGCTGCCATTACCGGGCCGCGTGGCAGCCCAGGCAGGAGCAGTGCGCGCCGTGGCGGATTACCTGCGCAAGCTGCCGCCTCCGGTGTGAAGTGAGGCAGCTTTGCAGTCCGGACGCAGGCGCTCAGACCTGGCACATCAGATCAAATCCGACCAGTATCAGGCGCGGATGAAGCCGCCCATACCGCGGCCGAGCGCGATATCTTCGTCAGAAGGCGGAATCAGAGCTCTCTCGGCGGAGTCATCGTTGCCAGAAGACCGCGTGGCAGAGCCTGATTCCGTAACAGGCTCATCCCAGTGCGGAAACTCGTTGGCCTCAAAATGGCTGACCCAGGTCTCGGCGGTATTCAGAAAGTCCTCCAGAGTGGAGCTCAGCACGATGGCGTCCAGTTTATCCAGGGGCAGAATAGCCTGCAGGAAGACTTCGCCTGCGTCTCCGTCCAGCGCCAGGGTGGCGCCGCCACCGGTACCGCGACCGAAAAGGCTGGCATCCAGTAACATGCGATAGAACCCGCTGGCGGCTCCATGAGGAATTTCGCCCACTTTGGTGTAGACCAGCAGCGACTTCCCATCTTCGGAGGGCTCCAGATCCACCTTCAGCTTTTGATCAAAAACCAGCCGGCAGATGCCATGCTCATTGGGGCGAAGCTGGTTCATGCCCATATGAGAGCCCAATTCGGAAAGCAGATTAATGATGCTCATACTTGGATAGGTGGGGTAGGAGAAATTTAAAGTGACGCCCGGCGGCGACAACAGAACCGCGTAATTATGCGGCGCAAACCTCAGAGTTCAGGAATAGAAACAGTTACTGAACGTGTGATAGTGGTGTAATTTGATCAGAAAAGAGCGTTATTACCATGTTATATTTCCGCGAGGTGCCGATTCTCCCTGTTGATTCCAAAACCTCCCCCCTGATTCCGACCTTGCTGACAGTAAACGCAGGCATCCCCAAAAAAGCGGCATCCTACTTGCTGATACGCATCTTTCTTTTCAAACAGGCTTCTGGCGTCATGATCAGGTTTTTTGCAACAAATCCTTGTCATATTGTGACGAATGCGGCAAATGAAAGAACTTTCTTCGTTTTCCCGAAAAAAATTGTCTACCCTGTTCACCCAGCCGCAACACTTTCCCTTTCCTCCTCCATTGCCTACGAATTCACGCAAGAAAAAGCTTCCGAAGCCCAATGCCAATCCTAAGGTAAAGGTGAAGGCGAAGATCAAGATGAAAAAGCTTCAGCCCATTTCGGCTCTGCCCACTGCGCCCCAGCATCCGGCAGCCGACGTGCCGCTGGCGCCGGTGGCATCGCGTCCGCCCCGCCTTAATAAAGAGGTTTCGGTAATGGCGTGGATAGAAGACGCGTATGGCGATCTGTTGATGGTAAAGCAAAAACCGAAGCGCGGAAAACCCGGCCTGTGGAGCTTCCCCGGCGGCAAAGTGCTGGCTGGTGAAAGCCTGCGCACCGCCCTGGAGCGCGAGTTGCTGGAGGAAATGGGTGTGGAGGTGGACGTGGCCGCGCCTCTGGATGTCTTTGACCGCCCGGAACGCAGCTCCTTTACGATGCTCTATCGCGTCATCCTGAAGCGCGGAAAACTCCCGCAGGCTCAGGCGGAGATCGAGAAGGCGCTGTTCCGCAAGTCGTTGCCCAAGAATTCCACACCTTCCGCCCAGTACTTCTGGCAACGCGCGCAGTATTGCTTCGAGCCCCTGCACGTCTTCGACGCTCGCACGGAGGTTCCCAAGCCGCTCGGCGAAGAAGAGGAATAAGCGGAACGCCACAAAGGGAATCATTTTCGGTTCCCATCGCTTTTTTAATTCTTTTGTATTGAGTCTGGAAATCCTTCTTCCCTAGCTTATAGAGGTGCCGCCCTACACTTCTCCACGTCCCATCACCAAGGCCCTGCAGTGGATTCCCGCAACGGGTCTGGAGATGGCGCTTCCGTTCGTCGTCCGCTGGGCGCGCCGCCGTGAGCGCGATATCCTGCAGCATGGCTCGGCACTCACACAGCGCCAGATGGAAGATGCCGCCAACATTGGCGTCGCTCACCCCGACCGCATTCGTATCCTTACAGTCAATGCGGTCCCATTCCCCATGAACCCGGTGCTGCGCCTGGCTGGTCACGCCTTTGGCCTGCACCCGGCCGCCACGCTGGGGATGAGCCTCGGCTACGGCATTTACATTCGGCGCGATTACCAGACCTCTCGCCGCGTTATCGTGCACGAGATGGTGCATACCGCTCAGCACGAGCGGCTGGGCGGCATCGACCGCTTTATCAAGGCTTATTTCCGCGAGTGCTACCAGTTCGGCTATCTCAACGCCCCGCTGGAGCGCGAAGCCATGCTGGCGGAGCAACATGTCTGGTAGGCTTTTCCTTATGCTGGCAGCGCTGCTGCTCCTGTCGTATTCCTCTGTAGCGCTGCAGGCTCAGCAGGAGATGGTGACGAGCGCCAGATCGAAACAGCAGACACGAGTCGTCTCTGTTTACTACCCCGGCACGGAAGCTTACATCGCCAAAGCCGGCACGCTGAAGCTGACCCCACTGGAAGCCCGGAAGATCATCATCTCCCTGTACGACAGGCACCCTGCCCTGATGCAAAGCTATGGCATGGGCGAGAGGCCCTGGAGGCTGTCGCTGCATCTCGTGGGCGACTATTACTGCTACCTTCCCCCCAGGATGCCGGTTAAAGAGCCGATAAATCCACCTCTGCGCGGTCTCTATGTTAACGGGATGACCGGGGAAAGCGAGTATCGCGACAGCCTGTATCTCCTCCGCGGAGGCGTTCTTCGCCAGAAGACGGTGGATATGGATCGATATACTTGCGTCATTAAAATAACAGATCAGACTGCGGAGAGCCGGCAGCACTAGCAACAGACCTGGCATCCGGGAGCATAGCGCGTATCGTATTTATGAAGATTCTGCACACAGAATGCGGCAAGCAATGGGGCGGCCAGGGGCTGCGCACCCTGATAGAGGTGGAGGAAGCCAATCGCGACGGACATGAAGCCATTGCCGTGGTAAATGAAGAAGGCCGCATGCGCCAGCACGCCCAGGAGAGAGGCACCCCGCACTTCCCCATGTCGCTGAAAAGCAGTTTTGATCCCCGCGGCGCAACGCAACTGGCCCAGCTTGTCTGGAAGTTCCGCCCGGATGTTATCTGCTGCCACGGCGCCCGCGATTTCTATCTCAGCCTGCCCTACCGCGCGCTGGGAATCCCCATTGTGCGCTATCGCCATATCAGCGGCCTGGTAACACCCAGCTTCAGCCGCAGTTTCGCCTATACCACGGGCGCCACGGCAGTTGTGGCCACGGCGGACTGCATTCGCCGTCAGTTTATTGAGAAGAACAAGGTAAAGCCCGAACGCATCACGGTTATTGGCGAAGGCGTGGACCTGAAACACTTTGAGCATGGCGTCGACGGCGTGGCTGCCCGCGCGGAGTTTGGTTTCGGTCCGCAGGACATCGTTGCGGGCACCGTGGCGATGGTACGCAGCGATAAAGGCTATGACACGCTGGTAACCGCCGCCAAAAAAGCGTGCGATCGCTACCCCAATCTGCGCTTCCTCTTCGTCGGCGGCCCCACCCGCGACGGCGCCTGGTTTCAGCAGGTGCAGGATTACAGCAAACAGCTTGGGCTGGAAGGTAGAGTCATCTGGACCGGCTGGCGCAAAGACGTTCCGCAGCTCATGGCTGCCATGGATATCTTTATCCTGGCCAGCAACGGCGGCGAAGGTCAGTCACGCGTCATCCCGGAAGCATTTGCACTCCGCAAGCCGGTCATCGGCACCAATGTCGGCGGCATCCCCGAGCTTATCGAAGATGGCCGCACGGGTCTGCTCGTTCCGCCGCGCGATCCGGAAGCTCTGGCCGAAGCTGTGGGCCGCTACGTCTCCAACCCCGCTCTGCGCGAAAGCTGCGCGGACGCCGGACACGAGCTCGCCGTCTCCAAACTGGACATACGCCTGCGCATGAAGGAAAGCTACGAACTTTACAACAGACTGCTGGGCAGGAAACGCTAGCCGCTCCATTCAGCAACGGCCTCGCGCCTTGCCAGATCGCACTATTACTTGAGCGTCCAGCTATGGCGGACGATGCTGACGATATAGAGCACGCACAGGGCACCGGCGGATCCCCCGCACATCAGCGACTGCAGCGTCCACAGATCCGTTCCCAACGATCCCAGGATGAAGAGATAGAGCAGGCCAAGTCCGCCGAAGATATAGCACATCAGCAGGCGGCTGGTGGCCAACAGATAGTAGCCAACACCCTGCACAATGCCGATAGGGATCATGGCCAGGGCGAAGATACGGACGCGTTCCATCATTTCAGGATCCGCCGATCGCACAAAGAACAGGCTGAGCGGTTCCCGCAACAGCGTCAGCATCGCGGAACCAATGATGATCAGGATGAAGTAAATCGCCAGCAGTGCGCGCGCATTCAACTGGCCCGGCCCGCCCTGTGAACGCTTGGTAAAGTACACTACCAGGATAGGTGTCGCCCCCATCAGAATCGCCCGGCCCAGCAGACCCGCCGCAGTATACATATCCAGCGATATCGCGCGTATCTTGCTGATGTTTTCCATCGAAGGAACCCAGCCCTTGATGTTGGGTACACCCACAGAGCAGCGCTGCGCGATCAGAAGATCCGCCTGTGTGAAGATAAACGTAGCCACGCCCACGCACAGCGCCGCAGCCAGGTAGCGGCTGAACTCCGGGGTCCATGGGTTTTGCAGCATCTCACGCGGGCGAGGTGTTTTGGCCATCAGCACAGGCAGCGCCAGCACAATACATGCGAAGAGCGTGGCGCATGCGGCCGCCTCGGCGAAAGGAAAGAACCAGATTAGCACCGCGCCCGAGATAAACCGGACCAGCATCGTGCCGAACGTCAGCCCCGCCAGAAGCTCGAACCGGCTGAGGCCCGCCAGCATTACCGTGCCCAGGATGCTCCAGAGCATCAGCGGCACACAGGCCAGCGCCACCAGCGTCAGGCTGTCGCGCGGAAAGTTAAAGAAGATGGTCAGCGGATGAATGACAATCAGCGCCGCCACACACAGCCACCAGGTATAGCGCCGCAGCATCATCTGGCACCAGTCCTGTAGATTGTGCAGCTCCTCGTGGTTGTCGTTGCCGTGGTGCTTGCTGATAAAGTGGGTAAAGGCCTGGCTGCCGGCGGCAAGCGGCACGGTCAGCAACTGCACCAGAATCAGCGTGGTATTAAACAGCGAAAACTCGCCGGATTCCAGGCGCGGCTTACAGTAGATCTGATAAACAAAGTGCCCCAGCGAGGCAAGAAAGTTGGCGATCGTGAGCAGCATTCCGGCCTGAACTGCGGCGATCAGACGCTTTTTTCGATCCCGGGCTGCCATTTCGGCTTCGGCAACATCAGTATCGATAAATTCGCTCATGGGCCATCATCTCATAAGCGAGCGACGCCCGCCTTGCCAGCAAAATCCCCTTACCGGCGTCCGCCACACGGCCTCTTCTAAATAAAAAGAGTCCTCGCGGAAGGGCCTGCTTGATTCCCGACAGGCAGACTGATATAGATTATGGGATGCCACCCTCCGTACAAGGCCTCAGCATCGTCATCATTGAAGATGAGGAACTGACGCTCTCCGCCCTGGTGGATCAGTTGTCGCCCCGCAACAAGGTGCAGCCGTTCTCCAGCGCCACAAACCTGCAGGCAGCGGCTTCCTTCCTGGGCAAAGTCGACCTCTTTATCATCGATTACCTGCTGCACGACGGGCAGAACGGTATCGATCTCTTCCGTGAGTTCCATCCGCTGCATCCGGAAGCCAAATTCATGCTGATCAGCGGCAATATTGATCGTCAGCTGGCCGAAACCGTACTGAATGTTGGCTTTGATGCCCTGCTGATGAAACCGTTCGATTTTTCCATTCTCGAATATAATATTGTTGAAATTATGGCAAAGTGACGGAATGATCCTGGCGCACACTATGGCGGAAGCACTCAAAAAAATAGTCATCGTAGAAGACAACGTCGCGGCAAATCACCTGTTGCGCGACTGGCTCAGCGTGAACTACGAAGTCATTTGCTTCCTGGACGCCGAATCCGCCATCAGCCAGCTTCAGCCTGTCGCCGATCGCATCGTCTTCCTGCTGGATTACAATCTGCCCGGACTCACCGGCATCGAGCTTAAGCAGCGCGTCTGCCACAACTATCCGCAGGGCAGGTACATCCTCATCAGCGGTCTCTTTGATGCCAGGCTGACGCTGGAAGCTCGCACCGCCGGGTTCGACGCGCTGATCCCCAAGCCGTTTCCGCTGCCCAATATCTCCAAGAAGGTCGCAGAACTCTTCGGTGTTCCCCCGAAGAAGAGCCTCCTGGAGCGCGTCCGCCAGACGACGGACAAGCCCACACCGGCTTAACGGCTGTCGGGATATTTCATCGTTACGTTGAAGCCAAAGCGGTAGTTCGACCATTTTCGCTTTTGCTGGCCAGATCTGTTTCCCTCCGGTCACAAAAAAGCCTCCCCCTTCGCGGTCGTCGAACAGCAACCGGACGATTTCCCAGACAGTGGCTTGCGGAGATGTGCTCTCTCACGCTAAGGTCTTCGCATGCGGCTGCTTGAGCCTACGATGCTGGCGTGGATGTCCCTGGGTGCGGTGGCCCTGGTCCTCTATCTTTTTCGCCGAAAGCCGAAGCGTGTACCTGTCAGCACGCTTATCTTTTTCAAGGCGCTGGCTCGCGAACATCAGGAGAGCAGCTGGCTGCGCACGATCAAGCGGTTGCTTTCTCTCCTGCTGACTCTGCTGATTATCGCCGCGGGATCGCTGGCTCTCGCGCGTGCCGTGCTCAGCATGGGCTCAGGCCAGGTGGAGAGCGTTGTCGTTCTTCTGGACAGATCCGCCTCCATGGCCGCGGCCGACGGCATGGGCCGCACTCGGCTGGCTGAGGCAATTGAACGTCTGCGCCAGCGGCTCGGGGCGCTTCCCGCAAACGTCGAAGTGTCGATCATCGCCTATGATGAGCGCCCGGAAATCGTGCTGCCTCTGACGTTCGACCGCCGCCTGCTTCCCCGCACGTTTGACGCCCTGGCCGTGCGCCCTATCGAAGGCAAACCCGGCCCGGCGGTCGATCTGGCCCGTGAAGTCGCGAACCTGCGTCCCAATTCCGCCATCTGGCACTTCACCGATCGCCCGGAAGGAGCCGCATCGGGCGAGCCATGGATCGCTTCTCCCGCCACCTCCTCTTCCTCTTCTCCTTCTTCCGCGCAGACGCCGGTTGCGCCAGTTGCTGCAACGGCGCCGTCCGCTCCTCTGGTTCCAGATTCGGCCTCTGCACCATCTTCTTCTACAGATACAAACTCTCCTTCGACTGCCCCGACAGCTTCCCCGACCCCGGCACCAGCGCCTTCGATAGATACCGGCGCACCCGCACTGGCCGCCCCACCTGCCAACGCCGCGCCTGCATCTCAGCCGTCCGCTGCTGCTTCCGCCACTCCGGCGGTTACCGCTCCGGATCCCCGCTTTTACACGCACGTCAATGTGGCGCTGCCCAGTCCGGTTAATGTCGGCATCACCGCCTTTCAACTGCGCAAGCCGCCGTTGCAGCAGGGTCGGTACGAGCTCTTTGCGGAAGTCATTGCCTCCGCGCCTGCCGGCACCGCCACGGTGGAAGCCAAGCTGGATCTCATCTCCAACCGCCGCCTCATCTCCACGCGCAAACTGCAGCTGAAACCCGGCGTGCCCGAGAAATTCGTGATGCCCCTGCCCGTCACCGCAGACGCGGGCACGCTGCTGGAGATGCATGTCACCTGTGAAGGTGACGTGCTGGCGCTGGATGGATTTGCCTTCGCCCGCATACCCGCCTCCAAACCGCTGGAGGTGCTGTGGATTACCCCGGATGCCAGCCCCTTTACCTCGCTGGCGCTCAGCTCCCTCTCCACGTCCGAGCGCGAGCTGCGCATTCTGCAGGGCACGCCCTCCACTTGGCCGCCGCGCCGACCCGTGGATGTCGTCATCTTCGACAGCTGGGTGCCGGAGAAATGGCCCGACACCCCCGGTCAGGCCGTCATCGTGCTGAATCCGCCCGGATCCAGCGGCCCGGTTCGCGTGCAGCCGCTGGAAAAGGGTATCTTTGTGGATGCCGTGCGCGTCACTCGTGAGAAACATCCGCTGCTGCACGGTGTGGCCACGGGCCGTATCTCGCTGACTCAGACTGCCTCCATTGATGCCACGGGCTCTCTGGAACCGCTGTGGCAAGGCCCCGCCGGTCCCATCCTGGCGGCGGGCGAACGCAACGGGCAGCGCATTGTCATCCTGGGCTTTAATCCGGAGAAGTCCGAGCGTCTGCCATTGCTCGCCAGCTGGCCGCTGCTGCTCGGCAACGCCATCTACTGGACGGCTCAGCCCAAGCTGGACGCCGTAGCACTATCGCAGTTCCACAGCGGCGAAGTGGTGCGTGTACAGGGATCGCAAGTCACCTGGACACTCCCCGACAGCCGCCAGATAACAGCCCCCATCCGCGGTGGCGTCCTGGAACTCGACAGCCTCGGCTGGTGGGAAACGACTGCTGCTGCCACTACAGCCACTGCGCCCGCCAGCGCCACGCCGGGTTCTTCCGCGGATGCTTCCGCTCTCACCAGCACCAGTTCCGGCGCCCCCGCCACATCATCCGGCACTTCTTCGCTGCTCTCCCGCCGTGCCACGATGCTAAGCCAGGCACCTGCCGCAGCAGTCGTCCCCCCCGGCACTCCATCCTGGATGCCCGCCCTCTTCCGCGGCGATCTCGTCCCCGCCATCCTGATCTTGCTGCTGCTGGTACTTCTGGTGGAAAGCTATCTGTTTCACCGGCACGCAGTGCATTAGTCCGCGTTCCCGATTCTTCCTTTTGTCCCCCCTTGGTGCTGAATCTGTTGCTGGAAAGGGAAAATTTTCACCACCAAGACAC
>JBGGNE010000124.1:0-17431 GCA_041287705.1 Methylacidiphilales bacterium | reverse complement strand
ACAAACACCACCCGGAAGTGCTGATCCACAACACCAGCCGGGCGATGAGTGCTATTCTGGCGTAGGGGAAATCCAATCCGGTAACCTTTGAGGTGAAAGGCAGGGAAACATCCGCACCATAGTTTGGGAAGTTTAGTTAGCCCGCGAGGAACTGCTCGAGGTAGTTCCTGCTGAGCAGAATGCCATTATGGACGTCTTCTGGCGTGGATTCGAAGGCTTTGTCTTCCACTTCAATACACACGGGGCCGCGATAGCGGATGTCGGTTAACGCTCCGAAGAAACTGCGCCAGTTGACTTCTCCGAGGCCGGGCAGTTTGGGCGAATGGTAATCCAGCGGAATAGCCAGAATGCCGCAGCGGTTAAGCTTCTCTCGGTAGACCCGCACATCCTTGAGATGAACGTGAAAGATGCGCTCGCGGAAGTCGTATATGGGCCGGACCTCATCCATCTGCTGCCAGACGAGGTGTGATGGATCGTAGTTCAGGCCAAAGGAAGGACTGGGAATGAGGGTGAACATCCGCTCCCAGACAGCAGGGCTTACGGCCATATTCTTTCCGCCCGGCCACTCGTCCTGAGTAAAGAGCATGGGGCAGTTTTCGATGCCGATCTTTACGTTGTGATCCTCCGCAAACCTGACGATGTCCGGCCACACTTTCTGAAACAGCGCAAAATTATGCTCCAGTGTCGCGGTGGGATCGCGGCCAATAAACGTATTGACTCGGCTCACCCCCAGCAGGGCAGCGGCCGCAATCACCTTCTTCAGATGCGCGATGTAGACCGATGCCTTTTCCGTGTCCGGATCCAGCGGATTGGGATAGTAGCCCAGTCCAGAGATGTAGACGTTCTGCTCACGAAGAAGCTGCTTTATTGCAGCAGCCTCCTCGCTGGTGAGTGTATCCGCGTCGATATGCGTAACGCCCGCGTAACGCCGCTCCGCGCGCCCTTTGGGCCAGCACATCAGCTCAACGCATTTGAAGCGGTGCGCGGCGGCAAACAGGATGACGTCCTCCAGAGAGCGATCGGCCAGGATGGCGCTGACAAGTCCGAGATCATGCATGGATTTATGATGTAGTTGTGGAGAGAACTGCTCTGAGACGCTTCGGTCTACGGTACTAGACCCGCACCCATGCCTCCGTTTGGCTGCTCTCTACAATCTTCTGGCACAGTGTCAGTTGACGGCAGCCGTGGGCGAAGGTGGGGTATGAGGGATTTTCCGGCGGCGTCCCCTGGCGTATCGCCTCATAAACTTCGCGATAAAGCTGCTTGAACGTATCGCCGAAGCCTTCGCTGTGGCCACCCGGGTATGAGATTAGCCCGCGCGTCTGCTCATCCACAAGAGCAGGATCGCGCAGCACGATGCGGTTGGCGCTGTCGCGGCTGCCGAGCCACAACTCTTCCGCGTGCCGCGAATCCCACGCCATGGAGTGAGTGGCGCCGGAGAATTCCACGCGGACATCGTTCTTTCGTCCCGCCGCTACCTGACTGACGGCAACGACGCCGCGGGCCCCGTTGTCGAAACGAAGGAGAATGTGAGCCAGATCCTCCAGCTCAATCGCAACATCCTCATAATCGGCAGGTGCCAGCAGCTTGCCGGAGAACGTTTCGACCGCCTTCTTAGGCTTCCTGCGCACCGGGTGCACGGTGGAAAAGTCCGCCATAACCGCGGAGACCCGCAGGCCGGAGATATATTCGATGAGATCAATAAGGTGAGACCCGATATCCGCCACCGCCTTGCTTTCGCCGGATTGCGCGCTGTCGATGCGCCAGTTGAAATCCGTGGCGTACAGGAGCCAGTCCTGCAGGTAGCTGCCCATAACGGCGTGTATAGGGCCGAGTTCGCCTTTCTCGCGAAGGCGCTTCATCTCGCGCACCAGCGGATAGTAGCGCACGTTGAAGTGGACGGCGTGGACCGCCTTCTTTTCCTGCGCGAGCGCCAGAAGCTTCTCCGCTTCGGCAGCAGTTACAGCCAGCGGTTTTTCGCAGATAACATGCGCCCCGGATAGAAGCGCTTTCTCCACCATGGCGTAGTGCAGATTGTTTGGCGTCGCAATGTGCACGCAGTCGGGCCGAACCTCGCGCAGCATGGCATCGAAATCCGAGTAAGCGAGGGGAACGCACCACGACTCGGCTCTGGCTTCCGCGGCGGCCTGGCTGGAGTGGCACAAGGCCACTACTTCCACGCCCGGAATTCGCCGCAGGGACTCAATATGTACCTGCCCGATAAAGCCGATACCGGCAATGGCAACACGAATGGGCTTCTTCCGCGATTCAGTATTCATGACCTATAGGGAAATCATCGACTTCAAAAGCACAACGCTACATCAATAACCTGCGGGAACTGCTGCCGCGACGGCCAACGCTGCTTCCTCAAGATGAGGCCGGGGAAGCGTACCGGTAAATCCACGCTTAATCGCGTCGTTCAGAATCACCTTCGTGGCCGTGGCTCCGATGCGGGTAACCCCCAGTTCACGCACTGTCAGCAGATCATCCAGCGTACGCACGCCGCCTGCAGCCTTTATCTGAATGTGCGGCGCAGTGTGCTTGCGCATCAGTTTCAGATGCTCCAGCGTGGCGCCCTTGTAATTGTAGCTGCCGTTCGGCTGCTTGACGAAGCCGTAGCCGGTGGATGTTTTAACGAATGCCACATTCACTTCGGAACAGATTTCACATAGCCGGATGATTTCGTCCGTACCAAGATAGTCGTTTTCAAAGATCACTTTCAGGATCGATCCTGCCGCTACCGTGGCTTCGTTTATCAGAGTTATTTCGCGCTTCACACTCGCCCAGTCGCCGCTCTTTACTTTGCCAACGTTCACCACCATGTCGATCTCCCTGGCACCTGTCAGTGCGGCGGACTCCGCTTCGATTACTTTGATACCCGTTGTGCTGTTGCCATGCGGAAAGCCAATGACCGCGCACGCCATCACGTCAGTTCCCTCAAAGATCTCCAGTGCCTGACGGATGCTGTAGGGCTTTACACAGGCCGTAGCCACACCATAATCGCGTGAAAGCTCACAGCCAATCCTGATTTCGTCATCCGACATCGTGGGATGAAGCAGGGAGTGGTCGATCATCTTGGCCAGTTCGTTGACGGTAGGTCTTTGCATAAAAAGCTTAATATTGTGAGGGTAAGGGAGTGAGTGCGAAGTGCGGTAAGGTTGGGCAGCAGGAAACGGCTGTGAGGAGATACAGGAATTAGTGTTTGATCGCGAAATTCAGCGCCAGCCGCGGCATGGCAGCTGCGTTGTCCACTACGTTGCTGAGGGTGAATCGGCCTCCATGGTAATGAAGCACCTGGTACCAAAGGGGAACGCCCGCCGCGTCGAAGCCCATCCCCTCCAGGCGAAGGGCAGGGGCGGACCAGTTGACTCCGGGCCATGCGGGAGCTAGGGCAGCACGCACTTCGGCTTCCTCACGCTGTACGGTTAGCCCGTAGCGCTCCCGGCAGAGTTGGTAGAAGGATCCTTCCAGAGATTGCTCGTTCAGATCGGGATAAAGCGCGGCGGGCAGCCATCGATCTTCCAGAATGACCGGGTCGCCGTCGATGAGACGCAGCCTGCGCACGAAGATAACGCGCTCCAAAGGCCCGACGCGCAGCGCGCTGCGTATTCGCTCCTGCGGCTCGTGCCCGGACTGGAAATCCAGCACTTGCGTGGAGGGGCGGTATCCCTGCTCCGTGGCGAAGTCGGTAAAGCTTTCAATGCGGCGAAGCGAAGCAAACAGAGTTGGTCGCTCGGCGACGAAGCAACCGATGCCCTTGCGCATCTCAAGCCAGCCCTCGCTTACGAGTTTAACGAGCACCTTGTTAGCCGTCGCCCTGCTGACGCCATGCAGCGCCACCAGTTCGCGCTCGGACGGAAAGCGCTCCCCAGCCTGCCATCTGCCAGCAGCCAGATCCTTCAGGCAAAGCTGAATAAGTTGCTCGTGAACGCTTCGGGTTTCGATCTTCATCGCCAATTATCGTGGCATGTGGACTAGCCACGCGTCAAATGGAATTGAGCGAAAAGTTGGAATATCGATAAAGGAATGCCGCACTTGCAATTTCAACATTGGTGTTGACCAGTGGTACTAATTTCTCAATCATAAGTGGCTAGTCCACCATTCACTTCAAACTTTCTTGAAATCGCCATCTTCGCCCCAGGCACCCTACGTTGTCGGCATCGACATGGGTGGTACAGCCATCAAGGCCGCCGCGTTTTCGGCAGCCGGAACGCTTCTCGACAGGCGCACTGGTCCAACCTCGGACGGCGGAATGATCGGTGGCCTGCCCGCGTGGGCGGACAGCGTTCGGCGATTGATGGGCGAGCTTGATGAGGCACAGTGCCGGGGTCTTCCTCACACTGCCCGGGCTGGAGCCAGCGTGGGAATCGCCACGCCCGGACTCGCATCGCGTGACCAGCTTTCCATTGCATCGATGCCTAACCGACTTGTGGGCATCGAAGGTTTCAACTGGACACAGTGGCTCGGCGTTCCGGCTCCGGTCCTTAACGACGCGCACGCCGCTCTTCTTGGCGAAGTATGGCACGGTGCGGCACGCGGGCGGAGTAATGTGGTGATGATAACGCTTGGCACAGGCGTCGGAGGAGCCGCTATGGTAGACGGACGCCTGCTCCGCGGGCATCTCGGCCGTGCAGGTCACCTCGGTCACGTTACTGTCGCGTTCAACAGCCCTGTTGCGAGCATTTTCGGAATGCCCGGCGCGCTGGAAACCGCCATCGGTAACTACAACGTCGCGCAACGCTCCGAAGGGCGCTTTCTCGATTCACGCTCCCTCGTAGAGGCAGCCACCGCCGGAGACAGACAAGCTGTCGCCATATGGGAGAAATCCATCCAGGCCCTCGGCTGCGCTATAGGTTCCTTCATCAACGCCTTCGACCCGGAAATCGTCGTAATCGGCGGTGGTGTCGCGAAAGCAGGTAACGCCCTGTGGAAACCGCTTCAGCGCGTTCTGGACGAAGTGGAATGGCGTCCCTACGGCACCGCTGTCCCCATCGTGCCCGCAGAGCTCGGTGACTGGTCCGGCGCATACGGCGCAGCTTATGCCGCCCTGCAATTCTCGCCTTCCGACGCACAGCGTAAATAAGAGTGACATGACGTGTCCCTGATGAGAGACACGCCATGTCCTTATAGTTTTGCTACCCTCTTAAAACGTGAGACTTGCAGCTGGGATCTCATCCATTGTGACAAAGTTGGATGCCTTGAGCTCAGTCTCGCCATCCCATCGATACGCGGTAAGGCGCCCACCCTTGGCTACGCTGTAGTCCAGGCAGGCAATGTTGGCGGCCAGAGGCTTCCGCTCCAGGTGGTCCGGCAGCCAGTAGTGGCCGTTGAACACCGGAACAGCCTCAGAGGGATAGTCGAATCTGGCACGGATTACCTCCTCGGGAATGATAACCGGGGGAACCGTTTCAGATTCAGGGAACACCATCTGCCGGTACGTCTTCCCTCGGGGATCTTCCCACCATCGCAGACGTATGAACCTGCGGCGGAATCCTTGCTTGTCCGAGTAGAAATGGCCCTCAGGCAGGGCAAGTTCTACTCCATTCAGCAGCACATTCTTCATGCGCCCCAACGGGCTCTGCGGGTTCGCCATCTGGTGAAGCAATTCGTCATCCAGCCGCCTGATTCCTCTGGCCAGAGACATAGCCTCGTCCTCCCACGAAGCGTGCACGGCGCGCAGACCGGGTAGCTCCAGAAAGAGCGGCAGGCAGCGAAACCACTCCTTCCAGTCTTCCCATTCCGCGGACTCCGGTTCGACCAGCTGGCGCAGGGTTTCCTGGTGATGATCGACTTTTTCCCGCGTTCGGGGACGCAGCCATCCGCCTTTTCCATCGGGCGTGTAATAGGCAAGAACGTTGTACTCATGATTTCCCATCACCGCAAGAGCATCACCTGAATCCACCATTCCCCGGACAACGTGCAGTGTCCTGAGTATCTTTGGGCCGCGATCAATATAGTCGCCGAGAAAGATAACTTTTCTTCCGGCGGGATGTTGATAGCCAACGCCATGCGTTCTGTAGCCCAATTTCAGAAGCAGGGCTTCGAGGGCATCGGCGTGACCGTGAATATCGCCGATAAGGTCATAGCTTTGCTGAATAGAAATCTTGTTCATAAGAAGTACCATCGCGGGTGATGGATGGAACGATACGCCGGCCTGGAATATCCAGGTAGACAAGATTCTGCAATATAGATAACTTTAAAGTTATGTTGAAGGAATTGCTCTCCGAAAATGGGCTTTCTCTGGAGCGGCTGAGAAACTTCGCTCTGGTGGTGGAGGCTGGAAGCATATGTGCGGTGACGGAGGGGGATCCGGCGCGGCAAAGTCTCATCAGCCGGCAGATTCGGGAGTTGGAGACCTTTTTTGCTACGGAGCTGACCCGGCGCAAGGGGCGCGGCCTGGAGATCACAGATGCGGGAAGGGAACTTGCCCGGCAGATTTGCCTGCAGTTTCAGTCGCTGCACGATTTTAAGCAAACTCAGGCGACGGTGCCCCTGGAGGTGCGTCTGGCGACGGGAAACAGCGTGCTTGAGTGTCTGGTGATTCCGATGCTGGCACGCGAACCGGCAACGACGGGACTGTACCGCTGGTCTTACCGCGTAATGCGGACGCGGGAGGTAGTGGAAGGACTCCTTGACCACAGCCTGGATTTCGGGTTGATCCGACGAAACGTTGTCAGCCGGCCCTTGAAGTATCTGCATCTGCGGCGAATCGGTTATGCGCTCTATGTACCGGGAGAATGGCCGGTGCAGGAAGTCCCCGCGTTGCTGGAGACATGTCCCTGGGCGGTGACAGCAGGTGGCGAATTCCGGCGGCATCTCGACTCGGCGGCCCGTCTGGCGGGTATTACTTTGCGGCCATCCCATACGTGCACGAGCTTCACTCAGGCGGCGCAGCTTGTTTCGACCGGTCTGGCCGCCGCCATGCTGCCCCGCATCGTCTCCACTACACTGCCTGCCTCAACGCGGGAGCTGCCCTTGCCCTGGCTGGAGGAGCATACGCGCACGCTGGGCCTCGTCTGGCATCCACGCAATCTCGAAGTTCGGCCGGCGCTGGACCCCGTTCGATGCCTGTTGTACAAAGGCCTGCTCCACAGTGATTCAGCGAAAGTATATGAAGAAAACGATTGAAGAAGACCACTTCCCGACCTTAAGGCTCGATGGTGGCAGTCGCCTTTCGCCATGCTGCTATATAGGCGTCCATTCCTTCGTTAATCGCCGGCACGATCCGCTGGCGGGAGGTATCAGCTTCGAACCAGGCGAGGGTGCGGCGCACGCCCTGGTGGAATGGGATGACAGCCTGGAAGCCGGGCACGAACTGCTTTATCTTGGCGTTGCTGAAAATGGCGGAGTGGGCTTTATCCCCCAGCAGACTGCCGCGTTTGGCAGGATTGATCTGAGCCAGGAAATGTGAGGAGATATGGACAAGCTTTGGCTCTACCCCCGCAGCTTCGGCTATGAGCGTGTAGAGCTGATTCCACGTCAGCACTTCATCCGAGGTAATATGGAAGGCGTGACCCACGGCGGCTGTGTTGCCGAACAGTCCGTTGAAGCCCCGGGCGAAATCTTCGGAGTGGGTGACTGTCCATAGCGAGGTGCCGTCGCCGTGCACAATCATTTCTCCGCCGCGCCGAATCCGATCAATCAGCGTGAAGTCGTTCCAGCCACCTATTGCGATCGGCCATACGGTTTCGTAGGTCAGTGAAGGGCGGACGATAACGGCGGGGAAATCCTTGTTCCGGTACGCGGCCGTGCAGGTGTCCTCGCAGGCGATTTTGTCGCGGGAGTACTCCCAGTATGGATTCTTGAGCGGATGCGATTCCGTTACGAAGGGGTGGCGCAGCGGCTTTTCGTAGGCCGATGCGGAGCTGATAAAGAAGTATTGCCCGCATTGCCCCGAGAAGAGACGTATGTCGCGCTCGATATCTGCAGGCTTGAACGCGATAAAATTGGCCACCACGTCAAAGCGGCGATCGCCCAGAGCGGCTCGGGTTGCCGATTCATCGTTGACATCCGCAAGGATGATTTCGGCTCCGTGGATTCCGTAATCGGCCAGCGGACGCCTGCCGCGATTCAGCAAAGTGACCCGATGTCCGGCGGCCAAAGCGAGGCGAACGCTGGCGGCGGAGATATTGCCGGTACCACCGATGAAGAGGAGATCCATAAATGAGAAGTATTGGCTCTGAGCAGGCTACCCTTGGCCCGGGCCGGGATGTGTCCTGCATACTTCGCTATTCAAAGCGCTCAAGCCAGCAAAAGATGCAATACATATTCTTTATGCTGGCGAAGGTATGGATCGCTTCACGAACCATTCGTTATCGCATTACTATAGCAAGTGCCTCGCTTGCCCTGGAGGCAGCGGCGATTTTCAGTCCAGCATTCAATCGAATGCACTCCCTCAATCGCAGCGCACCATAGCAGCTCAGGGACTAGTAAGGACCCCGAATTTGAGAAGCCACGTTTTGCTGGTAAAACGCATGAAGGCGATCATGTAGTTCGGGCAGCAGGGCGGGCAGGGTAGAGGTCGATACGTTTACTGATACCTGGTCGGGACGGCTGGCACCTGTGATGACGGTGGAAACTTCGGGGTAATCGAGGATCCAGCGTTGTGCCATCTGGGCAAGAGTCATTCCCTGTGGCACGTACTCTTTCAGGGATTCGCTCAGATCCACCGCTTCCTCATAGGGCAGGCCCGCAAAGGTCTCGCCCACGTTGAAGAAATCGCCGTTCCGGTTGTAATTGCGGTGATCACCATCGGGGAAGCGAGTGCTTTTCGTCATTTTGCCGGCCAGAACGCCACTCGCCAGGGGCAGTCGTACGATGAGGGCGACCAGCTTTTCACGGGCCAGCGGAAAGAGTTCGGCGATGGGTTTCTGTCGAAACAGATTGAATATGATCTGAAGCGAGGCGAGCCCTTCCTGCTGCAGGCAGAGCTTTGCTTCTTCCACTGATTCCACGCTGGCGCCGAAATGCCGGATTTTGCCTTCTTTCTGTAGGGCGCGAAGCCACTCGAAAACGTCGCCCTGCCGGAATATCTCCATCGGCACGCAATGCAGTTGAGTCAGGTCGAGCGTCTCCAGGCCAAGCCGGCGGAGCGAGTTTTCCGTGGCCTCACGCAGTCCTGCCTCGGTATATTTGTCGGGATAGAGGGAGCCCGTACGGCCCAGTTTGGTTGCAACATATACCTCGGGCTTGTTCTTCTGAAGAAAGCGACCGATCAGTTCCTCGCTACGGCCATTCCCATATACATCCGCGGTATCGAAGAAGTTGACGCCTGCATCGAGAGCTGCGTGGAGAATATGAAAACACTTATCCTCATCCACGGCCCCCCAATCCGTACCGCCAAGCTGCCAGCAGCCAAGCCCGATTTCCGAAACGGCCCAGCCGGTATTGCCAAAGAGTCGCTTATTCATGTTGGCGCGCATAGTATCTGGTTACTGGCCGAAGCGCTCTGAAAATGAGCGGGATCTGATTTATTGCGCTTCCGCAATCATCTTCCAGCCTGATTCGGCACCGTGATCTGGCTGCCGTTACCAAAGAGCTGGTAGCTGGACATGTGGAAGGTGCCGCTGCCGGAGCGTGGGGCGGGAGCGTAGCGGACTGTAATGCCACGGTTGTTGCCCACTCCCTGGCGGCGGCGTATTTGTGCTTCGGTGTTATTGCGACCCCATGTGGCATTGAACTGGGCGAGATCATCATTAAAACGGCTGCGTGACGTGCCTGGATCAACTGGAGGATTCGTTGGCGTGCCGGGAGTAACCGGTGCCTCGCTCAGTGTCAGAACGCCGGGAAGGTAGGTGAAGAGATAGTTTTCCGCGGAAGCACTTCCGGGTGTAATGGTATAGAAGCCTGCGGGGGAAGCGATGGTGGCCGGAGTAGAGTAAAGCAGGCCGCTGACAACGGAAGTGCTGTCGCCGTTGACAAATCCGGTGATACGTCCACTGAAGACGGGCAGAGGATCCCCGCTGATTCCCAGAGCATTGTTGGCTGCTACGGTAAGCATTGCAGGGGTTATGCTGAATACGTTGCCCACGTAGGTCGTAACGTAATCCGAAGACGCGGCCAGGGTGCCCTGGCTGATTCCATAAGCCCCCACGTTCTGGCCATCTGCTCGCACCAGTGCGCCGGTAAGCATGTCACCTGAGAGCAGCCCATCGCCGGTAATAGTGTAGGTAAGGGCAGAGGGATCCGCTGCGCCGTAGATTTTGCCCTGGCCGGCGTTTGCCGTGATGGTCAGGTACCGGGGATTAATGCTGAAATCAACGGAAGTCGAATCAAACGTCACGACATAGTTGCTGTTGGCGGCCACGGTGCCCGGCAGGATGTCATAGTTACCCACCGTTTCGCCCGCGACGCGTGACAGGGCTCCGGTAAATACGCTGGTCTCTGTATCGCCGGTCGCGAGTCCCATGCCGTTTACCGAGTAAGTGAGCACGGGATCGGAGGTGCCATACGGTTTCGACTGCCCGCCGTCTGGTGTAAGAGTAACTGGCCGGGCATTGATACGGAACGTACGACCGGCATCGTTAAAAGTGAGATCGTAGTTGGAGCTCAGTGAAAGCGTTCCAATGGTGTAGGCATAGTCATTGACGTTGACGCCCGCCACTCGCGACAGGTTGCCGGCAAAGGAGTCGGACGCGATAACGGAGCCGCTGGTGACATCATAGGTGTAGATCGGATCCGCTTCCCCATAGATCTTGCTCTGGGAAACCTGCGGCATGACGGTCACCGGGCGCCTGGAAATCTCGTACTTGATGTCAGGGGTAACCGAAAGCGTGTAGTTGCTGCCAAGCGTGAGAGTTCCCGGCGTAATGGCGTAAAGCCCGACATTGACTCCCGGGTGCCTGTCAAGCGCACCGCTGAAGTCATCGGCGCCGATGATCATGCCACTGGTGATGGTGTAGCCAAAACCGGTAAGCGGTGTTGAGGTGCCATCGTAGTCTTTGCCCTGGCCACTGGAGGGCGTCACCGTGATGGCTCGGGGCGTGATTCCAAACGAAGTGATCGGCGCACCGGTCACAAACGTGACAGCGTAGTTCAGATTGTTAAGAGTATTCAGTGTGCCCTGGCCGATCGAGTAGTTCCCGACATTCTCGCCGCTCACACGAGCCAGACCGCCTGAAAGAGTATCGCTTCCCGCCAGAGTGCCACTGGTGATGTTGTAGGCAAGGCTTCCCGGGTCGGCATCTCCATACACCTTGAATTGCCCAGGCACGGCTGCGATAGAAATCGGCCGCTGGCTGATGGTATACACCACGGAAGGGTCAAAGTTCAGCACGTAGTTGGAGCCGAGAGCGAGACTGCCCTGGAAAATGGAATAGTTCCCGGCATTCTCACCAGCGGAACGGACAAGCGCCCCACTGAAATCATCGCTGCCGTACAGCACGCCGGACGTAATCGTGTAGCCGTAGGGGAGTGAATCCAGTCCGCTTCCATACACTTTGCTCTGTCCGCTGATCGGCGCGACGCCGATAACACGCTGATCGATCTGGAAGGAGTTGAGCACGGAGGGAATACCTGGTGCAGGATCAAAGGTAATGGCGTAGTTCGGATTAGATACGGAGTTTAGATTACCCTGCGTATAGGTATAAAGCCCCGCATTCTCGCCCCCAGTACGATTCAACTGGCCGTTCAATGAGGTATCGCTCGGTGCCAGGGAGCCGGCACTGAGTGAATAGGTAAAGGTTGGATCTGCCGTGCCGTATAGTTTGTGCTGATTCGCGTCTGGCCGGATAGAGATGGCCCGTTGATCAATGCCGAATGTGACGCCGGAAGCGAATGTAAGTGTGTAGTTGGTGCTGAGCTCCAGGTCACCCTGAGTAATGAGATAACTGCCGGTATTTTCGCCGGGGCTGCGACTGAGCTTGCCTGTGAAAGCATCAGTGACAAGCAGGCTGCCGAAAGTAACGTCGTAGCTGAACGATGCGGGATCCAGATCTCCATATGTTTTCCTCTGGTTCAACGTCGGTGTCACGGTGATGTCCCGCGGTGTGATGCCGAACGTAACGCCAGTGGTTACCGCCAGTGCGTAGTTAGAGCCCAGCGTGAGCGAGCCCTGGCTTAATGCAAAGTTGCCTACATCTTCACCCATAACGCGTATCAGGCTGCCGGTAAAGCTATCCCCGGTCTTTACCGATCCACTGATAATGTCATAGGCGAAGCTCGGATCCGGATTTCCATAGATTTTGCCTTGGGAGGCATCCGGAGCTACAGTGACCAGCCTTGGCGAAATATGAAAATTAACCGGTCCGTCGAGTGTGATTACATAGTTCGGATTCATTGCGGACAAATTGCCGATGCTGATGAGATAGTCGCCCACATTTTCACCGGCAGCACGCGCCAGATTTCCGCTGAGGCTGCCGAAGATGAGGCTGCCGGAAACCAGACTATACGTCAGTGTCGGGTCGGCAAAACCATATTCCCTGGACTGTCCGGCATCGGCGCGAATGGTGACGTACGCTCCGGTATTAGTGAGCGAACCAGAAGCGGATGGAGATCCGAGGACAGATATAGCATACGGTCCGCCGACGGTTCCGTTAGCGCTAAGTGCAAAAGATGCCTGCGTACCAGAGATCGGCGCGGTGAGAACTCCTGAAGCGCTGGCGCCAGAGCCTGGCACGACCAGCGTTACATTGCCGCCGCTGAAGTCGGTATATCCGTACACGCTGTCCGGGGAAGTGACCGTAATAATCACAGGCGATCCGAAAGCCTGAGTGATTACCGCGCTTTGCCCGGAGCCGCTGGTGATGCCATAATCAAAGCGCGCCTCAAACGGTCCCATGTCCACAGCAGCATTGTAGGGACGCGATACGCCGCGGACGTCTGTTGCCAGAGATCCGTTGTTGCCGGAGTCAATTGCGGGACTGCCCGGCAAAAGCGCGTAAACCTGTACATGTCCGCCATAGGTCCCTATAGGCCCGAGCAGAGGATTAACAGGTGAGATGTCGGTTCCCTGAATGGTGGAAGCGCCCCACCCCGAGCTTGTCGCGCCCGGGCCGACGTTGCCAATAAGGTTATTACCGCTGTCTATGAAGGCCCCCGACACATCTTTGGGGGCGCCCGGTGCCAGCGCGTTGTTCAGGGCAACGATGCTGTTGCTTATCGTTACGTTGCCGCTGCTGGTCAGGCCGCCATTGGCGATCTGAGCAGTGTTATACACAATAGCGGTATTGAATATCTGCCAAGTGCCCTGGGCGAATATACCGCCGAAGGAACTGGCCGTGTTGTTCGACACTGTTGAAGTGTGAATAAAGACAGAACTGGAAGAACTGTTAGACGCGATACCCCCGCCGACACCGCTTGCAGTGTTGTTGTAGATTGCGGATGTCCTTAGATTCAGATTTCCCGCCCCCAGGTAGATGCCGCCACCGTCACCCGCGCTTCCCGAGATCGAATTGCCATAGACGTTGATGCCCGACACCGTGTGAAAACTGGTGCTGGAAGCCGTAAATGCGATGCCGCCACCGCCGCTGAAAGCCGTATTGCCGTAGATGTCGGAGTCATTGATGGTCAGGTTTCCATTGCTGACCCGGATGCCACCACCAAACGTCGATGAAGTACCCGCCGTGATTCCCAGCCCTTTGACAGTCACCATATTGCCGCTGCCCGGGATGATCGTCAGAGTCGTGCCCAAGTTGTTGCCATCCAGCACGATCAACGGGCCGTTCGCCAAACTGTAACCCGGCTGGGTGGTAGCGTCGATTGTAGGTCCAGTCGCGATCGTGCCCCTGTTAGCGGCAAAGCCCGTCGTGCCGGTTGCCGCGCGAATCGTCCATATCGCACCATTGTATCCCGTATCGGTTGTGGGGATATTGAAGTTGATGAGGGACGGCACTTCCGACAAACTCAATGCCAGCCGAAAGCTGTTAGCTATGGGGGACTGACTGGCATTATAGTCACTCGTGTTCGTCACCGTGTAGGTTCCGCCACTAACACCCACAGTTCTTGCTTCGAAAGCGCCCTTATCGGTTGTGCCCTGTTGAGGCCGTGCGATTCCGCGCTGGTCAACAGTCGCTACGCCGACGCCGGTGGTAATGATTCCCGACGTATTGCCGGAATCAATAACAGTACTGCCCTGCAGAGGTTGCATGGATAGTGTGGTGCCACCGTAGTTGTCCAACGGTGCCAGAAGAGGATTGGCCGGAGCAGCAAAAGTTCCGTATGTACTGGATGCCTGATGGGTAAATGCAATTCCCGTTTCCCCAGCGCCGCCGATGCCGATATAATTGAATCCACCGTCAACAATACCTGCAGCTACATTGGTATAGACGTCCATGCCGTTACTCGCAGTGGGAGTCACAACTCCGGTCGTGCGATTATAGCCATCTGTATTGCCCGCCACGATTGTATTGGCCAGTTTGACAATACCGTTCACACGACCGAGGCCGCCACCAGTGGTTGAGGTCTTATTCCCATAAATGGTGGAACTGTTGATATTGACATTGGTATTAACACGAATAGCACCGCCCGCGTCCGAAGCAATGTTATTAGCTAAGGTCGAATTGTCTATGGTAAGCAGTGTCGCACTGTTGTAGATCGCCCCGCCGTACATTCCCGTGTTGTTATAAAAGACCGACTGATTGATTCTGGCATTGCCGCTGTTGATCATCAGTGCGCCGCCTTTATCGATACCGGCAAAATCGGTGCCGACATTGTCGCGGAAGGTGGACTGATTGATCAGCAGTGTAGTCCCGCCAAACCACAGAGCTCCGCCCTCATCATTTCCGGTGCCGGATACTCGGTTGGCGTACAATGTGACGTTATTCAGGGTGAGAGTGCCGGCGCTCATCATAATTCCGCCCCCCTGCAGAGCCTTTCCGTTGGTGATGCTAAAGCTGTTCATTGTAACGGTGAAGCCCGAGGCGCTTATGGTAAACACGCTGCCCCCGGCGCTGCCGTCCAGTACGGTACTGGCCTCGCCCGCTCCCGTAATGGTAACGGTTTTGCCGACTGTATAGCGACCCGTGTAGGTCCCCGCTGCGATATTGATTGTGCCGCCGCTTCCGACAACCGTAACCGCATTCTGGATATTCGCCCCGGGATTCACGTTCACCATAGTCACGCCTGAACCGGCAAGCGTAGCGCCCGTCTTCATTGTGATGGGCGCGCTGAGCTGCACGGTCGGCGCATTGAGCGTAAGACTGTTGGTACCCGATACCGCAGATGCATTGAGCGCGGCCAGAACATTAATCGTACTGGTTGCCTGAAGAGTCACGTTGCCTGCGCCCAGAGCCGTCAGGATTGTGTTTACACTTATACTGCTGCTTGTGGAATCGTTGACCCCACCCGAAATGCTGCCTGGGGCAACAGTCGAGACGATATCAAGCGTCGCAGGATCCAGAAGCCATTCACCGCCACGTGTAAGCACTGTCGCAGCCAGACCTACTCTGAGGTCATGGCCCGATGTTTCCACCAAGCCGCCCGTACCGGCAAAGAGTCCCTGGGCCGAGATGCTTCCATCAAATTCCGTACGGCCCGTAGACCAGAGCACAACCATGCCGCCATCCAGGGACGAAGGCATAGCTCCTGTTGTTGAAAGAGTTGCATTTGCCAGAATGCGAGCCCCGTCTTCAACTGTAACACTTTGAGCCTGTTCCATGGCACCGCCGCCCTGCCACTCGCCACCAATAAACACGCGGCCTCCTTTGCCACCAAGGGTTCGGGAACCGGATGCGTCTGTCAGTGAGCCGGACTTCAATTCAATCGCACTGGACGCGAGGCGGATTTCTCCACCGGATCCATCAAAATTGCGCGCCCGAATGGTGCCGCTGCTGCGTATCCGCCCGCCGGTAGCAGAAAGGTAGACTCGCCCACCCTCCATACGCGAGCCGTTTGCACGGATAACGCCCGTATTGTTAATAGCCAGCGCGTACTCATTACCGCCTGTCGCTTTAAGTTCCGCCACGGCGGCGTTGATCTTGCCAGTGTTGATAATGCCCGTTTCGCCCGTAACTCCTCTGGAGCCCGGTTTAATGTAAACGCGCTCTGCTCCATCACTCTTCAGCAGCACTTCCGTTCCTGCCGCCAACTGCACGCGCCCATTCTTTGCGCGAAGTGTGCCGTGATTCTCTACACGGCGTGCGATCAGAGTTACATCTCCGTCCGTTGCGCGAATCTTGCCGTAATTAATGACGGAAGCGGTGGAATTGCCACTGAAATTCAGGTCGCCGCCCTTCATGAACTCCGCGGAAGCCACATCGCTTGTGCTTGCTATAAACCCGCTGGTGTTCACGCGACCCGACTTGCCAATGACCACGCCATTTCGATTCACCAGATAAACCCGGCCGTTAGCATTCAGGTTTCCGTTCAACCGGCTCACCGAGCTGCCGGTCACCCGATTCAGCGTAGCCGAGCTGGAACTTGGTTGCACAAAGGTTGTGGTCTCCCCCTGGCGTACGGAGAAATCATTCCAGTGAATCACAGCCCGGTTGCTCGACTGAGTCACCGTAGTCTGTCCGGGACGACTGCTTATCGTCGCGGACCCAGCCTGCACATTCCCTCCCGAAGGATTTGCCAGCAGCAACGACAGGTGCACCGGCTGCACCATTCCAGTCAGACACACCACGGCAATCAGCCGAATCCACCCGCTACGAGGGTTGAAATACGAGACAAACATGTGCAAATGAAAAAAGATAGATCTGTTGCTGGCGCGCGCCGCTCATACCCAAGTGTACCCAGTGCAGTATTGCTACCAGAAAGCATCTTAATCGACCTTCAGATAAAGATCAATATTTCCATACATGAAGAATGTCTGAAAACTGACATTTCCAGACCCAAAATCAATTATTTCACATCAAAGAACAAACTCTCTAATAACCACATACAAAAAGAACGAATGCGTGCATGGGGAAGAAGCAGGAAGATTTTCGGTCTTCCAGCATGTTGCCATTACAGTGCTGCTCGTATTCCGGAAGGCGGGCTCCCACGTGACAATCTCCTATACCAGCAATTTAAGCTTGCACTGTAACGCTCAGGTCGAACCGCCTGAATTCCGCTGTACGCTTCACCAGAGACCCCATCCATATTCACGCCCTGAATGACACGGTCGCATCCAGTCATTTAATCGATAACTTCATGTCCACCAGGTAGATCCAAATGATTCATCTGGAGCCAACGATGGGCAAGTTGAAAGAGTCTGCAGAAGCCACCACGCTGCGTATTCAGGAGCAATCCTCCGGTTGGAACGCTCGCACAAAACTAACTTCCTGTAAGACGAGCCAGGAGGGAATCAGTTGCTTGCCAGTTGATTCCAGAGCGGGGGAATCGCGAATTGTCAGGTTAGGCACGTTTCATGTATGAGGTGAGCTATATTTCTGGACCAGCCGCTAACCGAAAAAGCCATCATGAGAGAGAAAACCAGAAAGCGCTATACTGCCGAATTTAAGTCGCACGCCGTGGAGTTGGTGCGCGTGGGCCGACCCGTCAAAGAGTTGGC
>JBGGNE010000123.1:0-5033 GCA_041287705.1 Methylacidiphilales bacterium | reverse complement strand
TAGCAGGTTAAAGCTGCCTAACACAGTGAACCTCGTCGAACAGCGCCGCCTGTCCGTGTCCTGTCAGACCGTTGAAAAAATTTCGGAAACGGATCGTGCCGTCGCGTTCTTTAGAATTGTCATGAATTATCTACCGCCATGCTGGTTCCGCCTGGATCATTCGGCCGGCGCCTGCCATATTGAGTTTCAGTCCAGCCCTGACAGAAAGTGGAACCCGACTGTGATAGCCGAGTACCCTCTGCCAACGGGAACATTTTCGCGCAAAGTGGTGCACCTTTCCGGGGGAGCCCCTATGTGGATGTATGGCCACACAGCTTTCCTTGCGGTACAAGATGGCGCACGGGAAATCTGGGTATACCAACCCCAGACCGGCAACAACCGTGTCTATCCGTTGGTTGCTGCTGAATCAGTGCGCGATCCTGGCTGGACCCGCCTACGCCCCGGCGAGGCTGGCGGCACAATCCTGGAGTTTGTTCACGGGGAATGGTCCCCCACCGATTTGCCTCATCTGGACGCGCAATCTTCCCTTTGGGATTCCAGACTTGTTACTTTAACAGGCCGGGGTACCGTTTGGATGTACGCTGCGGCGGCATGTCTCGCGGCGGCGCATCGAGTGCAAGGGCGAAAAGTGCTCTATTACTCGCCAAGGGAAGACGGCGCTGTCCTGCTCAACCCCACTAATGGTGATCCTGTCCAGGTGCCGGCCAGTCCGGAACTTTCGGGTAGCCCTGGCTTTGGAAAAATCCTTGGTATTCTCGGCGATCCCAATTCCGGTAAGTCGGTCTTCTCCTACCTGCTGTCGGACGCCCTTCTGCATACCAATGTCCGCTCAAAGTGGAGAATGGACGCCGACTTTGCTGCCCCAACTCCCGATTGGTATGTGCGGATGGTTGCTCAGAACCGGAAGACGGAGGCGGATGAATTGCGCAGCGGCCACAAGAGAAGCTGGAGCAAGGATGCGGAGGACTCTCTGGCCCTCCAATTGCAAAACTGCGCCCGAAGCATTCACTTTACCATTGCCGATTTTCCCGGAGGCATCCACAACTCAGGCATCGGTACAAACCTACCGGTTCGCGTCCCTCCAAACCGCGACAAACTGTTGGGAGTGGCGGACGGGTATGTGGTGGTAGTCCGATCCGACCAAAAAGCGAGCATTCTGGAAGGCTGGAGACAGGCCCTTGCCAAGCATGATCTGGCCGATCGGATTGTTGCCGTTGTGGAATCGGGGAACCCAAAGGAACTCTTGTCCTGCAGCATGAGCGAATCTTCAGGCGTCATCCAGGCAGTCTGTTGCGGCCTCGACCGAGGCAATGTCGCGCGCGCATCGGCGCCAAGCACACCACAAGGGTTTACCGCTCTCGCCCAGGCACTGGTAAATCGCTTGCTCCATGCCGAAGCGCAAGTATGACCAGATCGCATATCATTCAGACCATTGTGATTGTCTGTCCCTGATTTGAGTGTGCACTGTACTTGATTCTGGAGGCGGTTAATATCACATGTGACAGATTACCAGTCTAAATGCTATAACTTTGGATATTAGCTCTCCTCAATTAAATTATTAAGCAGGAATTTCTCCAGCTTCTGTAACCCGAAATCGTTATGATGTTTGAATTGAAATATGCTAAACACGGAAAAAAATTTACAAACGATCCAAGTGTAGCTGAAGCCAGCAAGGACGAGATCCATGTGCTTAAGGAGAACGAAATCGTACTCGACATGGGGAATGCCGAATTCGGTGGAGGACCGAAGGATGCCCTTATCTTCGATACAGTAAGTTTCGACAGATTTTCGCAGTCTCTCAGTAAGCCTTCCCTAACTTCCGTAAGTTTTGCCGTCCTTTTCTACTGTCGGGAGATCATAGCCCGACTCAAGGCAGACCAGGGCAAAATCGTTATTTATACTCACGAATCTCCTGATTACGACGCTCTTTGTGCTTCCTATTTACTCCGATGCTTGTACGACTGCGAAAAGCGTAGTGAAGAACGACTCGTTACTCCAGAACAACTTGATAAGCACATTGGAGTTACACGCCTCACATACGATAAGCATCCGCAGGAAGAGTACATAAATCATTATGACCCACAAATCGAGCCTGACGAAGAAGGAGCATGGCCGATTCTGCTGGCCTCAGTCGCCGCATGCCTGACAGGAGAAGCGGCAATGCATGTGCCGCGGGAGCAATCTCTTTATGCCGTGCTGGAGGCAGCACGCAAAAGGAAACGGAATCTGTCCACAGATGGTTTTCATCTTCTTTTCGACAGCGCACGAAAAAAAATGAAGGAAAACAGAGTTAATCCCCTGTACGACGCTATCTTCACTTTGGATGATCCCAACTTCGGCAACGAGATGCGTCTGCTATCGCGAGAACGGGAGTACTACGAGGAAGACGTACGCAGAGCGCGCAAAGCGCTGGTGATGGTACCCATTTCCCTCTGGAGCAACGGCTGGTACAGGAACTGCACGAGTAAACCTCTGCCATCTGAGCATCCGGATGATAAACAAGATGGAACGAAATGGAAACTGACAGACGGGATTTTTATTCGCAATCCCAAGAGTATCTTATTCAAATCCTTTGCCAGGGAAGATGTGAAGAATAGTAGTCTGCGACAGGGGTTCCGTTTCACAGCTATTACGGAATCAGATCGAGTGCAGAATCCAATAAGCAGGTCCAGCTACTCATTCGCCCTGGATCCCAAGTTCCAGGATGGCGCCCATTTGTATCCGGTTTGGGAAGATTTGCAACGGCTTGAGCTCAATAAGCTGAAAGAATTGGCTACTAAAGATGACTCTGGAATCAAAAGCTACTTCATCCACCCGAACAAGTTGACTGAGGAGGAAGCAAAGGAGTGGCTGGCTCAGAAGCCGGCGCGAGAAGGATATGCTCAAAGAGCTGAGAAGGGCTGCCGTCACTACTACTCAGATCCCTGGTACGACGGCGCCTCCCGCCGCTGCACGATTGTCAGGAGCCCAACAAAGGGTACTGCGATAGACGAAAAAACGGTGGAGGACAGGGTAAAACACATCCTCGAAAGCAAGCTCTTTAAGGGCGATGCAAAGGTTTACAACTACCCACTCAAAGGATTCACTGAGGGCTCGGAGGCAAGCCCAGCAGACGCCAATATCTTCGGGGACCAGCCGCAACTCATCGAAGGCACGTTCCGCCTCGTGGAAGCTTTTCTGCACGAAGAGGTTAAACTATCAAACTCCATGGTAATAGGGCAGATTGGCCACTATCTGTGGAAAATCCTTGAAGGATCCGAAGTTGCCGAGCTGGACGAAGGATACATCATTCGCATGGCAGACGCGGTCGCAGTCTGGTCCAGGCGCGGTGTCGCAATTGCCCGAGTTCACGGTAAGGAGCAGAAAGCAACTGCAGGGGATTCTTTTACTTTTCCGATTGCATTCCAAACTCTCGCGTTGATTGCCAGCGAGATGGACAAGCTACACGACGGTCAGGTTGACGCGGCAAATTTATCTCGCCAGGAGCCGCCCAAGAGTAGGGCATTCATCCGGGAAAGAGTACTCAAAGGGAGAGAGCTACAAAGCAAACTCTTTAAACTCAAACTTAATGCTGCAAGCCCTGAAGGCACCGCCTTTCAGAATTTCCTTCAGGAATCAAAGCTGGAAGCCCTGCTGGATAATCTGGACACTCTCAACCACCGTCTCCATGACGAAGAACAGGAGGAACAGGGTGAGGCGAAGGAGCGTCGAGACAACAACCTGCAATGGATCCTCGGCATAGTCTCACTTTTCGGCGTACTCCTGGCCATGTATCAGGTAGAAGGTCTCAAATTCAATGACGGATTCGGGTGGTTTGACGAGAAGGAGTGGGGAAGATTGCGCTACTGGACATTTACGGTTCTAATCCTGATGGCTTATATCGTGCTATTCGCCTATCTTCGTCTCGTGCCCCGGAGATGGGCCATAGGATTTGTTGGAGCAGTAATGCTTCTTGCCATCGTTGTCGACCATAATCTCAATCGCGACAAAGGCACACAGTACGTGCAAAAATGGGTGCAAGTGGAGTTATTGGCACCGCCTTCCACAAACCATCCAGCTCAGAGTCCGTCAATGTCTCCCCCGACTACAAATCCAATAGGAAAGAATCCATAAGCATCATGCACCGGATTGACCAGGGACGCCAGGATCGCCCTTCTCTCCTTTTTCGCAGGGCAGCCCTTAAGGGCCGCGCTCACCCGCGGCTTCCTTCAGATCCTGTGGAACTGGAGCGCTTTCAGCACCAACGATGACGGAATTGAAAACGCGTAGTGGAATCGTCTGAGTCTTGTGTACCTTACCAGCCTCAGTGATCTGGATCAAGGCAAAGCAGTTCGTTCCGCTTCGCCTCGATGTTCTGCGTTTGAGCAATTCAATCGGCTGTGTCGATATAGATTTTCATACAGCGCGACTCTTAACGTTCGAGTGAACTACACACTGGATCCGGCTTCACACCAGGGGAGCCTGCTTGTGCGTACGGCACAAGGCACACATCTTCAATGTGCTGCAGACCTTGGGAATCTTCATAAGCTTATGTCCAAAATTAAGCTATTGCCGTCATCCACATCGTACGCAATGTGTTGACCAAGCACGCGGCGGATCCGTTCGTAGATAGCGAACACCTCCACCAGCTCCTCATTGCCGCCAACGGCCTCGGCAATCTTCGTGGCGAACTCTTCGAGCCCCTCCTCCATCTCATTGAACGACATGCCGTTCTGCCGAGCCAACTCCCGCAGCTGGGAGAGTCCCTGGCCGGTAGCGTTGAGCTTGAGAGCGACGTTGCCCAGTTCCGTGGCCAACTCGAACGCGTTGTTGACCATGATCGCCATGGATCCGAGACCCCGCCATGGAAGCGAGTGAAGATTCCATGGACGAGCCGAGAGTCTTTACCTCGTCCTTCGCGACGGCGATGCCCTTCTTGAAATCACCGATCTGCAGACCAAGCAATGCAACGATGGAGGACATAGAGCGTGGCTATTTGACGGGTTGCATGGGCTGATTGAGCTGATTGGTGAAGGCCACTGCGGCGAGATCGG
>JBGGNE010000122.1:0-14500 GCA_041287705.1 Methylacidiphilales bacterium | reverse complement strand
GCGCATCGGCCTGGATCGCCCCGAGATTCTGCGCACCCAGTTGCGGGCCATCCTGCGAGCATCCACCTACGGTAAGATCCGCGTCATGTTCCCCATGATCTCCTTGCTGACAGAAGTGCACGACGTCAAGGCGATGCTGCGCGAGGAAGCCGCCAGACTCAGCATCGAGCCGATCCCCACCGGCATTATGGTGGAAGTACCCGCCGTTGCGGTTCTTGCGGCGCAGTTCGCGCGCGAGGTGGATTTCTTTTCAATCGGCACCAACGACCTGACCCAGTACGCCCTGGCGATGGACCGTGGCCACCCCAAACTGGCACCCTATGTCGATGGACTGAATCCTGCCGTGCTGCAGTTCATCAACCTGACGGTGCAGGGTGCCCACTCCGCCCGAAAGTGGGTAGGAGTCTGCGGCGGCATTGCCAGCGATCCCCGCGCTGTTCCCATCCTCATCGGTCTCGGTGTCGATGAACTGAGCGTCAGCCTGCCTGCCATTCCCGGCATAAAGGCGAAGATCCGCACACTGCGGCTGGAAGAATGCCGGGAACTGGCCCGTCGCGCGCTGGCTGCGGAATCAGCGGAAGAAGTGCGCAGCCTTGTCCGCGATCCCGATGCAGATATGACACCCGGCACGCCTCCGGTTTCTGAAAACCCGGGTGCCGCTATACCGACCGCCACCGTATCGCCATCCCCTTCCGTCACTCCTGCCAGGGCATCCTCGAATCCTTCCTGAGTGTAACGCCTGCCTTGATCTCCATATCTTATGAACGCATTTAGCCACGCTTTCTCGCTATTGCAAAAGATAGGCAAGTGCATGATGCTGCCTGTGGCCGTGCTGCCGGTGGCAGGTATCTTGCTGGGCATTGGCAGTGCCGGCTTTTCCTGGCTGCCTGTCATTGTTTCCCAGATAATGGCAAACTCCGGCGAGGCCATTTTCAGCAATCTGCCTTTACTCTTTGCTATAGGCGTAGCCATCGGCCTGACGGATAATGATGGCGTGGCAGCGCTGGCAAGTACCACAGGCTACGTTGTATTTCTTGCCGCACTGGGCGTATGCGCAAAACTTCAGGGCATTGAGCTGAAGCCCATCATGGGTATCCCCTCCGTGGATACTGGCGTTTTTGGAGGTATTGTCGTCGGCCTTGTAGCTGCGTGGGCTTTTAATCGATTTTATAAAGTACAGCTGCCATCCTATCTGGGATTCTTCGCGGGCAAACGTTCGGTGCCTATTATCACCTCATTTGCCGTGATACTTCTGGGCGCACTGCTCAGCTTTATCTGGCCGCCTGTCGGCAGCGGTATTAAGGCTTTTTCAGAATGGGCATCTCAGAGCAATCCTGCACTTGCTTTCACCATATACGGTATCGTCGAGCGTTCTCTTATTCCTTTTGGACTTCACCATGTATGGAACGTCCCGTTCTTCTTCCAGACCGGAGAGTATGTTGATCCTGAAACGCATAAAGTCGTACATGGCGAAATCGCCCGATTCATCGCCGGAGATCCCACCGCGGGCAACATGACCGGCGGCTACCTCTTTAAAATGTGGGGCCTGCCCGCCGCCGCACTCGCCATCTGGCAGTGCGCCCGGCCGGAGAACAAAGCCAAAATCGGCGGCATCATGATCTCCGCTGCTCTCACGGCGTTCCTCACAGGAATTACAGAGCCGATCGAGTTCGCATTCCTTTTCGTCGCACCCGTGCTCTACGCCATCCACGCGCTGCTGGCCGGGCTGGCTTACTTCCTTTGTATAGAGCTTGGCATCAAACTTGGCTTCACCTTCTCGCACGGGCTTATTGATTACGTTGTACTCTTTCCCAAGTCACATAACGCACTATGGCTCTTTGTCCTCGGGCCTGTATGGGGAATCTGCTACTACACTCTTTTTACATTTGCTATTCGCTACTTCGATCTCAAAACGCCTGGGCGCGAACTGGAAGATGAAGCAGCCAGATCAATGCAGGCTTCCGGAAGCGACAATTTTTCACTACAACTCGTCCGGGCTTTCGGCGGGCGAAGCAATATCGTCAGCCTTGACGCCTGCATTACCCGCCTTCGGGTAAAAGTGGGCGATACAGCGAAAGTTAATGCGGAAAAGCTGAAAGCGCTCGGTGCTGCGGGAGTCGTCCTGGTCGGTGATGGCGTACAGGCCATTTTTGGTACACGGAGCGAGAACCTGAAGACCGACATGAGTGAATACCTCAAGAACGCAGGCCCGGAATCGGATGAAGCCGAAGCTCCCGCACCAGTAAAAGTGGAAGCGCCTGGGGAAATGGCCCCCTCCGTTCGAGATGCGGACGCAGCACGCAAATCCAATATGTGGCTTACGGCTCTGGGAGGTCGCAGCAACATTACACAGATAGATAACTGCGCCGCCACGCGCCTGCGCATTGTCGTAAAGGATCTCGCCCTCATCAATGAAGAAAGCCTTGCCCGCGAAGGAATTCCCGCCGTGGTCAGACTGCCCGAGAATACCCTGCACCTGTTGACCGGCCTGAACGCCGACCAGTATGCCACGGAAATGAGAGGACAACTGGCGACTGCAGGGCAAATACAGCGCCGGCATCTTTTATAGCGGCGTGAGTGACCAGCTTCAGGCGCAGCAGTAATCCAGAGGCGCTCCCGTACAGACCGAAGAAACCATCCTGGAGTTGAACTATCGTTGTTACATTACGCCCTTTTTTCTCCATTCAACCTGATATCCCGTATATCATCAATCCCGGTGCAGCCAATCAATATAATGATGCTCATGTTATAGGCGCTTAGGTTACCGTAGGCTTTTGATATAGCGCCCCGCACTAAAAGAAGGTGAAAAGAAAGCATGCATGGCGCGACGGTCCGCGCTACCATGCCACGCACGATGCATGCACCGTCCCACGCCGCTTTTGTCGACGTAACCACCTCTGGCGCAACAACCGGCGCTCTGACCGCCGGCAACCTGCTGCGCGAGCTGGATTACGGAGTGGTACAGCAGTGCATGCATTGCGGTATGTGCCTCCCCACATGCCCCACGTACGACGCCACCAAGCTGGAGCGCAACAGCCCGCGCGGACGCATCGCCCTGATGCGTAGTATCGCGGATGGTCGCCTGGAATCGACCAAGGCCTTCGCTGAGGAAATGTATTTCTGTCTCGGCTGCCTGGCCTGCGAAACCGCCTGCCCGGCAGGCGTTGATTACATGCATCTTTTCGAGGTAGCCCGCGCCGAAGCCGAGCGCAGCGGCGCCATCGCCAATCCACAGCGCGAAGTCATCCGATCCAGCATTCTGCGCGTGCTCTTCACTCAGCCTTCCCTTCTTCGCGCGGTGGGCATGGGACTGCGCTTTTATCAGGACAGCGGCCTGCAGCAACTCGTGCGGGATCTGAACCTCACCGCGATATTACCCGAGCGCTACCGCAATCTGGAAAAGCAGGCGCCCAATGCCCGCGCAGCGTTCTCTGACGAACTGATGGCAACCGTAGAACGCCCCGCCGCTTCCGAAAAAACGCGCTACCGCGTCGGTCTCCTGACAGGGTGCGTGCAGGACATCATTTTCTCCGAAGTGAACCGCGATACCGCCGACGTCCTGCTGGCGAACGGATGCGAAGTCCACACACCCTCCGGCCAGTACTGCTGCGGCTCCCTGCACGGTCATAATGGTGACCTGGAAACGGCACGCGAGCTGGCGCGGAAAAACCTCGATCTCTTCGACCTGCAGCGGCTCGACGCGATTATCACCAACGCCGCCGGCTGTGGCTCCCATCTGAAGCACTACGATCGCCTTCTTGAGGATGATCCTCTCTACTATCCCAGGGCGGTTGAGTGGTCGCGCAAGCTAAGGGATATCCATGAGTTTCTGTCGGAAGTCGGCTTTCGCGCTCCAGCTTCCGGCTGCGCAGCATCTTCGCAGACCGTGACCTACCACGAAGCATGTCATCTCTGCCACGGCCAGAAAATCACCAAACAGCCGCGCGAAGTGCTGAAATCCATCCCCGGTCTGGAGCTTAAGGAACTGAATGAAAGCATGTGGTGCTGCGGCAGCGCCGGCATCTACAACATCACGCAGCCGGAGATGTCCAAACAGCTCCTGAAGCGAAAGCTGGGTCACGTCAACAAGACCGGCGCCGAAGTGGTGGCCACGGCCAACCCCGGCTGCATGCTGCAGCTCATCAACGGCTTGCGCGAGGAGGGAAGCGACGTGGAAGTCGTCCACCCCATCACGCTGCTGGCACGAGCTTACCGGCAGCGTGAAACGGAGCAGATCGCGTCTACCCAGCTCTGATGACAATCGGCACGCCTAGTGAAAGCGCGCCGGCTGTCCTGTGGATTCAAGAACCGACAGCCACAGATCTCCGCCTGTATCCACCGTGCGACGATGGTGCGTGACGACGCTCATGGGCACGTGCACGTAGGTGCTGTGCCAGCGCGCGACAACGAGGCCGGTCTTGCCTGCCATCGCGGCGTGTACTGCGGCCTGCGCCAGCCGCATGCAATAGATGCGATCCTGCGGAGAAGCCGGCACGGAACGGATGATATAGCTGGGATCAATGTACTTGAGATTGATCTCCGTTTTGCACTTCTTGAAGTATTCCTCAATGCGCTTCTTCAGGTACGGCCCAATGTCACTTAACTTCGTGTTGCCTGAAGCATCTGTTGCATTACTGGCGTGGTCGCCGAAGAGTTCCTGACCGGCTCCTTCCGCCACAATGACGACAGCGTGGTGGCGATCGTTCACCCGCTGGCGTATGTATTCCAGAAAGCCGTTATCCCCTTCCAGGGCAAAGGGAGTCTCCGGAATCAGGACGCAATTCACTTCGCCGCTGGCAATAGCCGCCGAACTGGCAATAAAGCCCGAGTGCCGGCCCATCAGCTTAACCAGTCCCACACCATTGCGCGAGCTCCGTGCTTCCGTGTGCGCGGCATTGATCGCATCGACCGCGGCAGCACATGCCGTCTCGTAGCCGAAGCTTTTATCCATGTAGATAAGATCGTTATCGATCGTCTTCGGCACGCCGACAACGGCCAACTGAATCCCGCGACCGCGCGCTTCGGATTCAATAGCCAGCGCCCCGCGCTGCGAACCGTCACCGCCGATAACAAACAGAATGTTAATTCCAAGTTCACTCAGCCTGTCCACCATACGCGAGATGCTCTGCGGCCCGCGCGAGGTGCCAATGGCCGTACCACCGAACGTATGGATATTGCTCACGTATTCCGGGGTCAGCTTCATGATCCGGTGGCCGTATTCCGGTATGAGCCCCTCGTAGCCGTAGGGGATGCCGAAGATATCCTGCACGCCATAGCGGTAATAGGCCTGCATGAAGATGGCCCTAATCACGTCGTTCAGCCCGGGGCACAGGCCGCCGCAGGTGATGATGCCGATTTTCACCTCCGAGGGCTTGAAGTAGATGTTGCGGCGCGGTCCGGCAGCCTCAAAGCAGGGAATTTCTTCGCCATGCATAATTTTGCCCAGCCTGTGATCCGCCGCAATGCGGTGATCATCGCTGTAGAAGGCATGGTCGCTGCCTATCTGGCTAAAGAACTTATCCAGGGGGGAAGTGATTGTCCTCTCGCCCAGGGAGCGGATGATCAGGTCGGCTGCTTTCAGGTTGCTCATAGATGAAGTGAATATCTCCGGAAATCAGGATAGGGAAGCAGATAAGAAAGTTTTATGCCAGGTGGTGCCGTGCGAGGGTCTTTATTTCCAATACCGGGCATAAAACACTGCCGCAGGAGCTGTCGCATCATTTATTCCATTTTTTCCTTGCGATCCTATCGCCCTTCCATATAGTGGAAATTCCTCAAACGCTTCATCTGATGCGTTGCTGCAATGCCAGGGTAGCTCAGAGGTAGAGCAGGGGACTCATAAGCCCTTGGTCGCGGGTTCAATTCCCGCCCCTGGTACCAAGTTATTGGTTGGATAGTGTTTTATATTGTTGCTTCTGCGCCAGGCTGAGTCGACCCGCGTTGGTGCACATGGCTCTTTTTTCGCTTCTCCGTCCAGAAATGCGCCTCGCTGCGGAAAAATGAGGCGATATGTGCAACGTCAGCTTGCCACGAACGTATTTAGCAGTAGTAATGGAATGTAGGCAATGCGAGTCAATGCAGCTTATGGACGGGCGTGCTGGCTCCAGCGAATATTGCCGGAATACAACTGCAGTGGCTGGTTAACACTTCCATGCTATGGACTCCTCGATTGAAGCAGAGCTGTATGAGGTGATCCTGACTCGTTCCCAAACGGTCAGTGCGGCACAGGTGGGGCGTTGCCTGGTGGATCACCTGAAGTGCTCCTCCGAGCTGGCCAACAAGATAGTGAACGAAGTAGAAGACCTGGGGAAAGCCCCGTGCTTCGTAGGCAAGCGATCAGAAGCCGAACTGCTGGTAAAGGTACTGCAGGGGCAGAGCATCGCCTCCTACATGTCGCCTATCTGACAAATCTTTGGCCGACGTAGTGCAACCGGCGCTGCCTGGTGCTTTTTCGAGAGTGGTCGCCGCGAGAAGCGAAGGAGAGATTAAGCCTTCGACTTAACTCGACGGGGTAAACTGGATGAAATGCCGAACGCAGGGGTTGCATACTGCCCATCCGAGAGACATTTTTCCTCGTTAATTGCACGCATACTCTGGACAAAGCGTTCTCTATAAGCTAGATTCCCCTGAAGAACGGGGAGGCACAGTCGATGTGTTCCCTGTAGCGGATGTTGAATGCAGAAGAAGAACGCCACGCGTTTCTGCATCTGGCACACAACTCGCTAATTCTGAATTTTAGTAGTGGTCTGCAAGTACGGAAGATGCCTGACGACTTCCTGCTTTTTTCTTCTCGGCGCAGCCGGTTCTGACAATTCCGGCTTTTTGATGCGTCCCAGACTAAAAGGCAACACGTATCGGGCGGAAACGACTTTCAGACATCGCGCGGCATCTCAACTGGTGCTGCAGCGTACCGCAGACAGGCGGCATTCGCCCCTTTCGACTGCGGATTGTTCTTTAAGATCACCTCTTGCGCATCAGCGGCAGTAACCGCAGGCCCGGAGCCTGTCGTTCCGCCGGCCTGATTGCCCCTCGACGACATCTTCGTCAGCCACATGGTCCAGCCACCCACGCTGGTTTTACCCAACACATGCCTTTACACGCGCTCACAGGCGGCATCGCCTGCGGCAAAAGCACATTTGCGGAGATGCTGCACGTGCGCGGCGCGCATCTTCTGGATACGGATACTATCGCTCACCGCCTTATGGAACCCGGCCAGCTTAATTGGAAGAAAATGATTGACGCTTTCGGCGATTCGATCCTTAATGCCGATCGTTCGATCAATCGGTCTGTGCTGGGAGAGCTGGTCTTTGGCCAGCCCAGGTTGCGGCAAGTGCTCAACGAAATCACGCACCCGACGATTCGTCAGGTTTGGCAGTCCGAGGCCTCCGCCCTCCTCTCTGCGCATCCGCACGATACCGTCATTGTCATGATTCCCTTGCTGTTTGAAGGGGCTGCTGTCGCCGATGCTTCTGCCTCGGCCTCTGCCCCCCACACTCCGCTGCCTCATTTCGATTCGATTGCCGCGATAGGTTGCTCGGAATCCACGCAACTGCGCCGCCTCTGCTCCCGTGGCATCACGGAAAGTCAGGCCGCCAGACGTATCCGCAGCCAAATGCCCGTTATGGAAAAGCTGGCCCGCGCCGATATCTCTATCTGGAACGAAGGCGGTCGGGAAATGCTCCGCCGCCAGGCTGAGATATGGCCCGCCATCACCGCAACGGCAGCACGAGAGAACACCCCGGCAAGTGCTGCGCTGACTGCGTAACACCGTCCCGGCAATCCCCGACAGCTTCTCAGACTGATCAACAGAACATATTTCCTCAATCCATCCATCCCATCTCTGCTCCAATTCACTTTAGATTTAGATTAAATCGCAGAAATTAACCTGGCCATCTCCCCTTTTCTGTTTCCTCCTTCAACCTTTTATTCACGGTACATGACCCCGAGCGCCGCCTGTAATTATCGCGAACGCCATAACTGTTGTCCCGATCGTCCCGGCACAACCCCGATGCCTCAGTCCTGATGCACCGGGCTATACATCCCCTCCCTGCCCCACAAGCACGCTTCTTTATCTCCCGCAGACTTTATTCAACGCACTCTCCTCGCACCCCGGCCCCGTTGCAATAATTACAGATTTCTTTCATCTTCCCTCTTGTCTGCCACACCGTCTCTGGCTCGCAGGCTGATTTTTCAATTTTCGTTTCCCATTCACCCTTTCGTTTTTTCTTAAACTCCGACACATCAACTGGATACCCTTTTCCCTCGCGATGCTTCAGCTTATTAACGTCTAGCTCCCCCTTGGGGCACACACGCCTAAGATAACTTAGGGACCCGGCGCTACGCTGCTGGATATACTGCCTCTCATCGCCGCCACCCTTTCCGCCTCTTCCAATGACATCCGCCGATTCCTCCCCCACGGCCCCGCGCAAAGTGACCCGTACGCGTCGTTCCAGCGGTACTGCCGCCGAAACTGCCGCCACGCCGGATCCAGTCGAACAGGCCGCGCCCAAGCCGGCTGCGGCTGCCCGCACGAAAGCTGCGGCGGCAACCGCCAGGGAAGAATCCAGGGAATCGAAAGTATCCACCGCACCTGCCAAACCGCAGCCTGTACCGGCAGCGGCCCCGGTCGCCCCCGCGGCGCCCGCAGTTGAAGTAACACCAACAGCAGCAGTTGCAGCGCCCACCGCACGGGCCAAGTCTCCCCGTGCCTCGCGTATAAAGCCTGCAGTCTCCGCAATAATACCGGCTCCTATGTCTTCTGAAGTCTTGTCCTCCCCCTCCCCTGTCCTCTCAGCCCCTGCTTCCGAACCGGTCAGCGTGACCACCGTACCGCGCACGCGCAAAGCAGGCGTTCGCGCCCGCAAGGCGGATGCGGACACGGAAACCGCCGTCGCTCCGGCCCCCGCCGCGCCGGTTGCTGCTCCCGTAAGCGCACCCGCTCCTGCTGTTGCCATCGCCACGGAAGCTGATGTCGCGCCTAAGACGCGTCGCACAACCTCACGTAAAGCCACAGCTACAGAGGAAGCCGCTGAGCCTGCACCCGTAAAGGTGGACAAGACCCAGAAGACTCCCATCGCGGATAAGAGCGAAAACGCAAAGTCTGAAAAACCTGCTGCTCCTGCACCCGCGCCCGTCGCGGTTGCTGCACCTGCCCCGGCAGCCCCTGCCCCGACACCGACTCCTGCAGCAGCTGTAGAAGTTGCCGCGGCCACTCCCTCGCGCCGCAAGCGCGGTATCGTGGTGGATTCCGCACCTTCCAGTTCCGCACCCGAGTCCGCAGCACCGGCTCCCGCCGCCGTGCCCGAACCTCCCCCTGTTACGGAGCAGACCCCAGCCAAACTTTCCCGCACTCCCCGTGGCTCTCGCCGCGTCAGCGCGCTAAAGATTGACCCTGCCGTGGCTTCCGCGCCCGCTGCATCCGCGGCAGCGCCCGAAGTTCAGACAGAACTCCCCATCGCGGCCCCTGCCAAGGCGGAGAAGCCCGCCCGCGAATCCAAAGCGGCTCGGGAATCCAGAGAAGCAACCGGACAAAGCGACTCACGTACGGAATCCAGGCCTGAGGCTGCTTCCGTGCCGGTCGACTCCACGTCTGCTCCCGCTCCGGCCGCCGCTGAATCCAACGGCCATACAGCACACACCGTTGCTTCCGAGTCCGCGCCTGCGTCAACCGATGCGTCGACAACTTCCGAAGCTCCGGCGCCTCAGCCCGAATCAGGTGAACGCCGCGTCTATAGCCGTCGCCGCGAAACTGTGCGTCCCGGCCGTACTGGTGCCAAATCCACACCCGCCGACGCCGCTGCAGCCACTGAAGCGCCCGCCGCCGAAGAAGCACCCGCTGCCTCCGCTCCGCGCGTGGAAGCAAAGCCCGCGCCCAGATCCAAATCTGCCGGTGCCTCGAATACCGCGTCCGGCGTTACCGCCAAGGATCTCGGCCCCAACGCTTATCTGGGTCGCCCCGCTTCCGTAGGCAACTCCCGCCTTTGGCCGCGCCATCACAATGAAGAAGTGGACTGGCAGCCTTCCTCCGCTGAAGCCGCCGCAGCACCTTCAGCCGCGCCCGACTCCTCAGCTTCCGCACCTGCGTCGGATGTCGTCCATGACATCCCTCGAGTCACTTCTGCTGAAGTTCGCGCCGCCGCGCTTGCCCGTGTGCAGCGCCCCGCCTCCACCGAAGGCCCGGCACAGCAGCAGCCCGCTGATGCAGCTTCAACGACCGCTCCTGCCGCCGGCCAGGCACCCTTACCCGTGCCCGCACCTGCACCCGGTTCCATGATTGTGGAAGCAGCCCCGCGCCAGTTCTTCCGCGCCAATCGTGTGCCTGCCGTCATTCCCGCCGTGCCTGCTGGCGAAGCGGCAGCCGCACCGGCACCGGCGATCGCAGCCTCGGCAGCGCCTGCGCCTGCCGCTGTCCCCGCTCCTGTGGCCACGGCAACGGTGGATCGCGCCCCGCTGCAACAGCAGCAGCCGAACCCCAATCAGGGTAACCAGCAGGATCGCCAGTTCTTCCGCAAGCAGAAAGGCCCGCTGGCTCAGCCCGGTCCTCGCGATCACTTTGGCCACGGCGGTCGCGAAGACCGTTTTGCCCGCCAGAATCAGACCCGGCAGGATCGCAATACGGTTCGCCCGGGCGACCAGCAGGTGGATCGCCACGGTAACAAAGCCGAGCGCCCAGAAGTCACCAATGAACGCGTGATTGAGCGCCGGATTATCGAGCGCCCCGAGCGTTTTGTCCGCAAGGACCGTAACGCACATGGCCCCGCCGGCGATCGTCTGGAAAACGGCAACGGCAGCGCCAACGGCCAGCATGCAGGCTCCGACGTCGCGCCCGCCGAAGTTATTCCCGCAACGCCCGCCGTTCCCCTGCCCCCCGGCAAGACGCTGAATCTGCGCGAGCTGCAGCAGATGAACATCATTACGCTGCACGAGTTTGCAAAGGAATTCCTCGACAACTCCATCACTTACAAGAAGCACGAGTTGATCTGCGAAATCCTGAAGCGCAACGAAGCGCGGAACGGCGAGATGATTGGCGAAGGCATTCTGGAGCTGCTGCCCGAAGGCTACGGCTTCCTGCGCGCCAGCTGCTTCAGCTACGCCACCTGCCCGGAAGACGTGTTTCTCACCCCGCAGCAGATTCGCCGCTATGGCATCCGCAAGGGCGATCACGTTACCGGCCTTGTCCGCGCGCCGAAGCCCAACGAGAAGTATTTCACCATGATACGGGTGGATACAATCCACGGGCAGCCCGCCGATGTGCCGCGTGAACGCGCCACTTTCGACAATCTCACGCCCATTTTCCCCAACCGCCGCCTTATTCTGGAAGGCAAGTCCCGCGATGTCTCGATGCGCGTGCTCGATCTGCTGTGCCCCATCGGTTTCGGCCAGCGAGGTCTTATCGTTGCTCCGCCTCGTGTTGGTAAGACGATCCTGCTGCAGAAGATCGCCGCCGCCATCATGGAGAACAATCCGGACGTTCACCTCATCATGCTGCTCATCGACGAGCGCCCCGAGGAAGTGACCGACATGGAGCGCGTGGTGAAGGGTGAAGTCATCAGCTCCACCTTCGACGAAAGTCCCGAGCGCCACATTCACGTCTGCGAAATGGTGGCCGAGCGCGCCAAGCGCCTGGTGGAGAATAAGAAGGACGTCGTCATTCTGCTGGATTCCATCACCCGCCTCAGCCGCGCCTTCAACAACATGTCAACTGGCGGCCGCACCGGCAGCGGCGGACTGGACTCCAACGCGCTGCAGCGTCCCAAGCGCTTCTTTGGTGCCGCGCGCAACGTGGAAGAAGGGGGCAGCCTCACCATCATCGCCACCGCGCTGATCGATACCGGCAGCCGTATGGATCAGGTCATCTTCGAAGAATACAAAGGCAGCGGTAACATGGATATCCACCTGGATCGCGCCCTCGCCGAACGCCGTATCTTTCCCGCTCTCAACATCAACAGCTCCGGCACCCGCAAAGACGACGGCCTCTACCATCGCGAAGAGCTCGACCGCATCAATCTGCTGCGCCGCGCCCTCCACATGTTCACGCCCATCGAAGCTATGGAAGCCCTCATCGAAAAACTGCGCCACACGCAGAATAACGTTGAGTTGCTGCTATCGCTAAAGGCTGAAGGTCTGGAAAGATAAGCTTTATCAAAGGCGATGCGAGGTGAGCTGAAGCGAAGAGATCGCCTCTGTTTAATCTATATGGATAAACTGCATATACAAAATTTCGGACAAATAAAATCCGCTGATATTACGTTTGGTGACTTAACAGTATTTGTAGGCCCGCAGGCGACAGGCAAAAGCATCGTCCTTCAGACTCTAAAACTGATTATGGATGCTGGGGCAGTACAAGAAGTGATGGGAAAGTATGGCATCGACTGGCATGGAAAACTTCCAGAATTTCTCGATGCGTATTTTGGCGAGGGCATGTCATCTCTGTGGAGAAATAATGAGACGACAATTACCTGGAAAAATAAAGCTATTGATCTTGGAAGTATCATCGGGCGCAGGCAGCGAAATAAAGAAGAAAATTTGTTCTTTATTCCGGCTCAAAGAGTTCTTGCTCTAAGAGATGGTTGGCCCCGCCCTTTCGCTGATTATAGATCTGGTGATCCGTATGCAGTCCGAGAATTCAGTGAAAAGCTTCGGGGTATGGTCGAACGCCAGTCTCAGGAAGGTGTATTATTTCCTCAACCACGGCGACTGAAGGAAGGATTTCGCGATCTGCTTCAACAAAATCTATTTTCTAGCTTTTCGCTAAGCATTGATAAAGTTCAATCACAAAAGCGCCTTGTACTAGGAAACGGCAAACAAAATGGAAACCTTCCATTTATGGTTTGGTCAGCAGGGCAACGCGAGTTTGTACCTTTATTGCTTGGGCTCTACTGGCTGATGCCGCGAGGCAAAACTTCTACTCGGGATAAAATAAAATGGGTTGTCATCGAAGAGCTGGAAATGGGATTACATTCAAGAGCTATTTCCGTAGTTCTGCTTCTGATATTTGAACTTATCGAACGCGGTTACCGGGTTTGCCTTTCTACACATTCCCCACAGGTCTTAGACGCCTTGTGGGCACTTCGACATTTGAAAGAAACTGGAGCCGACCCGGAAGTCCTTCTAGGTATTTATAAAGCGCCAATCACTCCCAGCATGAAAAAGCTGGCAACTCAATTATTGCTTAGCTCGGTAAAAATCCACTATTTTGACCGTGAGAGCGGTGTTACTCGAGATATTTCGGAACTCGATCCCAGTGCAGACACCCCCGAAGAGGCGGGTTGGGGAGGCCTTTCGGAATTCAGTGGTCGTGCTAACGAAGCAGTAGCGAATGCAGTTGCTAATACCAGGGGTTAATGTGGGCGAAACGACATCCAGACAGCAGCAAAAGAAGAAAAAGAACTTCAGAGCAGATGTTGAAGCAACACCGCATCTGAAATATCAGTGGAAGTCTGGCCTGGGTGCACTACGCCCCGAAGACAAGCTCCATATAGTATTAGAAGATACTTCGACATCGCATTTGAAGGGAAGCGTTGATATCGATAGTTCACTGCGCAGCCTGTTTCCTAATTCCAACCGCTGGGACTTTGCCATTGGATATAAACACGTAAATCTAAACGACGAAGTAATTTATTGGGTAGAGTTTCACACAGGTACTGACAATCAAATTAAAGTAGTGCTGGCTAAATTGGATTGGTTGAAATCGTGGCTCAATACAGACGGAGTTCGGCTAACTGATTATAAGCGTAAATTTATCTGGGCGCCGAGCGGTCGCACATCGTTTACAAAAGGATCAGTACAGGTAAAACAACTTGCATCGCGTGGGATAACTTACACAGGTGCAAACTTTAAGATCGCTCTAAATTTTTCGAAATAAAATTTTCTGAATAATACAGGAACTACTGAGCGTACAATAACGCCCCTGTGTCAACCGACAGGATAGGTGTAGATGCGTATGCAATCTGTATCCCAGCTACGCGCTTGCCATGCCTTGAGGGCAGAGCCACACTCCGTGCATGCGCGTCGTCTTTGCCGGGGTTGCCGCTGTGGCAGCGCCGTTTTTTGCATTTGTCCTTGGTATATTGATATTGGCTGCAAACCTGTCTCTCTGCAGTGCTCAGCTCGCGAATCCTGACGATTACCGTGACGGGGCGGCCCCTCCCCGCACCCTTGCCATTGGGCGCTGGCCGACTCTGGGCAGTGCGCAAAATACTGCAAAGCCCGTGCCGGCCATCACGTTGGATGGCAACCTTTCCGACTGGCCTGAGGATAGTGCTACGTTTCTGCTTGGCAGCAACGCGCAGACGGGCCGGCGCTTTGACTGGAGCGGAACGAAGGATTTGAGCGGCGCGGTTCGGCTGGCCTGGGATAAGACGTATCTCTATCTCGCCGTAGATGTGGCCGACGACAAGGTGTTGCAGGCGGAGTCCGCCGCCGAAGTCTGGCAGGGTGACACGATCGAGCTCTTTTTCAACACGCACCCCGGCCAGCAACGCATCGACGGCTTCTGCCA
>JBGGNE010000121.1:0-3847 GCA_041287705.1 Methylacidiphilales bacterium | reverse complement strand
TCTGTCGCGGCTGGGACATTTCGGGGAAGACCGGGTCCGGAAAGACAAGCAGCGGAGTCATACCGCTGCTCTTTTCCCTGAAGCAAAATCGCCCCAGTGCAGGAATTGTCGTTCTGGACACTAAAGGAGATCTTGCCGATCCACTTATTGCTATGTCTCAGGAACTGGGCTGCACGCAGCAACTGCGCATTTTGGAAGTACGGCCAGACGGAGCTCCTGCGACATGGGTTCCTCCCTTGACCATGAATTTCCTGGCTGACCGGACCGTTCCCTATTCCACATATGCGAAGTTGTTGGTCGATATTGCCACCGCAGCGGGTCAAAAAGGAGGGCAGGCTTTCTTCAAAACGGCTGCACAATCAGCTATCTATCACGGCTTTGCTGTACTCGAAGCGCTTGACTGGCCCGTCACCATCGAAAACTGCTTCTCTCTGATTACGGATCAGACGGATTTACAAAATGCCGCCAGAGAGCTTGCTAACCGGGCTAATCCCCAGCATCAGTGGCTGGTCGACTATTTTACGGAGCTGCTCCAGCAACCGGTGGAGCAGCTTGGCGGCGTCCGATCTACGGTGGCCAATTACCTCCAACCGTTCATTCAGCCCGATATTGCCGAAGTATTCTGCCCGGTGAATCCACATACATTTTCCATGAATGAGGTGGATGCCGGAGCACTGGTCTGCGTCCGAATTCCCCAGAAATATCAGGTTGAGAAGAGGTACGTCAGCCTGCTTCTCAAAGTGCTCTTCTATCTGCACGCTCTGCGCAGATATGATCTGCCCACAGCAGATCGGAAGGCGAAGAATCTGATTGTCCTGGCGCTGGATGAAGCGCAGGAAACGGTGCTTGTCAGTGAAGACGGCATCAGCGATTTCAACGTGGTTGACAAGATTCGTGGGGCGCGTGCCACTACCATCAATTCCACCCAATCGCCCACGTCTTATATTCCTCCCATGGGCGGACGCGACAAAGCGGACGTCTTCCTCCTGAACCTTGCCAACAAGGTTTACTTCACTGCCGCGGACAAGCTCGCTTCCGAGATGATCGCAGATTCCATAGGCAAGCGCACAGTGAAGAAGAAGACCTTTGGCCGTTCGGCAGGCAAGGCAAACCTGAGTTGGACCGACGACGATCAGCACTACATCAAGCCCCATGAACTCAGAGCGCTCCCCAAACACTGCGCAGTTATCAAACACTGTGAGCGACGGCACGCTCAAGTACGGCTTCGACCTACCCGCTTCACAGCGGGTTAGGTATGCTATCGCGCTTAGTGGGCGGAATAAGCGATGTGGATGGCGGAACTGATGACCAGGTAGATTCCCAGCAGTCCCAGCACACCGGAGCTTCTATAAGGCAATCTGCGAACCCACAGATTTAATCCAGAAAACCGCTTACTGGCGTAGTTTACTGAAATGGCTGCGACTGCGCCCACCGTCACCAACGTGAGTGCAAGCCCTACGCTGAACGCCAGCACAACGGAAAACCCGAGAAACTCCCGCTTTGTTTGCAGGCAGAGCAAGAGGACACTAAATGCTGCAGGACAAGGCAGGAGGCCACCGGTTAGACCGAACAGGATTACCTGACCAGTCGTCACGTTCTGATTGGAGAAGCGGCGTGCGAAATCGGCAGCGTGGGCTCGTTCGTGCTCATCCTGATATTCCGAAGACCCCAGTGGACTCGTTATTCCATGGGCATGGCCCTCGTGAGTGTGGGACGACTTGGCGTGGGAATGCGAGTGCTCGTGCTTTGCGTCGCCTTCCGCGTGGCTATGGCTGTGACCTCCGTCGTCATGAGGGTGAGCATGCGCGTGAGGATCAACGCGTCCACCCCCGTGACTGTGATCCGCTTCCGTAAACCGGGTCACATAGAGATGGCTGTGGTCTTTATGCGCGACAATACATTCCACCTTAAATTCATGAGGCTCCGGAATCTCATCCACGGATTCCAGATAATCTCCCTTAGCGGCAAGAGCGAAGTTTTGGACGGTGTCATTAGGTCGGATCGTCCGTAGACTTACCCCTTCTTTTGCAGGATCTTTAGGGCCTCGTTTGTCATCATAGGCGTAGACCCGGAAGCGAGGCGGCACTCCGTCTTCAAATACGCTTATTTCGAGCAGTTCGTGCCCTGTGGCGATCCAGTTGCCACCGTGCGGGGCGCGCTCGTTATGGGAATGAGCGACCGCAGCACGCAGATCATTTCGGGTACGGATCAGCATCCAGCCAGAGAGACCCACAATGACAAGGCCCGAAGCAAACTGCAGATAGGGCTCAATCGCTTCGACATCCATCCTGGCAGCGAAGTGAAGGCCGATCGCCGCAAGTAGCCAGATAATGGCGGTATGGGAAATGGTTGCGGCCACGCCCAGCAGGACCGCCTGCATTACCGTACCTCGCACGGCGATGATGAACGCCGCCATCATGGTTTTGCTGTGGCCGGGCTCCAGACCATGGAGCGCGCCCAGCACAACTGCGGTGGGAATGAAGAGCCAGCCTGATCCATGGGAAAGTAGCTCGCTGAATGATTGCATAGTATAGGGGTAGCCCCCATGCCCCTTACTGTCAAAGGCAATAAAACGGACGCGACTTGAATACGGGTCTGTCGTATACTTCCGCCCGATGAAACACGTTCACTCCGAAACCGAGAAAGCCGCCCTTGTCAGCCGGATTCGAAAAATCGGCGGACAACTGCGCGCGATTGAACGGATGATCGAGGAGGACGAGGGTTGCTCGGAAATCCTGATGCAGGTCCTGTCCGCCCGCCAGGGGCTCAGGTCATTAGGCCAGAAGGTGCTCCGCGAGCATATCCACACCTGCATTGAGCACGCCGAAACGCCCAAGGAATCGGAGGAGAATCTGAAGGAACTGATGAAAGTGCTGGACCGTTACGTGTCCTGATTTTCGGTATGAGGCAAAGCAAGGCAGTTCGGTCGTCAGCTCGCCTTCTGCGGATTCCAGTTGTGGCTTTCCCCACGCGCTTTGTTCAGCCAGGCAAAGAGCGCATTGTAGATGATGAAACCCTGGGCCAGTTGCTCATAGTCGTTCTTGTAGAGCTGGGATAGCCCGAGGGATATGGCAAACAGGCCGGCGCATTCCGGGGCCAGATCGTGATGATCGGTATCCGCTCCGCGGACAATGACGGCGAGCTCTGCCAGGCCGGGTGCGTTCAGTTCGTATTTCTTTAGGAAAGCGTCGAAGCTGCACAGCGGGCCATCGTGCGAGAGCTCCACGCCCTCAATATCGTACGGTATGGCACCATGTTTTCTGGAAAGAGGCAGGACATCGTTGGCCTTCACGAAGAGGAATTCAGGCTCTTTGTCGATGAACCGTGCGATTAGCCAGGGGCAGGCAATACGGTCGATTTTCGGGCGTTCACGGGTGATCCATTTCATAGCGAAATCTCGGAGCAGTGGGTTGTCGGCTTGGATGGCAATGCGCTTGCCTGTTCACAGGATTGGTTCAAAAAGTCTACTTGTCAATCTTGTACGGAAACGTATACCTGTAACAAATGATTCGATCATGGTTCCTTCTTCTGTACGCACTTCCCAAGGGAGGAGGACGAGAACGCATGGAGTTGTGGCGAAAGCTGCGGCAGTTTGGTTGCCATGCACTGAATACTTCGGCTTATATCCTGCCGGACACTTCGACATGTCAGGAGCGCTTTCACTGGCTGGCCAAGCAGATCCAGGACGCAGGTGGCGAGGCAACAGTTTCCCGCGTAAGCCTGATTGAGGGCATGACGGACGAGAAGATCGTCGCGGAGTTCCGCTCCCGGGCCGATGGGGACTACATCGCGCTGCTTAAGGACATCCAAACTTTGGGCGTAAAGGCGAAGGCGGACCGTGCCGGCG
>JBGGNE010000120.1:0-11979 GCA_041287705.1 Methylacidiphilales bacterium | reverse complement strand
CTATAACGCCCTCGTCCACGAGCTCAAAGCCTTCAATCTGCCACAACGCACGCTACAACTCCTTGGCAACTCAACCATGCTTGCTTTAGCAAACACTTCCTCCAAAATATAAAGAACAAATAACTCTGCGAAGTGGTCTTAGGAGTCTCCGGAAAATAACCTGCGCAACTTGAGCCGCCGCTTTTGAGCGAGAGCTACGTTGGAATTCCGGTCGAGCATTAATCTAATGCACTCCCTCCATTCCGCCTTGCTCTCATCTCAAAATCGACGACTTAAGTTGCACAGTTTATTTTCCGGAGACTCCTTACCTCGATAAAGCGGCGCGGAGTTCAGCCTCGGACATCGTAATATTGCACTTGGCCCCGGTATCCGCCTCTATCTTGGAAGCGATAAGGGCGGAAACCGGATAAATTACGGTAAAGTGATCCTGCTTGGGAGCTTCCAGAAAGTGAATATTCGCGTTGGTCGTAGCAGATCGCATTGCCCTCAGGGAATCAATATTACCACCCGTGCCTTCAATTACGAAAGTAGGGCTGGTGATACCATGCAGCCATTTGATGGGAGACCTCAGCGAGTTTTCTTTTTCGTCGCCTAAGCTGTAAGACAAGTAGGTGCTGCCATATGTTGCTGGATCTTCCACCGGGCCAAATGCAAATACGGCCCGGAAGCCGCTGCTGCATTCCGCCGCCAGTAGCGCGAGAGTTCCGCCTGTACTGTGGCCCCCCAGATAAATGCGGTCGGAATCAATATTGTGCAGCGACTTCAGATATCTAAGTGCTGCCAGGACATCATCCACCTCGCCGTAAAAGCTCTCCTTTACCCCTGGGCCACTGCTTCCGCCACGCAGTGCCGGATACATCATCACCAGCGCTGTGCCACCAGGTCCGCGCACCTTCCAGAAGACAGAGGCGGTCTGGTCGTTATCCTTAGGCGCGGGTTGCCATACGGCGTCTATGCCGTTGGAGAAACCACCGGTCAGCCATATCATCGCCGGAGATTTACCACCGCCGCTTGGAGTGAGGTATGCCGGCAGTTCGCCAACGGGGCTGGAGTATTTGACCAGCTGCAATACTCGCCCCGGAGGCTGTACTGGAACGCTGGCATCACGCTTCTGCTTAGTCAGGCGCGTCACGTGTCCCAGGCGAGCCTCCTTCAGGGTTTGCGATGAGATTGAGGACTGTCCCTGCGACACCCCTGCGTTAGACTGAAAATACCAGGCCAGACCAATTACGAGTATTCCAAAAAATCCAAGCCCGACAGCTGCGAGTGCAATTACCAGATTCTTGTAATTGATCGCCCCGCCGTCTCTTTCTTCTGATGAAAGATGGTTATGGCTCATTGCGGAATGAGAGAATGAACCATTGAGCCACAGTTACAAGCAGCTTTTGTTCTAAAAAAGCCATGCTTGTAACCCGTGTGGCCATGTGGAATCGGCTTATGGAGAAGTGAAGTTGCATGCTCCATGAGCCGGCTTCCCTGTGGCAAGGAGCCCTATTTATTTTCAAAACTCCCACTCGCCCCAGAGGGCGGGGAGAAGCTCAGCTTCAGAGGGAACGTCGGAGACGATAGCGGTAGCCTTGTTGCTCCAGTAGACGCGGGCCGTGGACTGGCCGGGGGCGCCGCGCAGTACGCCAATGTCGCCACGGATACGCGTGCCGGGCTGAGGTTTCAGGCCAAGCGTATCCAGGGATACAGAGATCTCGAAGTGACCTTTGCCGTCATCCGCTACCTGCACTTTGTCGCTGACATCGGTCACCTGATCGAAGTTGAACGTGCGCCAGGGGGAGCTGAACGGCACACGCTTTTCGGGTGCCGTTCCAGGGACAACAGGGCGGTATAGCACGGCCATCGTCTTGAATGTGCGCTTGCTCTTATCCTTGCCTTCCGCGGCAACCGGCTTGCGTGTGATGAGCAAACGCAGGTCGCCCGGGGCGGCCGCTGTGCGATCCGCCCTGGCAGTGGGATTCGTGCCGATCATAATGTCCAGGGCGCCGCCGGTTTTGAACGGTGCTTCCGCAATCTCGCCCGTGTTCGTCGTCAGCAGATCCTCGTCATCCACGGTAGCCCATGCGGCGTAGAGATTGCCGTTGGCAATGGCGACTGCAGCGCGCACGTCGTACGGTTTCGCGTCGCTGTTGAAATTTGCGCCGGCACCGGCTTTCTCGATATCAACCCACGAAGCCGTCTTCCAGTCATCCAGCTTGCCGTCGACAACAGGCGCTGTATCAGGCATAGCAACCTTAAGGATGCCCGTGCCATTCTCGGCCTGACGTTCGGCTTCACGCTGCATCAGCCAGGTGCGGGCCTTTTCAAGATCCGCCGCAGTGAGCGTAACCGTGGTTTCCGGCAGGCGTTTTACGGTTTCCAGGCCATCCAGACGTACCAGTGAGCTTCGCGCGCCATCCTGCATATAGACCTTGCCATCAGAGGTTTGCGTGATGGTGGGCCAGAAGTTTTCGTCGTGCAGGGATAGGTTGCCGACTTCCATATTGCGCACTGCCTGCGGCATACCCCATACCGGCGCTTTACGAACGTCGTGGAATACCGTGGTGACGAATAGACCGTCCGCGGTGAAGATGTAGCAGTTACCCATGTTGGCGTTGATTCCCCACATCGGGCCGACATCCGCGCCTTTCGGCGTGAAAAGACCGCCCATCAGACGCGTGGCACCGATGACCTGACCGGGCTGGCTGGGTCGAGCCGCATGGTGGCTGGCGTGCAGACCGGGCCACGGGTTAGGATAACTCCAGGCGGGTTTGCCGTCCTTCGCGCCACTGAGCGACCACGGACTGAAGGGCGCCATTCCGAGGGAGACGATAGTCTGGCCATCATCCGTAACGAGCATCTGATCGCCGCCGCTGCTGCGCGGACCTTCCACGCCTTCGGCACGCACTTCGCCATTATTGATGTCGTACTTCGGCACACCGCTGTCCGTCATGCCGGCAGGTGCGAATCTCATGGCTTTGCCGCTCATCCGAGCCACGCAAAGACTGAGATCGGGCATGACTGTGATTCCTCCGCTTTCCTTCGCCAGCCAGCTAATCTCCTCATTCTGCGGCTTCCCGTCGTCGTTAAGGTCAGACCAGATAAAGAACGCGCGGTTGTTCTTTTTTGCATTCAGATCAATTCCTTCAGGCCAGGCGCTCTTAAAGTCATCGCTCTTCAGCACATCCCACTGAGCCGAGTTGCCGGCCACCAGTACGGGACGCGCCACGCCATCTTTCTCCAGATACAGAACCGTAGTGCTGCTGCCGCCCGTAGGGTTATTGTTGTAGCAGTTGGTAAAGTAACGCTTCCCGTTGTGATAGAGCGGTACTTCGGCTGCTGCATTGCGGAATGGCATTTTCAGACCGTCGGAAGCTCTGCGTATGTAGATACCCGTAGGCTCATAGGTACCTTTGTCCCAGTCCAGCTTAAACTCGATGGCGCCACGGCCTTCATCCGCATAGTAATATTTATTGCGATCCTGGGGATCTAACGTTCCGCCGCCGCCGTACTTGGCGGGACCATAGAACGCCTTAGCCAGCGCGCCCTCTTTGCTCCATACACTGACGCGTTTCGGCAGGAAATCCGTTTCCGTCACCCAGAGCTGGCCGCGGCTGTCCACCGCCAGGCCATTCGGATTGTTCATATGCGTTTTATCATACGGACCAGCCTTCGGTACGCCTGCTGTGCCAACTGTGCGCAGCGCCTTGCCTTCCGCAGTGAAAACCTTCACCTGATGGCTGTTGCCGCGATCACTGACGTAGATATTGCCACTGGCATCCAGCGTCACCGCCACAGGTGCTTCCAGCGCACCATCCTCGATCACCGTTACCGGCGCGGGCAGCCTGGCGGGATCGCTGATGTTATCGAAACGAACCAGCTTATTGCCGCTGAGCACCAGCAAGCGTCCTTTCGCGTCAAAGGCCAGGCTCATAGCTCCTTTTACCTTGGCTGCGCCGATCTGCTTGCCGCCATCTTTAGCGTTCAAAAGGATCAATCCGTCCTGACCGGCAAAGCTGCACACCACAATGCCGTCATGCACGGCCAGACCGGTAATCTGGGAAGGCTCCACCTTGGCATTCAGCGCGACGACATCATGCTCCTCGTCGGCGTCCATCTTGATCTCATCTTCCTTGATGTTCGGCACCGGCTGGCGAACCACCGGCACATCCAGCAGCTTCTGCTCCTCGGCGGCTATCTTGTTGGGATTCAGTGCAATTGCGGTCACTCGAAGTTCTACGCTGGGCACTTCGGTCGAGCCTTTCTTGATCTTCTCCTTCCATGTAGACGCCACATAGACGCAGTGATCCGAGATCGATTGCGATCCATTGTCGGCGGCGATAAAAGGTGCGGCTGTCCAGTTGCCGCCGATCCACTTCTTACCGCCCAGCTTTTTGCCATCCAGATCCACCCAGATAAAGCCGTCCGGCCCTTCCGTAACGTACGAGCCCAGGAAGACGACCGGCTGGCCGGTGGGCGACTTCGCGCCCTGCACAAATGCGGCAGCCTGCGGTGCCGAGTGATTCGCCAGCCACGCGCCGGTATGGTCCGGGGTATTCCACGGCGGGTTGCCCTCGACATAAACCGAAAACTCATAGCGGGCCGACACAGCCTTGCGCCATAGTCCGCGCACCTTGTAGGAGCCCGGAGGAACTGCCTGCGCGGGAATACGATACAGACCATGCTTCGCGGCATCCAGGTCGCGACCCAGATCATCCGTGCCATCCCATGCGGCCACGTTCTTGCCCTTTGGGAAAGGCATTTCCGACACGAGATTGCGCACGCGTTTGCCGGTAGGGTCCTCAATGACCAGCGTGACAAAGCCGTCTTCCGGCAGCGTAAACGGAATGGCGATGGGCGGCGTCGGCTCCTTCTTCACCTTTGGAGCGACGGCGACTGCGACGCTTTCCAGAGTTGCGGCGCCCAGATCGCGCAGCACCATCCACTCGCTCAGAAACACGCGCTTGCCGCCTGCGGAGCGATTCTGCATGTGCGGGTGAGATCCTTTATTCGTGCTGGTAAGGCGAAGACGAAGCGCGCGCGTCGTCAGGCTTTTGCCAAAGTCATGCATCTCCAGCGGCAGCATGCGCGGATACTGATTCTCCAGACCGCTGAGCGATCCCGCAGGTTTCCAGGCGCTCTCCGCCGCGTCGCGCGGATGCGTGGAATCCGGCCCGGTGTAGATTTCCGCCTCAGCCGTCGCAAAACCGGGAAATACCAGACCAACGCCGTTGAAGCTGACCTGCTTCGGCCACACCAGCATGATGGTTTCCGGCTTATCTTTAATAAGCTGCGGGCGATCACCTTCCGTGGGTATGTTCTCCCACGAACCCCAGCCGTCGGAAGCCTCGTTGATCAGGCGGGCTGCCTGCTGGTTCTTGGATTCGGTCACCGCTGCCGCCTGCGGCGCGATATTGACCAGACGGCTCTTCAAAATAAGCATGCCGCTGAGACTGCCGTTGTACTTGCGGTCCTTAGATTCAGCCACATGCGTAAAGCGAATCGCGCTTGTTTCCGTGCCGGGAGGCAGCACCCACAGCACTATGCCACCGGATTCCGCTGTCGTGACTTCTCCCCCAGAAAGTCGCTGAGCGGGAAGCCATTGAGAGTCATCCGGCAGATTACCGGGGTACTGCACCCCTTTCTTTAGTACGCTGATCGAACCCGTACCGTTGACCAGCACTGTGCCAATCGGAACGCTGTTGCGAAACCCGATGCGCATGTAGCGCGGCCCCGGGGTCTTGCTTTCACCAAACGTATAGCTGCCGTGGTTCGGCTTGGTCTTTGTGGTAAAGACGGCGTAGTCCGGCATAAAGTTGCGCATCTGCTTCTCATCCAGATCCGACGGACGCGGCTGCTCCTTGCCGTCCACCCAGTCCGTAAAGGTATCCGCATCCAGATCCTCCGGCGTAATATGCGTCTCAAGGAGTTCACTTGCCGGGGCTGTAGCTGCAGGAGTAGGCGCGCCGGCTGTGGGTTCAAGGAAACAAAGGCTGAGCGCAATCAGCAGCAGCGACATGCGATGGATCGGTTTCATAGGGAGAATAGACGCCATTGACATAAATTACACGTTAGCAGATATGACAGAAATTCGCGAGCCCGGCAATCATTCCAATCATTACAAATCAGGAAGTCACCCGCAAGCTCATATTCGATCGCTTCGCCGCTTTGGATGCAGGCTTTGCTTCCCTTATGACTCCGCTGTCTCTGGGAAGCGTGTAAGAGATGCGGAAAATTCCCATCTGTATGCTATCTGTCTATAAGTATGCGAGCATACAATATCAGATACTTGCGCAGACACATTCTGTAGCTAACATAATCCCAGGTGTTCTATGCTTTTCCGGATTATTCTCATCATCATAGGCAGTTGCTGCCTTTTGCTCGTATGCGTGCTTTTGCTGAGGGAAGAGACCACCAATGCTCTTTCTTCGCCATCAACTGGTCCAGTCGCTTCGCCTGGTGCCTCTGTGCTTTCCTCATTCCGTGCCGGTTCCTTTGAGTATGGCCCCACATTGATCGGCACCTCTGGTAACTCTGGTAAATCTGTGGATATTTACTTCGACTCTGCCAGCGACGAGAAAGCCACAAAATCCCTCATCGCTCTGCGTTATAAAATTCTCGGCCGAGCCACTTATGAGGAAGGGCTCACCGAAATCATCCTGGTTGGCTACTTCACCGGCGCACAATATACCCCTCCTCATATCGACTTCCCCGAGCTACCACGACAAGTCTTTCATCTTTCTGGATGGTACGTCAAAGCACCGTTCTGGAGCGGCTTTGTTTCCCCGGAAATCGGCGAATCACCCAAAAGGCGGACCGAGCTTCTGAAATCCGATTTCCGCGATTTGAAGTACCCCATTCAGGTGAACCGAAACAAAGGCAAAACGCGCTACGGGTTTGGTCAGATTGATCTCTGAAAGGTTGCCTGCACATGGTGGACGTATGCTATACTGGCTGGTATGCGCAAGATCATCCACCTGGACATGGATTGCTTCTACGCAGCCGTGGAAATGCGCGAGCGTCCGGAGCTGCGCGGCCAGCCAATCGCAGTAGGCGGCGGAAGCCGGCGCGGAGTGGTGACCACATGCAATTATGAAGCGCGCAAGTTTGGCGTGCGCTCTGCGATGCCGGGGTTCATGGCACGGCAGCTATGCCCGCATATCGTTTTCCTCCCGGTTCGGTTCGATCTTTACCGCGCCGCTTCGCACACCATTCGCGCTATTTTTCACGAGTACACAGATCTGGTAGAGCCTCTTTCGCTCGACGAGGCGTATCTGGATGTCACCAATACCGGCCGATACGCCTGGGATATCGCCCGGGAAATTCGTGCACGCATTCTTCAACAGACGGGGCTGACCTCCTCAGCCGGTATAGCGCCGAACAAGATGCTGGCCAAGATAGCCAGTGACTGGCGGAAACCTAACGGGCAGTTTGCAGTGCTGCCGCACCAGGTGCAGGAATTCATGGCTGCGCTGCCAGTTCGCAAGATCTGGGGAGTTGGGCCCAAGAGCGCGGAACGTCTGGCCTCACGCGGAATCAATACCTGTGCAGACCTCCAAAAAATGACTCTGGCCGAAATGGTCCTGCAGCACGGTAAATGGGGAGAAGAGCTCTATCACCTGTGCCGTGGAGAAGACACGCGGCAAGTCCACTCCCACCGGGTGCGCAAGTCGCTCAGCAACGAGAACACCTTCATGGATAACCTGATATCCCTGGAACAGTGCCAGGCGGAAATCGAGAAGCTGGCTGAGGAGATGCTGGAAGAGCTTCGAGTCAAAGCCGGAGATCGCAAGATCCGGAACGCATTCGTCACTGTCAAATTCTCGGACTTTACGCGGACCACCCGCCAGTGCGTCTGCACCACTCCCACTGCGGAGACTTACCGCGAGTTACTGGCCGAAGCGTACTCTCGCAAACCGCTTCCTGTTCGGCTGCTGGGCACAGGCGTGCAGTTTACAGATGAGGAAGAAGACGCCGTGCCCGGACAGGAACGTCAGGCGGAACTATTCGCTGAATGATTCGAGCAACGAGAGCTACTGCCTACTGAATCCCGCGCCAGATAGGCCCATTACGCGCAAAAGGCGGCGCAGCCTGACCAGGAGCAGGCGCGGGCGTATTATAAGGCGCAAGCTGGAAGATCGGCAGCACCGGGCGACCATCCTTCATTTCGTACTTCTCGCCTTCCTTCTCGATAAGCAGCATGGCGCTAAAATTACCGCCGGCACGCTCACCGATCAGCACGTCGAGATCAATCACTTCCCCTGCTTTCAGATCCAGCCAGGTGCCGCCAATCAGATGCCCCAGATGCATAACGGAGCCTGGCGGGGCCGTCGTACGCCATTTCACATCAGGCATCGGCATGGGAACAGCTTCCAGCCAGTTGCTTACCAGCACGGTCTTGCCATTCACGGCAACGCTGCAGATCTCGCTGCCGTAGCCCCAGAAACGCCAGCGCCCTGTAGTGGGGGGCGAAACCTGACCCTTGTAGTGGATCATCCAGAAGCTGGGCTTCACCACTTTCTCCACCTTAAAAGCCTTGGGCGCATCGCCGGCACTGCTGAGCGGTATGAAGATCTGCGTGGTATACATCGGCCGCGTCACGCGATAGTAGCGGTTCAGTACCGATTCATCCCAGTTGGATGACAGAAACTCGTTCGTGATCTCGTTATATTTCTTCTGATCAATCTGCAGCTTCTGGTGCTTCTGGTCCTGCTTCAGATCATACAGAATGCCTATCAGACTGGATTCGCTGGGCTCAGCAGTACCATAGCGGCTTTCCACCAATGATTTCTCCTGAGCGCATGCCGTTGTTGGCAAACACGCACTTCCGATCGACAGAGCCAGCTCAAAACTCAACAGAAACGAAAAGAAGTAACTTTTGCGAGTAATCATGCGATAATTGAGGAAAGGTATTTACCCGCCTGTCTCTAAGAAAGCGCTAACTGCCAACAACGTCAATGCGATTTTCGTGCAGGTAATGCCAATGTAACGGGGGAGTCCCCTGTGCTGCTTGAGGGCTTATCTGCTCATTTACCACACGCCAGAGGTTCATTTAGTAGAAGAGTCTGGGGATGCTTCAGTGGACTTTACTTCGATATTGCCGAGAAGCACGGCGGGCCAGACTCCGGCTTCTTCTTTTACTTTAAACTTCACTAAAGGTGCTGCTCCAATGGCATCCAGAGAAGTAGCGGGGATATCCAGAACATAGTCGGGGCTGTCTGGCATTCGCTCGAAGTAGAAGTGCCCGTTCGCGTCGGTTAGCATAACGGGCGTCTCGAAGACGTTTGCGCTTTCGGGCTGGTTGGGATCTGTCTTACCGGAAGAATCTTGTGAAGGAGTGAAGAGAAGCTTCACCGGTACACCCACTACGGGATGAAAGGGGATTCCCGGCTTGTCCTTCGGGAGAAGGGGCGCACCGGCCTTTGGAGTTTCGCCTCGTTTTACCAGACGTCCCGTTACCACCACACCGTTCCGCAAATAGATGAGCTGAGGCTGATCAGGATCGCCCACCGAATATGCACGAGCTCCGTCTGCTTCCAGACCGGGTAATACTTCCAGCCCAACCTGCTTGTACCTGCCCTTCTCGCCCAGCACCAGGGTAAACTGTCCATCTTCACTGCAGACCGCAAATGGCTCCGCAGTGGCAACAGGCAGCTCCGCATTGCCAGTTGCAGATAGCCTTACGAATCGAGGCACGACCACCGTAGTGTGAAAGCGCGAATTATCATGATTCGTAATACGCCCCTTCAATACCTGCTTGTCCTTAAGCTCTCCATCGCTGCGTGGCCGCAACTTTACGAGGGTATCACTACCAGTTTCAGCAGGCAGTAATTGGGGCGTATAGCCTGCCAGCATTATCCATGCGCTGTGATCCATGCCATCTGGAATGTCTGTAAGCGAGAAGGCTCCATCATCATCGGTATAGGTTGCCCTGAGAGGATCCTTACTTAGTTGCACACGAACACGCGCCAATGGTTTGCCGGAGAGATCCTGCACGACACCTTTCAGCTCGGTTGTCTTGCCGGAATCAACTTTGCCGGATGTTGAAGCATGTATTGGGGAAAGGATACCGCGATCCAGAAGCAGTATTGCAGGTGGCTTCGTGGTGCCGCTCTTGTTTTGCTCAGCCATCAATCGCTGTACGGCTTTGACAATTACAGGCACGGCCAGCTCCTGATAGCTCTTATGGAAGATGACCTTTCCCGTTTCGTCAAAGACAATGTAGGCGTTATACCCTGTCTGGAACTTCTCTGTTAGCGGATATCCCACAGCAAATGGCAGCAAAGGCCATGGGCATGCCCAGGCTGCTGTGGGCTCAGGAGAGCGGGGACTGCTGTTAAAGTTGAACCATTGCAGCGGCGAGTCTGGCGGCAGAGTTTTGGCGAGATCATTCAGCTTGCCGGAGTACCACTTGGATACCCGGGCGTCATCAGCACCGTTAAATGAGAATACGGTGATTTTGCCCTTAAGATCCGCTTCTGTGAAGGTGCGCCCCTGCCCGCAGTCAAAGCTGAACGCAGGCGGATACTTGCCGGGCGCCAATGAGTTGAGCAGAGTGTACTCCACATGCGGAGCCCGAATCTCGCTGCGGCCTTCCGCCTGCTCCGCAGTCACTGTAATGGGAAGTTCACGGTCATGGCTGCCAAACCGGGCCGCCATGTCATTGCTCCCCTTTTGACGAACTTCCCCGCTTATCAGATAGGTGCCAGGCAATACGTCTTCAAATCGAAAAGTCCCATCCTCAGCCACAATTGCCTTGTATCTGCGGTGTTTGAGGGCATACGCCAGGCCTTCAGGAGACTTGTGCCAGGCGTCATACCATGCGGTTATTTCTGCCGGGATCCCATTGGCGGGAGGTCGAGGTATCGGTTGGTGGATGGCGGGACTTAAGTTCAGGCTACCGTTGGTGAAATCACAAATGGCCAGATCGGCAGCGGGAAGATCCAGCTTGCCGGTAATAACTGCACCACTTTTGCCCAGGACAATATCGGTCGTTTCAGCTTCTGGAGCACCCGTTGCGGCAAGTCTTGGCCTGGGAAGAATGGAATCCACATCCATGTCCACGTCGTTCACTTTGCGGCTAAGCTGCACCAGCTCTTTGGGAACATGCAAAAAGGTGAACCGTCCCTTCTCGTCTGTGGAAGTTGTAAGCGTAATGCTGATTCGATAAAAATCCGTAACATCCATGCATTTCCGGCATGTCAGGGCGACCTGCAGGCCTTTCTCCGGCTTACCATTGCGCAGAGCCTTACCCTCAATCACGTGCCAGGGTAAAAGCTGAATATCTCCACGCAGATCCCCCATAGGCACAAAACGGTAACCAGCCGTTGGGGAGACAATCAGGACTGCCTGCTCTTCCTTCACCGGCACCTCGATAGAAAACGTTCCGTTGTCGGCCGATCTGGTGCGAACTTCGCCGCCAAGCAGTTCACCTGAAGTCCACATTACCCATTCTTTTTGTGAGCCTTCCTTCCTGGCCCTTTGCGAGTGAATTCTGGCGTCGGGGACCGCTTTACCGTCGGGTCCGACCACCCGTGCCCTATAGACCTTCTTGCCCGGAGCAAGGTCGCCCTTCTCATAGCAATGCACCACCATCTCTTCACCACTACCTACGATGAAATGAATGCTGTGCTCATCCATATCAATCTCATCACCCTTTTGCGGGCTTAAGAGAAAGCCCGGAATGCTTGGGGTAAAATCAAAATTCTCACCTTTAAGACCCACAAACGAGAACGTGCCATCGGCCGCAATCTTCACGTCCATGGAATCCCAGGCATTGCTCCGACCCAGCATGCCCTTCGCATCAACGGGTATCTTCTTCCCCTCACCGTCAATCACGATGCGACCCTTGACTCGCAGGCCCGGCACCACGGAGAGATCACCCGCATCCTTTGTTGAACCGGAAGTGCCCGAATTAACCAGTACCGTCTCGGTCACCAGATCTGCTCCCTCCAGCCCAGCCAGACTTTCCCGGTCGGCATACAGCTGATAGAG
>JBGGNE010000119.1:0-14121 GCA_041287705.1 Methylacidiphilales bacterium | reverse complement strand
GTGGCCTGCGCCAAGAAGCTGATCGAAACCGGCAAGATACCCCGGAATGAGTCGATCGTCCTCTGCATCACCGGCCATGGCCTGAAAACCGCCGAAGCCGTTGCGGAACACATTGGCGCTCCCCGCCTCATCAATCCCAGCCTGCGCGAGTTCGACGCACTTCTTCATGCCGAAACCATGACACCCGCTGCTGCCACCTCCGGCCATCGCAACGGCACGCCCGCCACAACGCCCACGCGCGCCTCGGAGTTGGACAGATCCTCGGATGCCAGCCTCGTCTAAGTGACTCTGCTTCGTGTTCTGTAGATAGTTAAATGGCAGGCAAGTATTGTCAGCGTGCAGGGAATGCACTTGTTTCGCATTCCCTGCACGCTGATGGGCCGAAGTGCGTTGAGTTTTAACGCCCGTTCTGAAAGAACATGTGCGCCAGTGCTGCAACCTCCTTACTAAGGAGTTCCTGCCATTCAATCTCCACCTTGCATTATAGAAGCAGATCTTATAAAATCCCCTTTTACTGCCTTAGGAGTCGCTGCCGAATAAACTATAGGATTTGGCAGCGACTCCTTACCTGACAATTTCCTCCGCTCCCGCTCTTTTTGCCTTAACTTAACACCTATGCCACTCCAGGTCTCTATCCCCACTCCGCTGCGCAACCTTACGAATAACAAGGACACCGTCGAAGCAACCGGTGCCACCATTGGCGAAGTCATTGCCGATCTGGATTCCAAATACCCCAGCATCAGCGAACGCCTGCTGGACAAAAAGACCGGTCGCATTCAGCGCTTCGTCAACATCTACGTTAACGGCGAAAACGTGCGCTTTATGGAAGACAAGGATACACCCGTGACAGAAAAGGACGAGATCTTCATCGAGCCCGCCATCGCAGGTGGTTGATCCTCAGATCTGCCTTTCCGGATCTCGATTCGTGCGCCTGGTTTTTCATAAAAGAAAAACAGGTGCAAATATTTGCAAGTAGTGCGGTGGCGTTCGCTCTGATCTATAAGCACGGATCTTTTCACGATCCCGGACGAATGCCTCCATGAGCTCCTCCCCTTCCCTGCCCCTCCCAACCCTTGACGTGCAATCCTCTCAGGTGATCCCCGCTGCGGACTGGAAGCCGGCCCCCGGCGAATTTCTGCTGGGTGTCACCGGCCACAGGGATCCTGTAGCGGCAGACCTTCCTATTCTGGAAGGCGTGGTAACCGAGCTGCTCACGAACATCAGGGCAAAGATAGCCGAGAACGGCGCCCGGCTCGTCGTTGCCTGTCACCTGGCGGAAGGGGCGGATCAGATCTGCGCGCAGGCGGCATACAGGCTGGGTATTCCCCTCGTCATACCGCTTCCCATGGAGCAGACCGATTACGAGATCGACTTCTCCGACGGTGCCCCGCTGCAGGAGTTCCGCCGCATCCTTTCCCTGGCGCGCGACGTGATTCTGCTGCCAACCTCCAGCGCCTGCCCGGAAGCCGCCACTGCACAGGATCGGCGCAACCAGCAGTATGTGGAGGCCGGCCAGTTTCTTTCAATACATTGTCCTCTCCTGCTGGCCTTGTGGGATGGCCGCTTCAACAACAAACCGGGCGGCACGGGCGATGTAGTCAGCAATCACCTTACGATGCAGCGCCCCAGTGGCATGCCCGGCGTCGTTTACCATCTGCTGACACCGCGGGCCAGTAATCCAGAGCCCCTGGAAGCCGAGCCCTACACTTTGCGCGTCATGACAGCGTAGCGCCATGAACGTCTTGATAAGACCATTCGCAGACGTTAATTGGTACAAAGACTGGGATCGATTTGGGGATGAGAGCAAGGCGCGATTGAGGGAGTGCATTAGAATAATGCATGACCGAAAGCGCAACGCTGCCATCGCCCAAAAGCGACCCAGGATTTGTACCAATTAACGTCTGCGATTGGTCTAACTTAGCAATTCAGTCGAAAACACTCTTTGCTTCTTCCTTCCAGACATCTTCAAATCCTTCGCGATCAATCATAAATCTGAAGCCTGGTTCCAATCCCAGATATTTCGTCACCCAGGGACAGTGATCGTCTATATGACAGGTATGCAGCGGCTGATAGAAGTCGGCATCTGCTGAATAATCGCCGGCCCAAATGTACCAGCCCGTAACGCCCTGCTTAGGAAAGACGCGAACCCCGTGGATGGGCACCAGCTGTAAGGTTTGAAGCGCTATCCCGATCTTTTCATACGCACGTGCCGGCACCCACACAGAGCCGAATTTTTTGCAGACTTCTCTCTGAACTTCCAAGTTGAAATTCATACGTCCGCTCTGTCTTTCCTGGCTTTAGCGTTAAGAGGCAGGCACCGCATTAGTCGAAGATACAGGCGCAGGCTGATTCGTTGGAGCCGGAGTCGTTGCAGGCGCTGGCACGGGTGCCGGCTTCTCTAACTGCACGGGTGCCGGAGCCGGTGTCGGTGGTGCAGGCGTAACGACGGGTTTAGGTGGAACAACGGGAACCGGCACTCCCGGATCGGGCGCAACGTCCGGTCGCCAGGATTGCGAGCCGTCCTGCTCAATACGCCCCAGATATACGGGCTGATCCGTGCCGCCGGCAACCGCTTTCACGTCGCTGTTTGTCAGCCACATCACCTCGATCATCGGCATCTTTGCCGCGGTAAAGGTGCGCTCCGTACCATTCAGCGCCAGGGAATTGCCGTGCTGATGTATGGAAAAAGTGAAGCGATCCTGAGTACCGCCCCAGTAGGAGCCCGCAGCGTAAATCACCTGACATTCGTAGCGGTAGTTGGGTGACGGATATTGCCGAATCACCCGAGGCTGACCCGCGTCGCCCCAGTACCACCAAGCCACCAGAATCAATGCGGCCAGAGCAACAATACCGGTGCATACCATCAGCAACAGCTTTCTGGAGCCGTTCATCATCCTGCTAAGTACGCTGCCGCCGGTACGAGCAGGACCCGGGATGGATGAAGCCGGCGATGGCGAAGGTGATGAGGGGTTAGTTGCATTCATAGCGTTGCCATGCCGTGTGCTGATATCTTCTCTGTCTACATATCCAATAAGTAGAATAAAAAGGGGCTACCGGCTTTTCTGCCATCATTATCATTGTTGCATGATTTGCAGATCGGCCCGGTAACCCCTTTGATAAAAGCCGGCTTACTTACGCAAGTGTGTTAACTCGGGTAACAAGGTCTTTCTTCGATGTAAGGCCCGAACGCTGATCCAGGATTTCGCCATTCTTGAAGTAAATCATCGTGGGCAGATACTGCACGGCGTAGCGGCTGGCAAGTGTGCTTTCGTTATCGATATTGACTTTAACAATCTTCACTTTATCGGGCAGTTCCGCTGCTACTTCCTTCAGCAGGGGCGTCAGCATTTTGCAGGGTCCGCACCATTCCGCCCAAAAGTCGACCAGCACAAGGCCGGGCGCTTTAAGGACTTCGTTATCAAAGGTGCTGGTGGTGACATCGGTGAGAGGCATAATCGTGCGTAGTGTAGTGTTACCGTAAGAATCTGATTCTATAACTATAAGCGTTTTTGCGCAATGTCAAGGAGCGCACTTTTAGTAAAAAAGAAACCGCTACTTTTTTGACACAACCAGCGTCTTGATCGCTTCGTCAAAAAGAGGCTCCATTTTTGAAATAGCAGAGGCGGGGGATGTGGCTGTAAGGACGATAAAATTCTTGGGCGAAGACTGGAAGAAATAGAAATTCTGCCGCAGCGCCAGCTTGTCCATCTTGCTTTCGGTGGAGAGCTTGATCCCCTTCAGACCCGAAGTCGTTTCAAAATCATCCCGGTTCAGAACCTTCAGCTCTTTAATCTCCTTAATGAGCACGGCCTCATTGCCCGTCACATATTTACCGAGGTCGCCATCAAAGATTTCCGTCTCCAGGTTTATATTGGGCGTCACCCCGTCCACCTGAGGGCCAAAGGCCATCGGAAAGCGGCTGTGCGGAAATGGCTGGATGAGCCAGCCCTTCGGGATGCCAACGGTCAGCCCAAGCTCAACGTCCTTGATTTCCTTAGGGCTCTCGTCCTTTGTAGTTTCTCCCGCGGGGGCGTTGGTTGCCGGCGTATTGGTCTGTGCCTGCCCCATCATGGGGAGGCAGGCTGCGGCGGCACACAGCAACACACTGAGGCGCAGAAAGTTAAGCACAGATTGCAAAGCGCGGGGGGAGATCATGGGTCAGTAACTTTTATACGGAAGAAGCCGGGATGCTACCTGAAAGAAATCGGGAATCCAAGGGAAAGCGTGGGTCGAAGCGCGGAATTTCCGGAACCGCGGGAATAAATGGGGCGCTCGCTGCTCATATTTACAGACGCAGATGTAAAGAGAAAGATATAAACCACTTATCACTGCGCCTGATTCTTGACTTCGAGGCAAGTGCTGCTTAATTGTAACAAGGAAGATGCTGAGTAAGTTAAACTCACACCTAGTACTTTTTCGCAGGGCAAGTCTCGCCAACCCACACATCTATGCCCCCTATGTTAGCGAATTTTTTTAAGACTTCCGAGTCGCCGGGCACCCTGCTGGTTATAGCCGGGCTGGCGGTCGGGATCAGCCTGCTTTTTATTGTCAACCGCCTTAACGCCCAACAGGAGGCCAAACCTATGCCAGCCACCACAACCGCCAACGCCACCACCGTTAACGTTCGCCTGCTCGACGCCGACGGCAAGCTAACGCCGCCCCAGGAAGTGCAGAAGGTCGTGAAGACCGATGCCGAATGGAAAAAGCAGCTGACGGAAGAGCAGTACAAAATCGCCCGCGGAAGAGGCACGGAACGAGCATTCTGCGGCGTCTTTTACGATAACCACAAAGAAGGCGTCTATACCTGCATCTGCTGCGATCTCCCTCTCTTTCAGTCGAACGCCAAGTTTGACAGCGGCACCGGCTGGCCCAGCTTCTTCCAGCCAGTCGCCAAGGAGAACATCGCGGAAATCCCGGACAACACCTATGGCATGTCGCGGGTGGAAATTCTCTGCAAGCGTTGCGATGCCCATCTGGGTCACGTGTTTGATGACGGCCCCAAGCCTACCGGCCTGCGCTATTGCCTGAACTCCGGCGCCATGGCGTTCAAGGAAACCAAAGTGGCCGCACCCGCCGCCTCAAGTGAGAAGAAGAGCGAAAGGCGAGAAAAAGCCATCTTTGCGGCCGGCTGCTTCTGGGGCGTGGAAGCCACGTTCCGCGAGCAGAAAGGCGTTACCTCCACGCGTGTCGGTTACTCCGGCGGCGTTACAAAGAACCCTACCTATCGCGACGTATGCTCTCACAATACCAAGCATGCGGAAGTTGTTGAGGTGGAGTACGATCCCAGCGTGATTACTTATGCTCAGCTGTTGAAGGTATTCTACGATAACCATGACCCGACCACCAAGGATCGTCAGGGCCCAGACTATGGAGATCAGTACCGCTCGGCCATCTTCTTCGTGACTCCGGAACAGGAAAAGGAAGCAAAGGAATACACGGAAAAACTGAGCAAGAATGGCTCCTACCGGGCGCCTATCGTCACGGAAATCACCAAGGCTTCTGAATTCTATGAGGCCGAAGATTACCACCAGCAGTACCTGGAAAAACGCGGTCAGGCCAAGTGCCATGTGTACATGAAGGAAAACTAGGCCGTGTGAGCCTGCAATTCTGAGACAGGATTGTACTCTGGACAAAGGTCATTCATAAGTGCCTGCAGGCATTCCGCTTGCAGGCACTTTGCTTTTCCAGGCTTAGGAGTCGCCGCTGAATAAACTATTGAACTTAGGCCTCGATTTTGAGAGGAGAGCAAGGCGGAATGAAGGGAGTGCATTAGACTAAGGCGCTGACCGGAATTCCAACGCCGCTATCGCTCAAAAGCGAGAAACTAAATTCAATAGGTTATTCAGCGGTGACTCCTTAGCGCTCTTTCTTCAGCTTTTTGGGAGCGGTTGAAGCAGGCCCGGCGGGCTTGCGAAAGTAGATATCAATATAATCCACAACACCGTCTTTAGGATTATTCATTTCCCGCATACGCCAGTACGGGCGATTCTTTGTAATGGCGAATGTATAGACCCCAGTACGTGTAACAGGTTCACCTTTTGCTATGTGCGAGATCTGAGTAACAATAGTACCGTCAAAGGTAAAGGTGAGCTCGTCAACTTCTGTAATGACGCCTTTAATGGTAAGGAAATCGGTGGGGTTCTGTTTACCACCTTTGTGCTCGCCTTCGATGGAAAGCACCCCGTCTTTTTCGGTAACGATTGCCTGACCAAAGTTATCCCAGCTAATCCACTGCAGGGAGATCTTGTGATCTCCCAGAAGCCTGTCGTAAGCGCCCTTATCCTGAATTACCGTTTTGGCCGGTGTGGGTACGCCAGTATTCTGGGCTTGAGTAAAAGTACAAGATATAAAAAGTAACGCTAAACAAGTGCAAAAGGTCAATAGCTTCATGAAATCAAAATGGTGAGCGCGGGACATGGTGCGTCCCGATCATTGCCGATAGAGACGCACCATGCGTAAAAGTTTGCCAGATTTAACGGCAGCCCTTCTTCAGGCGTCCTCAATCCAGGGCTGATAACTTTCCTCCCAGCGGCGGCGGTCCTGCTCTTCCTCGGAGGAACGGACGACACTGACGTTGACCGAGAGCAATTGCTGCTCCGGCCCCTTAAAGACACCGCGCAGAGGCGAAACGTCGCCGTAATCACGGCCTACGCCAATCTGCACATGCCGCTCCCCCTCCAGAATATTATTCGTCGGATCCAGGCCGACCCAGTGACCGTTCGGCGCATAAATTTCCACCCAGGCATGGCTGGCCGTAGCGCCAATCAGCATCGGATCTTCCTTATCGCCCTCCGGCTCTTCCTCGTCATAGGAGGCTATGCTGCGCTTGGCCAGCCGATCGCGTTTGCGCAGCGACGCCGCAGCGGCGGCATCCGTCTCGATATAACCGCTGACATAACGCGCAGGCAGTCCTACGGCGCGGATCAGCGCGATCATGAGGTGCGCGAAATCCTGGCAGACACCCTGCCGGCTCTCCAGCACCTTGGAGATCGGAGTACGAATATCGGTAACACCGGGCGTGTATTTGAAGCTTTTGAACATCCAGGTGTTCAGCTCGGTAACCGCCTGGGCGAACGATTTGTCCGCGGGCATGAGTTCGCACGCCAGGTCCTCAATCTGCTGGGTGATCGGGACATGCTGGGAGGGCATGAGGAAATCATACAGCTCCCGGCGCTCCGCCCAGCAGCAGCGCACGGCTTCGCTGATGGAAAGGTCCAGCCCGCTGAGGGGATCCAGAATCGGACGCGTTTCCACGGCGCTGCGGGACGTGACGATCAGTCGCTTATGGCGAAAGGGCACGGAAAGCGTCTCGACACAGTTGCCGTAATAATCGTTATACGCTTCCAGCGGAACGCGCGGATGCACTTCGGTCGTATGATAATTCACGACCTGTCGCAGCGTATTGCGCGGACGAACGCGGAGTTCCGAATAAGACTCCACTGCCGGCGCAGAATATTCGTATTCCGTTGTATGTACAATTTGAAAGTGCATGGCTGCGTCTCTGAAGTCTGTATCGACTAACTATATATACACCACGTGTTGCGAATTTCCTGCCCAAATTGTGTCTGCCAGGATTACAGCCCTCGCATCATGGGCGCGCTCCCCGGCGCATTCCAGCGGAAAATGACCAAAAAGTTGCGTTTCCGGGCGTGCCGGAGCGTGGTGGTGCTTGTGTTGGCGCGGCTGGTCGCGTATGCTCGCCCCTTTCCTAAATTTCTTTTATGGGTCGAGTCATTCCGAAACGGTGGGTTGTCAAGCTGGGCAGCGGTATCTTAACGAACGCTGAGGGCAAGCTGGATCTGCCTCAGATTAAACAACTTGTACGGCAGGTCGTGCAGCTTGAAGAAATGGGCTACGAGGTAACGATCGTGAGCTCTGGAGCCGTCGCGGCCGGAATGGGCACCCTAAAGCTCGTAAAGCGCCCCACCGTGATGCGTGAGCTTCAGGCGTGCGCGGCTATTGGGCAACCCAAGCTGATGGCGCTGTATGACGAGCTGTTTGCCGAGCACGAGTTTCATGTCGCGCAGCTGCTGCTGACTTACCTCGATCTCGACAGCCGCTCGCTCTACGCCAACACGCAGAACACCCTCAATTACCTCCTTGGCCTCAAGCGCTTTGTGCCCATTATCAACGAGAACGACGTCGTATCGTACGAGGAAATTAAATTCGGCGACAACGATCAGCTTTCGGCGCATGTCGCCGTGATGATTTCGGCGGAGCGGCTCATCATCCTCTCCAATATCCATGGCCTTGCGATGAATCCCGATGGCTCCGGCGAGTTGGTACGTCGCGTGAAGAAGGTGGACGCGAGCATCGAGGCGCTGGCCGGCACCACCCAGAGCGAGCGCTCGGTGGGTGGCATGGTCTCGAAGCTGAAGGCGGCACGCGTCTCGGCGGCGGCCGGTGTGACGATGCAGATCGCCAACGGACGCGAGCCGGATGTTCTTGTAAGAATCGGCCACGGCGAGGAGATCGGAACTGTTTTTGATGCGTAACAGAAGCCGATGGCGCTGCGGAACTTTGTAAGTTTCAGCAACTTGTGCCATATTGAAAATGTGAATACGGAGGCATGGACCAGCGTGAATCTAAAAGAATCTATTGAACAATTATGCCAGGCGGCCCGAGGGGCAGCGCGCGCGCTGGCTCGTACGGACGCAGCGCGCATTGACGCCGGCCTTGAAGCGATCGCGCAGGAACTGGAGCACCGCAAAGCGTTTATTCAGGAAGAAAACGCCCGCGACGTGGAAGCTGCCGAGCGCAAAGGCACCGCCAAAAGCACGGTGGATCGCCTTCGTCTGAACGACAAGGCCTTTGCACAGATGGTGCTGGGCATCCGCCAGGTGATTTCGCTGCCCAGTCCCCTGGGGGCAATACTTTCCGAACGCATCCGCCCGAACGGCCTGGTTATTCGCAAGAAGCGCGTCCCCCTGGGTGTCATCGGCTTTATCTACGAGTCGCGCCCAAACGTTACGATCGACGCCGCTGTGCTGTGCCTGAAGGCTGGCAACGCCACGATTCTTCGCGGTGGAAGCGATGCGTTTCGCTCCAATATTGCTCTGGCTGCGGCCATCAGGGAAGGTCTGCACCGTGCCGGCCTGCCCGAGGCTGCGATCCAGCTTATCGAGACGACGGAGCGTGAAGCGGTGCCGGTGCTCTGCCGCCAGTCCGAGTACGTGGATCTTCTGATTCCCCGGGGCGGCGAGAGCCTGATCCGCACCGTAATGGAGCATGCCCGAATGCCGGTGATTAAGCATTATCACGGCGTCTGCCATATCTATGTACATACGGAGGCTGATTTTGATCTGGCGGAACGTATTGTTATTAATGCCAAATGCCAAAAGCCCGGCGTGTGTAATTCCGCAGAGACTTTGCTGATCGATGAAGCTGCAGCACCCACCTTTGTTCCCCGCATCGTGAAAGCCCTGCGCGAGCACGGCGTAGAAGTGCGTGGCGATGCCCGCACGGAGGAACTTGGCGGTACGGATATCGTCCCGACAACTGAAGCAGACTGGACGACCGAGTATCTGGATCTCATTATCTCCGTGCGAATTGTGCAGAATCTGGAGGAAGCCGTCGCCCACATGGATCGCTATGGCTCGCATCATTCCGACGCAATCGTGACGAAGGATGAAGCCGCGGCGAATCGCTTCTTTGAACTCGCGGATTCGTCCGCACTGTACTGGAACGCCTCCACCCGCTTTACGGATGGCTTCGAGTTCGGCTTCGGCGCGGAGATTGGCATCAGCACGGACAAGATCCATGCGCGCGGACCTATGGGTCTGGAAGAACTGACGTCGTACAAGTACGTCGTTACGGGGTCGGGTCAGATTCGGTCCTAACAGAAGCCCCGCCGCCTGGTTGCCGCTCCTCATCGCGCTCGGCTCCGAGGGATGGGACAGCGACTATGGTGGCCGCTTTACGCTTTTGGGCGGATTCCTGCCGGCGTGAGGAAAAGAACTCGCGCAGAACAGCGTGGGTTTCCGCTTCGCGAACGGCCCGCACAATCTCGCATCGGTGGTTAACACCGGGCAGATCCATCACGTTGAAAGCGCCCCCCAGGGCGCCTGCCTTGGGATCGCTCAGCCCAAAGACAATGCGGCTGATGCGCGTGAGAATAGCCGCGCCGGCGCACATGGGACATGGCTCCTTCGTTACGTAAAGCGTGCAGCCGGTGAGTCGGAAGTCGCCAAATTCTCTCTGGGCTTGCTGAAGCGCCAGCACCTCCGCATGCGCAGTGGCATCCTTTCTCGATACGCTGGAGTTAGACGCCGAGCCAATAATCACGCCGCCTTCGTTAATGACAATGGCCCCGACCGGAACCTCCCCCGCGGCCGCAGCGGCTTTTGCGAGATCCAGCGCCGCGTCCATACAGGCGAGATCTTTGTCGCTGTGAACTGGCTCGTTCGGGTGTTGGCTGGTCATGGGCTGGTTCGTGACTGGCCAACAGCTGGCCAGTTTCTCGTCACCAAATACATACACTTGCCTTCTTGATCTTAGCCAGCGTATTTGCTTGGCTGAGTCTTACGGCTCATTGAGCGCATCGCGGAATGCTTCGCGAGGATGCAATCTGCCTCATTTTTCGGTACACTATTTGTGACGACATATACTGTTTCACCGCACACTTTCCCGCTTTGGGAAGGCGATGCGCCAGGCGCGCTGGGCAATGACCCGCTGCGCGATATCCCGACACTGACCGCCTACGTACCCATCCGGGCGAATGTGCTGGATCCTCAGAAAGTATCGGCGCCGACCAAAGGCTCGGCGGTCATCATTTGCCCCGGTGGCGGTTATGGAGGGCTGGCTGCTCATGAAGGACGCGATTACGCGCTGTGGCTCAATGAGCGGGGAATCGCCGCGTTCGTACTGAAGTATCGCCTGGGCAGCCACGAATACCGGCACCCCTGCATGTGGCAGGATGTAAGCCGCGCCATCCGCACTGTACGCTCCCGCGCCAGGGAATGGAGCCTGAATCCTGAGAAGATCGGCGTGATGGGCTCGTCGGCAGGCGGCCATCTCTCGGCGACTATTCTGACACTGAACGATGCGGGCAATCCTGAATCGCCGGATCCTGTTGAGCGCGTCAGCAGCCGGCCCGATCTGGGAATTCTATGCTACCCCGTCATTAATATGGGATCGATTGGCCATGCTGGATCCCGCCGCAATCTTCTTGGCGAGAATCCGTCCGAAGAGATGTTGCGTCTACTCTCCGGCGACTTGCAGGTGACATCTGCCACTCCCCCCTGCTTCCTGTGGCACACGCAGGCGGATACAGGTGTCGTTGCGGAACACTCCCTGCTGTTTGCGCTGGCGCTGCAGCGTGCGGGCGTACGGTTTGACCTCCATATTTACGAGAAAGGCGGCCATGGTATGGGGCTTGGCGTAAAGGGTTACGACCCCGCCATTACCAACGTGGCGTCGCTGCATCCCTGGACGCGGGATCTGGAGTTCTGGCTGCGTGAGGAAGACTTCGCTGATTAGAACCTGTCGACAACGCAATCGCTTCCCGCTAAAGGATTGGCCCGCCCCTCGGGCTGTCTGTTTGTAAGACTCTCCATCATGAATGATTCCAGCAATAAAAACCGCAAGTTCGGTTTCGAGACGCGCATGATCCATGCGGGGCACATCCCCGATGCGGTGACCGGCGCCCGCGCCGTGCCCATTTACCAGACGACCTCGTATGTCTTTGACAGCGCGGATTATGCGGCGCAGCTCTTCGACCTGAAGCAGTACGGCAACATCTATACGCGCATCAGCAATCCCACAACGGCGGTGCTGGAAGAGCGCATTGCCTCGCTGGAAGGCGCAACCGGTGCTCTGGCGGTTTCAAGCGGAATGGCCGCGCAGTTCATCGCATTCATGACGCTGCTGAATCCTGGCGATGAGATCGTCGCGTCGCGCCATCTCTATGGCGGCACGGTTACGCAGCTCACGCACACGATGCAGAAGCTGTCGATCAAGGTGACCTTCGTTGATCCCAGCGACATCAACGCATGGGAAGCCGCCATGACGTCCAAGACAAAGGCGCTCTTTGGCGAGACGATCGGAAATCCGCGCGGCAGCATCCTGGATATCAGCAAAATTGCGGATCTCGCGCGCAGCAAGCGGGTTCCTCTCATCATCGACAGCACATTTGCCACGCCCTACCTGTGCCGCCCCATGGAGTTTGGCGCCAGCATCGTGGTACACTCCGCGACGAAGTTCCTGGGTGGACACGGCAGCAGCATCGGCGGAGTTATTGTCGACAGCGGCAACTTTGATTTCTCTCACTACCCGACCATCGCGGCTCCCTCCCCTTCCTATCACGGGCTGCGCTTTTTCGATACATTTGGGCACTACGGCTTCCTGATGAAGGCGCGCGCCGAAACGCTGCGCGATGTGGGCTCGTGCATTTCGCCGACAAACGCGTTCATGCTCCTGCAAGGCGTCGAAACCCTCTCGCTCAGAATGGATCGCCATGTGGGCAATGCCCTTGCGGTCGCGCGCTATCTCAAGAGCAAGGCCGAGGTGGAGTGGGTAGCCTATGCCGGTCTGGAAGATCACCCGGACTATGAGCTGGCGAAGAAATATTTGCCGAAGGGCCCCGGTGCGGTATTTTCCTTTGGCCTGAAGAATGACAAGGGTCAGGCCCGCGAAAGCGGCAAGAAATTCATTGAGGCCCTGCAGATTTTCTCGCACCTGGCAAACGTGGGCGATGTGCGCAGCCTGGTGATTCACCCCGCCTCCACTACGCATCAACAGCTTAGTGACGAAGAACTTACAGCGGGCGGAGTTGGGCCGGAACTTATCCGGCTTTCGATTGGACTTGAAAACGTGGAGGACCTTTTATGGGATCTGGAGCAGGGATTTTTTGCAGCATCTCGCTAAACACTGTACTGACTGAAGAACAGCGCGCCCGCTACCAGGACTCGGATCTTATCCGCAAACTCCTGGGCGAAGCGAAGACAATAGCAGTCTATGGACTGTCGTCGGATCGCCAGCGCGCGAGCTATTTTGTGGCCTCTTATCTTAAAGACGAAGGCTACAAAATTATTCCCGTAAATCCAAAAGGCGGGGAAATTCTGGGCGAAAAAGTGTATCCGGATCTACAGAGCATTCCGGAAAAAGTAGACATTGTGGATGTTTTTCGCCCATCAAACGAAGTACCCGAAATTGTGGATCAGGCCATTGCAAAGGGAGTGTCCGTAATCTGGACACAGCTGCGCATTATTGATCTGGTTGCGGCGGGACGCGCCGAGAAGGCGGGAATCCGTGTCATTATGGACAAATGCATCAAGATGGAGCATGGCCGTTACTTCGGCACGCTCCACTGGGGCGGCATGAACACGGAGATCATCAGTGCCCGCAAGGCAAAGTGCGGTCATGGCGTGGCATAACGATACCCTCGCCAACAAGCTGTAAGGACGACGAACCTTGATGGTGCGGAAGCGGTCTGAAATCAGACGCTTTCCCCATCTGGGCCATTTTTCATTGCAGAGACAAGGCGGCGCAGACACGTCACCATAGCAAAACAAACGCCGGGGTGAGACACCCGATCGCCCGGGCCACTTGTCGATTGGCAACGGTGGCCGACGGTCGATCGATTCTTTCGCTAGATTGTACGTACGTGTTAAGAAACCGTACATACTGACTCAATTCCAGCCAGTCATCCGCGCGCCGCAGTTAGCGCGGGCAGCTACGGCTACCGTGTTAGCGGGTAGCGGCGTAGGAGGGAGAGGCAGGCTGACGAACGGCCGGAACGGTAAGGATAACCGGCTGCGTAACGGGCTTGGCGGCGCGGCGCAGGGTGGTTTCGCTAGGCTGACGACCGCTTTTGCGGCGCTTCTTCAGCAGATCCTGGTTAAGTTTAACGCCGGGCAGGGCGCCCAGGGTACCGCAGCCGAAATGTACGAAGGAGAGAGGTAGGGCAGTCATTCTATTGGGGTGAGTGCAGGTTGTGTGCCACTTTTGCGACGCTTCGCGTACTTGCAAATTAATCAGTCTTCTGAAAGGCTCTCGATTACAAAGCAACGCAGGCGGCTTATAATCAGGAAATATGGTCAACTGTTGGATCTGAGGCAAGCAGAATCTTTCAATACTATTCGCTTTCTTGCAACGTGTGCGTGGCGTAACCGGTTGCGCAGT
>JBGGNE010000118.1:0-6448 GCA_041287705.1 Methylacidiphilales bacterium | reverse complement strand
TAGGAGTCTCCGGAAAATAAAGTGTGCAACTTAAGTCGTCGATTTTGAGATGAGAGCAAGGCGGAATGGAGGGAGTGCATTAGACTAATGCTCGACCGGAATTCCAACGCTGCTCTCGCTCAAAAGCGGCGGCTCAAGTTGCACAGGTTATTTTCTGGAGACTCCTTAATCCCCGAACAATAGCTTCTGTTGAGTAAAGCCGGGCGAGTTCGCTGCCACAATCAGGCATGGAACTCGCCCGTTCTGTTTCCAGTTGGATGTGCTTTAGGAAAGTTGACAAAAAGAGTTGACTATACGCGAGGCGCACTGCTAATAAGGTCAAATCTCTAGTAAATCTGTTTACATTATCACTTTTACTATAACCTCCTCTGATGACCTTTCCTCCATTGAACCCGGCTGCGCGGTGTTGTGCATGTTGCCAATGAATTCTGGCTCATTTATTTCCTGAAAATCCCTAGTTAGTCTATGGACTAAAATACTTCACACACATGCACGCACAACCTCGCAAACATCATCGCTTCGGCGGACGAACCATCCTGCCCGGTTTCAGGCTCACTCTCGGGTACACTCTTGTCTACGTCAGCCTGCTTGTCCTTATCCCAATGGCGGCTCTCATCTCCAAGGTCTTCTCCGTACCTGTCAGCCAGACATGGGAGATGGTAACTAGCAATCGCGCGATCGCTTCCTATGCCCTGAGCTTTGGGGCATCTGCGGTTGCTGCGGTAATCAATGGTATTCTGGGCTTCACAGTGGCCTGGGTGCTGGTGCGATATGATTTTCCCGGTCGCCGCTTTCTGGACGCGATTGTGGATCTTCCCTTTGCTCTCCCCACAGCAGTGGCGGGCCTTGCCCTGGCAGCGCTGTACAGCAAGAACGGTTACTTTGGCAACATCTTTTACAACCTCATGGGTCCGGAAGCGTGGCAGGCGGGCTGGGCGACGGCAAACTCCAATGTTGGCGTCACCATCGCGCTTACCTTTATTGGTTTGCCCTTTGTCGTTCGCACCATCCAGCCTGTCTTGCAGGATCTATCCATGGATGTGGAAGAGGCGGCCGCCTGCCTGGGTGCTAACCGCTGGCAAACATTCTGGCGCGTCATTTTCCCCGCCGTTCTTCCCGCCTGGCTTACAGGTATAACGCTCGCATTTGGTCGCGCTGTAGGTGAATACGGTTCTGTAGTCTTCATCGCCAGCAACCGCCAGGGTAAAGGCGAAATCACTCCGCTTGTCATCTACTCTTCGCTGGAGCAGGTACGGTATGCAGAAGCTGCTGCATTGGGCGTTGTTCTGCTTCTGTTCTCATTCGTAGTACTCATACTTGTAAATCTTTTGCAGGCCTGGAACAACAGAGTTTCCGGAACCGCCGCCATCTGATTAGAACCTACCCTACACTTTTAAAATAGATCTATTCTTATGGCCAATGCTGTATTACCTTCCGTGAGCGCTGCCCCGCGAAGACGCTCGCCTCTTAAGGCAACAACAGAACCTGCATGGATTCGTGGACTGCTCATTACAGTCACCGTAGCGTTCATTTTCTGCTTTCTGGTATTCCCCCTCTTCATTGTATTTCAGGAGTCACTATCGCGCGGCGTTCAGGTCTACTGGACATCACTCAGGGATCCTGATACAGCGCATGCTGTTCGTTTAACGTTAACTGTGGCGGCCATTGTCGTTCCTTTGAATACAATCTTTGGACTTGCTGCAGCGTGGGCTGTCTCCAAGTTTGAGTTTCCAGGCAAGCGTATCCTGGTTACTTTCATCGATCTTCCTCTCTGGGTATCTCCCGTAGTGGCAGGTCTGATGTTCGTAATTCTGTTCGGGAGAAATGGAGTACTGCATGACTTCTTCTGGAATGGAACGCGCCAGACCATTCCTGTATTGTTTGCTACTCCGGGCCTGGTTCTTGCCACACTGTTTGTCACCTTTCCTTTTGTAGCACGTATTCTTATTCCCTTAATGCAGTCCCAGGGAAGCACGGAAGAAGAAGCCGCTATTATTCTTGGCGCGCGTGGCTGGCAGGTATTTGTTTACGTCACATTACCCAAAATTCGCTGGGGCCTCTTTTACGGCATTATTCTGTGCAATGCGCGGGCTATGGGGGAGTTTGGTGCGGTATCAGCAGTCTCAGGTCACATTGCGGGCAAGACAAATACCATACCACTGCAGATAGAAACACTATATCTCAATGGAAGCATGGATGCCGCGTTTGCTCTCTCAACAGTTCTTTCCATGCTGGCCCTCCTCACCCTGATAGTTAAATCCGTAGTAGAGTGGCTGGCTGCTCTACAGGCAAAGAATGCGATTGATGACGGTACAGGCTAAGCCTTTCCATGCCTCTTGTCCTTCTTTGTCAGCTAAAACTTTAGTGTAGAATCTTACACCCGTCCTTCTTTACTTACACCTCGAACTTGTATGAGCGTAGAAATTGAAAATATCCACAAGACGTTCGGCCGCCACTCTGCCCTTAAGGGTATTGACCTCGGCGTCGAAACCGGCGAACTGATCGCGCTGCTAGGCCCCAGTGGCTCTGGCAAAACCACACTGCTGCGCATCATTGCCGGATTGGAGTTCCCTGATGACGGTCCGGGCTCCATAAACTTCCATGGAGTGGATGTCACCGAAAAGGACGCCTATGAGCGCCGCGCGGGCTTTGTATTCCAGTCGTACGCGCTGTTTCAGCACATGACGATTTTTGAGAATATTGCCTTTGGTCTGCGGGTACGTCCCCGTTCCTCGCGCCCGTCCAATGATGAGATCGATACCCGCGTCAACGACCTGCTGGAGCGAGTTCAACTAAAGAACTTCGGTAAGCGTTTCCCTTCAACTCTCTCCGGCGGTCAGCGCCAGCGCGTTGCCCTGGCCCGTGCACTGGCCATTGAGCCCAAGGTTCTGCTGCTGGATGAACCCTTCGGCGCTCTGGATGCCAAGGTCCGCAAAGAGCTGCGCCGCTGGCTGCGCCTGTTTCATGAACAGACCCGGCTCACCACCCTGTTCGTCACGCACGATCAGGAGGAAGCTTTTGAAGTTTCCGATCGCGTCGTTATCCTTGGCGAGGGCAAGATCCAGCAAATCGGCTCGCCCGCTGAAGTCCGCGCCAATCCGGCCAATGCCTTTGTTGAAGACTTTCTTGGTCTAAAGGAAAGCGCCGAGCTGGAGGAAGCTGCGGTAACGGCAGAAGTCTGAGCGATCTGACGCAGACCGTTTCTTACATAACCCAGGTTGCCGTAATGGCTTCCTGGGTTTGTTGTTGTTAAGACCGGTTTCGCCTAATACTATTTCGTTGCTGACTGTATTCCTGGCTCTACAGAGCTCTTTGCCTATTACGAAATTGAAAGGCAAGTCTTGAATCAAGACTATTCCTGTACACAAAAAAATCCCCGCCGCGAACGACGGGGATTTATTCTTATGATCTTAAAGTAAAGCAGAGGCAGGGTTTAGTGTCCCAGACTCAGCTCTTTTGCACCGTCGCTACGTTTGGCGATGATTTCGCGGGCCTGACGCTCCATCTCCGCCTGTGCTTCTGCTACGCGGCGAAGCGGCAGAAGACCGTTTGCCAGGGCAAAGATCGATCCGATCTGATTGAATACCATCGAGTGCATAACACCAAAGCCTGCGAAGAACGCGCCGGCTATGCATATTGCATTAGGGACAATGATGATATTCCAGCTGCGATCCACATTGCGCTGCAGCGAGTGAGAAATATCATGCATGTGCAGAAGCTTCGCCAGGCTTTCCTCCATAAAGACAACCTGCGCCGTGTCTGTAGCAATGCTGGAAGCGCCACGCAGCGAAATAGAGACGTTGGCCCGCTTCAGTGCAATGGAATCATTAATGCCATCCCCGATAAAGCAGACGGTCTTGCCTTCCTTCTGCAGCAGCTCGACGTACTTGGCTTTATCCTGGGGCAACACTTCCGCAAAGTAACGGTCCATTCCCAGGCGCTCGGCAAGTCGCTTCGTGGGACGATCGTGGTCACCCGAAATGATGGCGAGATGTCTGGCTCCGCGCTCGCGCAGGCCTCGAATGACTTCCTCCACCTCCGGACGAATAGCAGCGCACATTTCAATCGCGCCGCCAAGCTCCCCATCCACGCCAACCAGAATGACGGAGTTGCCTTCTCCGTAGATGTCCTCGATTTCCAGGTCCAGCGACGCCGGCAGGGAAATCTTCTCGTGCTTCATGAAACGTACACTGCCAACGCGCACCGTATGGTTGTAGATATTGACGGTAATACCATAGCCCACGTGGTACTTCGAATCATCAATGACCGCCATCGGCAGCCCCATAGCTTCGAACTTCTGCAGAATCGCCTTCGCAATCGGGTGGCTGAACTTGTGCTCCGCAGCCGCCGCCCAGGTCATGATCTGCGCTTCGGTATAGCCGCCAAAAGTCAGCACACGGCCAACTTCCGGACGTTCACGTGTCAGCGTACCAGTCTTGTCGAACAGGAACGTATCGACCTTGCGCATGAGTTCCAGAGCGCGACCATCTTTCACCAGGATACCGTGTTGTGCGCACAGCGTCAGTGAAGTCAGCATGGCCAGCGGAGCTGCCATACGGATGCCGGTGCCCAGATCGCAGTTGATCACCGCGGTGGCGCCGTTCACGCCAATCGTGCCAAGACCCAGACCCGCCAAAGCAAGCGTCGGTATAACTGCCTTATCCGCAAGCTCTTCCGCCTGGGACTGAGAGCGCAGCTTGTAACCCGCGGTATCGTTGAGAATTCGCGTGAGTTTGGCCGACGTGGTTTCGCTGCCCGCGCTGGTGACGGCAACCTTGATCTTGCCCGCCAGCATTGTGGTGGACGCGAACACCTTGTCGCCCACCGCTTTCTCGGCGGGCGCCGATTCGCCGGTCAGGGAGTGCTGATCGATCATTGCCATGCCTTCGACGATTTCACCGTCTACAGGAACGGTTTCACCCGTATTGACAACGATCAGATCGCCCGACTTCAGCTTCTCCAGAGAGGTCTCAATCTCCTGACCGTCCTTGAACAGCCAGACGAAGCGTGGCTGTTTGCCAAAGACATTCAGCAACATCTTCTTGGAGTCATCCTCCGTCTTCTGCACCAGCTTGCGTCCGAAGCTAAGGCACCAGGCCAGAACTGTACCGGCAAAAATCTGCGTGGTCGCAAGGCAGACGCCAATAACAATTACGTCCAGCACGTCTACGCCCAGGCGCTTATCCTTGAAGAGCACGTTGTAGCCCGACTTAAAGCTGGGTACTGTAGAATAGACGAAAAGTCCCGCCGCGGCAGGCAGCAGCACGGGCGCGGCCAGTTGTGCGGTAGCCGCAAAACCCAGCGAAGTTGTCGCAATGGCGAGATCCAGATCGACGGGCGATCGTTCCAGCTGCTCGGACTTCTGCAGCACGTCGTCAAGAATCTCTACAATCTGGCGCTTGCGTATCTGGCGCGGATTGTAAAAGACCAGCACGGTGTCGGTGAGATCGCTGGTATGATAGCGATCAACTCCGGGGACGCTCATAAGCTCACGCTCAATCGCCTGGCAAATTTCTTTCTTGCGATGCAACGCGGCATTGTGAAAGCGAATGCGTCCGGTCGTCTCGTGACGGATGCTCCATGTCGAAACAATGGACCCGTAACGATAAAGCCGAACGACTCTGGATTTGCTCTCAGGCTCTGGAACCGGCAGAAAGACAGAGAACTCCGCTACCGTGTCATCCTCGGCCAGCGTCCTGGAGACTTTCCGGATGATTTCGCGCCCGGAAGCGCCCGTGCTCACAAAAGTGATTTCTGCAGAGCCAGTGTCACCGTCAATTTCCACCGACTGCACTTCTTTAGTGAGGAAGACACGACCGATAAATTTCCGTGCGGCGTCATCATAAGGATCGGAGAAAATGGCCGGGGCTCTGATCTGAAAGCGGTCCCCACCCGGAAAGACGACCCGGATGCCGGACTGCTGCCTGGAGGGGCGGCGGGTGAGTGATTCATCCGCGGCCTTTTTGGCAGTACGTGGTTTAAGTAGGGACGTAGTTGTCGTCTGATGCATGATTCTGGGCAGCGGTAAATTTTAGAGAACGAACAGAAATTGCAGAAAGAATGTGCGGGCAGGCTGGGTTATCCGGCCTTTATTCCGGGTGCTCCCGCTCGACAATGTGTGGCAGTCGAGCTTTGCGAGCGCTGTCCTTACGTTCTGCCAGGAAGTCTTCCAGCTTCTCCTTTTGCGTGATAATCGCCTGAAGAACAGCTACATAGGCGTCCTCAAACTTGGCGCGGCCAGTCTGCAGGTAAGGCTTTACGTGCTCCAGGTACTGAGGCAAATCCTTCGTGGACTCGCGCACAACCTCCGCCGCCTTGTCAAAGTCAAAAAGCGGCAATTCGTCGCTGAGGCGCGGCAGACGCTTCTTCCTGTTCTTACGCCGGGCGATTGCTTTATCGAGCATGGTGCACAGTCCTCAAAGTTAGTGGTAAAGGGAAACCGATAGAA
>JBGGNE010000117.1:0-13632 GCA_041287705.1 Methylacidiphilales bacterium | reverse complement strand
GGGGTTGCTTTCGTTAACTGCTCCACCGCGCACTCCCTGCGTGTGATGATGGCAAAGAGTGGTCCTCCGCCAACCGTCACATAGACCGCAGGAGTCTGTGGACGCTTCTTGTTAAAAAAGGAGAGCACCTTGTAATCGGCGATCTTTTCCTCCTTGATAACAAATCCCAGCTCCTCCAGGTCGCGTTTGTAGAGGTTGGTAATTCTAACCAGGTAATCCTGAAGCGGCTGCACTTTCGCAGGGTCACGCAGGAGCCAGTACAGCGCAAAAGAGCTGTTTTGCGCGTCCATCACCATGGCCTGCTCGGGACCAAAACCGGCGATGACATCGTCAAACTTCATGCCCTCGTCAACGAACGCTTTGCGAAGGCCGTCCATTGCCTCACGGCCCGAAATCTTCTTACCATCCGGACTCCCGCCCTGATAGGACTCAAACGCCTTCACTGCCGCACTAAGATTGAATGCGTGAGCCCCATAAATCAGTGTGGTAGGCGACGTAAACAGCATAGTGCGGAAATCGCACGGCATTTGCAGATTCTGGAGGTGAATCGCAGCGTCTGGCGGTTCCACGGAAGCCAGCTTCTCTTCAATAAGCACTCCACGAAACCGAGCTGAAATACCCGTTGTGCCATAGATATAACCCATCGCTTTGCCCATGTTGCGGACTTCGCTAACGGGCGACTGCTCCATCAGGTCCCGTATAGGCAGCAGATTCAGCATCACTTCCGCATCCGGCGATTGGTGCATCTGCTTCCACGCCTTCTGAACGCTCGGTACATCCGCCATGCTTGTGCCCGATGCCTTGCCACTGGAGCGGCGCAGGTAATCCGCCAGCGCGGATTCGCCAAAACCCATCAACACCCAGCCCTTATGCCTGGCAAAAAAGACCCGTTTGCGCGGCGATTTCTCCGCGACTTCCGGGAAATAAAAATATTGATACTCCACACCTTCCACACTGGCAGTTCCGCTTTCCGGCGGAACGCTGTGAAATCTCAGGACAGCAGCCCTGGCCTTCTCGAGAAAAGCATCCAGCACGTCCGGACCGCCCTTGGGCTTCACACCGGCAATGAGGCTGCCACAAAGCGTGGGGTCAGCAGAGTCAGGATCCGGCTGAAAGAGATTCCACCCAGCAAACGCCTCACCGTCCATCAGCGGCCCCAGCTCGGCAACAAGCTCTCTGGCAAGCACATCACGCTTTTCTCCAACGGCAGGCGAAGTTCCATAGCTCAGAATACGGAGCTGCGTTTTCTGCAGAACATCCAGAGCAGAACCCATCTCCGGAGATTCCATGATCTGTCGCAGGCACGAAGTGCGATACGCTTTGCGGGTAGCGCTGATATTCGGCAGATGCAGCAGCAGGACGCACCTGTCGGATATAAGCGAAGCCAGAGCTGGTGCAGCAGGAGCCACATCCGCAGGCTCAGGTGGCAGAATGCCGGCTGAAGTATCATCAGACTTCGACTTCTCCTCCTGTGCACACGCCAGCCCTGCCAAGCCCATCCATACAGTGACCGCAAGCGTCAGGAAAAAAGCCCAACTCAAAAGAAAGCCGATTGATCTCACCCTGCAATTACGTGCGCACAAAAGAGTCTGCATGTACTGCAATACCTATCAAGTTACACATGCCGTAGCGAGTACGAAATGATGCAGGAAGCACCGATTTTAAGCAAAGACGACATGAGCCCCCGGCCCCCCGATGCTTAATTCTCCTTTCGACGCTTGCAATGGATCGTAACAGGCAATGGCGTATTCTTATCAATCCGCACGTCCGAGGGAATCCAGGAATCGAAGGGAAGCCGGAGAGTGTAATAGCCAGGCAGATCAAAGTTAACCCCTGGAATTGTGATGGCACCGCTACGGGTAGTGGATCCGATACTGGATGCAAAGCTGCCGCGAGGCAGGTGGTTATAATGAAACTCCACGCCGGTCAGAGGTATAGGTTTTGAGTCTTCATCCACAAAGACTGCGCGCAGTTCCCTGCCCTCTTTAAGATGGATCGGAACCTCCACAACGGGTGTCTTTTCGTCCAAACGTATGGGATCACTGGCACTGAACATGGGCGAGTTCCACAGCACAACTGCATAAGTGCCGCCAAGAGGCAATGGCCCTGCTACATAACTCTCCGCTTCTGTCTGGCGGCCATCATTGATGTTTAGGCTGACATCTCCGATTCCTGGAGGAGGATCGAGCATAACTACGCTGGTAAAGAAGCTCTGCCCATCCAGCGATGGCGCCACCGCTACCTTTCCATGTATCATACCCGCCGGGAGTACAGGGATCGTCGTACTCCATTTCTCCTGTGACGCAATATGGGGTCCGGGATGAAGCCTGGCTTCAGGAACCGCGATCTGTGTCTCCTTGAACCAGTACCCTGTAAGGCCAACAGGAGAAACAGTTATGTTGTTTGGCACTGGCAATACCACGGATACATAGCCCGAGCTGACATGCGCAGAAACCGTTTCCACGCGTTTGACCTCTGTGTCGCTGGCGGCGGAGTCATACTGAATCTCTATTTTACCTGTGGGAGGCGGTAAGCCATTGCCGGGATCCAGCCGAATTCGAATGGTCCGGACCGGAAGCAGCGATGCCTTTGAAGCTGATCCGGACTCAGGATCGGACGGATTTGCTGCCTCCAGTGTGTTTGGCAATTTTTCGACTGGAAATCTGTAATCAGTAATATCTTCGCCGAGAACGAAGGACTGCCTGCGCATGCTCTGCTGAAACGTATAACTCTCATCCACAGTGAGGTATAGAGTAACAGGGCCTGCCGCCAGATCCACAAATTCAAAAGTTAACTCATTTTCTTTCAGCTTTACTTCGGCGGTTACATTATAGCCGTTTTCCACATCGGGACAGGACTTGATGCTACGTTCTGCAATTATCTCTACCTTTTCCTTTTTCTGCAATGCATCCTTCAGCAATCCCTTTTCATCAACAATCTTTCCTTTTATTCGCAAACCTTTCTTCATCCTTACCACCATATCAGTATCTCCAGTCTGGACAGGGAATACGGAGACAGCGTAGCCCGGTGCCATAGCGTAGACGTAGTAGTTTGAATTGCTATTAAGGAAATTCATTGTAAACATTCCTTGTTCATTACATTTGCCTAATGCAGTGGCGTGATCAGGTGGGTTACACATGTAGCTCTTCCGTATGGGAGTACGGGAACTCGCCAGAGAAAGTTTGGCGCCTGGTATAGGCTTGCCGGTAATCTCATCTACTATAGTACCGCTGGCTGGGACCGCGCGCGACAATGTCCATGTGACGACTCCATCGGTCGGCCAGACGCGGATTTCCTTTTGATCCATCTGAAAACCCTCCCGGGAAGCCTGTAACTGCAATAGGGTATCCGGCGTCACCTGACCCAGATAAACCTCGCCGTGGGCATCTGTCGTGACCTCAGCGACATTCAGCATTGGCTGACGCAGGCTGCCCGGCAACCACCCGTTAAGTTTAGCATCCGACAACGGCTTGCCATCAGGATCGACAACGCGGATTCGGGCCGCAATGCCCTTCTTCAGAACTAACTCATGCGGACCGCTTTCGGTGTCTCTCACGGTCATGGCGCTCAAACGTACCGGCGCGTAACCCGGTGCCCATACAGCAAGACTAAGGCGGCCGTTCCAAATATCGTGTTCCCATTTATCGCCCTGTACACCTCTGCCCACTGTCGCGCTCACGCCGCTGGAGCCTGTCATGGAGTTCATGATAAACTGCATCTGTTGGGGAACCGGGGCATTGTCCTCCGTTTTAAAAGTGCCAAAAACATGAATCTTCTTCGCCTTTTCACCGGGCCTGGGTTCAGCCTGTTCTTCGGCTTTTTCATCAGGGCTGAGGCTCTTCTCGCGTGCCGCCTTCACGGCCTTAATACGTTCCTCCGCGAGGAGGATGTCGGAGGCGAGAACCGGTACCGTGAACATGCTCAACAAATAGACTCCAACCGCAGCCAGGCCGCTTAACGTCAGCATACGCGATGACGGCATGGGATGGCGTGGCTCGACACCCTGCAACACGCGACGAATGCGAGAGAGCAAGTCCCCTTCCGGCGCTTTTCTGCTGGCTGCTCGTCCAGTCGCGGCCATGCTCAGCCTGTTCTGGGCTCCCTCGGCACGCATTCCCTCAAAGGCGGCAAGTGCTTCCGCATAGCCAAGGCGATCGTTACACCACGCAATCGCCATGTCATCACACGCCAGCTCGCGCTCCTGCCTGATGCGATTGCTTACCGACCAGACCGCAGGGTGATAAAAGAACAGCGTCTCGGCCAAACTTTGTATCAGATTCACGGTGATATCATGCCGCCGAATATGAGCAAGTTCGTGCAGCAAAATCGCCTCCACCTGCTCCACGGGCATTCCTGCAAGTACACCGACCGGCAGCAGCACCACCGGCTTAAGCCAGCCCGCCACGCTCGGCACCTGCACCGCGGCAGTTTCGCCCATGCCCACCAGTTGCTTAACGCCGGCCTGAAGTCGCAGCCGAAGCCAGCGTGTCTGCCAGACCTCATCAAGCGGTTTGAGCTGACTGGCGGCCAGTTGCGCGACGGCGCGCCATCCGACAAAAAGACGCATCGCAAAGAACAGAACGCCGCACCACCATAAGGCTACCAGCCATGGCAGAGACAACCGAATGATCCCTTGCTCGGAAAACTCCTGCCGGTGAGCACCCGCAACATTTGTTAATTTAATGTAAGGAGTAAATGAGCGAATTTTGGACGCTCTGCCCAGAGGCGCTACGTCGTTCCAGATCGTCGAGGTTATGCTCGGCCCGGCAGACTCGCCATTGCGCTCGCGCTGCACGCGCTCGGTAATGTCCTGCGCCGAAAAGGTAAGCCATGGTATCACCACCATGGCAAGCAAGGCTCCGCAGGAAACCAGATACCGGGCCTGCGCTGACTTCCTGCGCATCACGATCAGCATGACCTGCAACACCAGCCAGATAAGGGCACCCTGCCACAGCGTGTGCAGCAGAGTCCAGCCCAGGCGTTCGATCCACGACAAATCAGCATCATACATACGTTTACTCGCCTCCCTTGCTCGACAAATGGTTTTGACTGCTCTGTTCTTTGCGGGCCTGATACAGCAACTCCTGCACAGCGTCCAGTTCCTCAGTACTGGCGGCACGCACCGAAAGTGCGCGCATAACCAACTGGGTCAGCGATCCTCCGAAAGCCCGCTCCATCAGACCGCCCACCATTCGCTCCTGGTTTTCGGCCTCGGCAATCGCGGCGGCGTAAACGTGAGTCTGCTTCGACTCATCGCGCGTCACGGTTCCCTTATCCAGCATGATCTGCAGGAGCTTTAGCACCGTGGTGTAGGCCCCAGTCTGCCCCAGTTTTTCCCATATATGGCGGACCGTCATCGGCTCGGGCGAAGCCCAGAGCACCTGCAATATTTCCAGCTCGGCTTCTGTGGGGTGTGCGAATCGCTTATTCATGAAGGTGAGCCAGACTCTACGAACTCCTTCGTAGCAAAGCAACGAAAATCTTCGTAGATCGACCCCACAGATATTTAAAGTCCATGTTACATGAATAAATCGCCGCTGATTATTTAACGTTCCGCAACATAAATCCTCTCCATCTTTCACCATTTCGACACAAAGCAGTCATCTCGCTGAATCATCATACACCCATTCTCACAACTGAATCCGAATCCCGACATCCCTGGACATGACTATGAAACGCTTCTCTAACTATCTGCTTGCGTTGCTTATGGCGACACTGGCTACAGCTTCCCCGGCGCTTGCCCAAAAGGTAACCGTCATTGGCTCCGATACCATGGCCCAGTTGAATCAGAAGTGGGCTCAGGAATTCATGAAGGCCTATCCTAATATCAAGGTAGAGGTCAGTGGCGGCGGATCGGGCGTGGGTATTGCCGCGTTGCGAAATGGAACCACCGACGTTGCGGCCGCTTCCCGTCTCATTAAATCCAAGGAAACCCAGGACTTTCTTGTAGGGCTGAACGTAAAGCCGGTGCAGCACGAGGTAGCGCTGGATGGTGTCGTCATCTTCGTTAACGAGAAGAACCCCGTGGAAACGCTGTCGCTGACCCAGATCGAGAAAATATATCGCGGCGAAATCACCAACTGGAAAGAGCTGGGCGGCATTGATCTGCCGATCGTACTCTACGGCCGCGAAGCGAATTCCGGCACGTACGGCTTCGTAAAGGAAGTTGTGCTGAAGGAAAAGGATTTCAGCTCCAAGGTGCAAACTCTGGCCGGCACTGCTGCGGTCTATGATGCGGTTGGCAAAGATACGAGCGGCATTGGCTACGGCGGCATCGGTTACGCCCATGGCGTTCGTGAACTGAAGGTTAAACTGGATGACAAGCCGGAAACCATAGGAATCGCCCCTACCCTGGATAACGTAGCGAAAGGCGTCTACCCCCTTTCACGCCCGCTGCTTTATTATACCACCCCCAATAACACGAATACGAATACGGATATCTACGTTTCGTGGGTTCGTAGTACCCAGGGACAGAAGCTGGTGGAAGTTGTTGGCTTTGTACCCCTTCCCGCAGCGAAGCTGGTTGCTGCGCCCACTCCGGCAGCCCCGGCTGCGAGTGAATCCCGTTTCACCACCAGCGTGCCGAAGGCTCCCGCTCATCCTCAGCTTCCTTCCGGCGGAACCACTGCGATAGTTTCCGTACCCACCGCCCCCAGCCGCACAAATTCCCCCTCTGCAGCGACGACCGGCACTCCCTCCACAACTCCTGTCAGCGCTCCGCAGCCTGCCTCTGCTCCTGCGGCAGTGCCGACACCCGCTCCGGTTCAGCCCACGGCAACAGCTGCCACGCCAACCGAAGCTGCTACGGAAGCGAAAACGACCGATCTGCCTATCTCCACCATCATCCCTTCCGGTCCACTGACCTCGGAACAGCTCTCGCAGATCCGCTCCGCACTGGTGGAGCGCGAAAAGCAGGTTGCCCGTCGCGAAATGGATGTCGCAGAGCGTGAAGATTCCGTTGCGCAGCGCGAAATCTCCGTAGGCAAGCGCGAGAACGCCTTTGTTCCCAAGCGCTACAATCGCCGCTAATCGCAGCAGACCTTCTTTCCAGCCATCCACGGCATCACCGCTGCTGTAGAGAATGCAGTGAGGTGCGGAATCTGAAAAACCGGTTTTCCCAGTTTCAGTTCCGCACCTTCGCTTCTTATAGACATCAATTATTGAACATCGTTGAGCTGTCACCTGAGCTTTACGGTTTCGCTACTGCGATGTCACGCAACTGACGCATGCGAAAGTCAGGATGCGAACCGCATATTCGTCTGATGCCGGACTAACGTTCGGCCCTTCTTTCTCACTTATCCCACTGTGAACCCTACCCTGACCGCTTCTGCCGGCGTTATCGCTCCTCTTTCCCCAGCCGATCTGGAGAAAGAGCTGCAGAGCGCTCTGTACGAGCAACGCACGTCCATGGTGGAGTTTCTTATCGAGCGCGGCATGTTCTGTGTCTCAATGACAGTGGTCGCCACCATCCTGCTCATTTTCCTTTTTGTAACGAAAGAAGCCGTACCCGTGATCTTCGGGCGTACCGATACCGCCCGGTCAGGCATCGTGATGAATCCCGCGGAGCTGGGCAGGATGTCCAGCAAACAGGTCGGCGAGTTCCTCGGTCAAAGCCCATCCGTAGTCGAAAATCTGCCTGCCAATACGCTCGCTGAGCTCGTTCTGGAACGCAACAAGGAGCTGGCCAAGGAATCGAATCCCGACGCCAAACTCAACACCACCACGTGGTCCATGATGACGCTGCCCTTCCAATGGTCCGGCGATAGCGCCCCCACCTACAAGTGGCAGCCAGTAGGCAATATCGAAAAGTATAACTTCATTCCGCTGCTCTGGGGCAGCTTCAAGGTAACGCTCATTGCGCTGCTGGTCGCCACGCCGATCTCCCTTATGTCGGCGATATATGTCTCCCAGCTTGCCACCGAGCGCATGCGCGAGCTCATCAAGCCCAGCATTGAGCTGCTGGCCGGTGTACCTTCAGTTGTGCTGGGTTTCCTGGCGCTGATGGTGCTGGCGCCCGGCCTGAAAGAGATACTAGGCACCCACAGCATGCTTAACTCTTTCGTCGCTGGTCTGGTGCTCGCCCTGGCGGTCATCCCCATCATCTTCACGATCGCCGAAGACTCGCTTTCTGCAGTTCCGCAGACGCACCGTGACGCCGCCCTGGCCATGGGCGCGGGGCGGTGGGATGCGGCGATCCGTGTAGTTCTGCCGGCGGCCGCCCCCGGAGTATGCGCTGCCGTAGTGCTCGGTTTTGGCCGCGCGATAGGCGAGACCATGGTCGTCGTTATGGCCTCTGGTAACGCCGCCGATCTCTCCTGGTCCATCTTTGATTCCGTACGCACCGTAACTGCGGCCATTGCGGCCGAGTTGCCGGAATCCGCGACCGGCAGCGCGCACTATCAGGTCCTCTTTCTGATCGGATCCGTTCTCTTTCTCATCACGTTCTTCACCAACGTCACCGCGGAATACATCCTGCAACGCCTGCGCGAAAGCCTGGAAGGCGCCACGGCCGCTGAAGATCACGGGCTTATGAACGAAGGTGCCGCGGCTTCTCCCGCCGGGGCATCGGGCGGCGGCTACGTCAACACGGTCGTGTAATTCGCAAAGCCCATCGCTCATTCACTACCCTCTTTTTGCTTATGACCAATTCCGCCCCAGCGACCAATGGCGAAAAGGCTTCCCCGCTGAATCCAGACCAGTCCATGGCGGCTCTTGCCGCTGATCTGCACAGCAATCCCGTTTTCACTCGCGCCAATGTATTCACCGCCCTTTTCGCCGGTGCGTCATATACGCTTTCCGGGGTGCTTGTCGCCATCCTGCTCTTTCTGCTGTGGCACGGGGGCCGAGGCTTAAGCCTGGATTTCATATTCTCCCGAGCTTCCCCCACGTCGGATGTGGCGGCCTACGGAACGGCCGGTGTCTTCGATATGCTCTACGGCACAATCTGCCTCGTTGCGCTCATGATCCTTGCCGTCATGCCGGTGGGCATTATTACCGGCGTCTATCTTTGCGAATACACCGATCCCAAATCCACACTGGCCCGCATCACCCGCTCTGCGGTCAATAACCTTGCCGGCGTGCCTTCCATCATCTTCGGCATGTTCGGGCTGGGCTTCTTCATCTACTTCCTCGGCGGATCCATCGACAGCTACCTGCTGGGCTCCGCCGCGCCTGTCTTTAAAAAGCCTTCACTGCTGTGGGCCGCCCTTACACTGGCAGTGCTGACATTACCCGTAGTGATCGTGAGCACCGAGCAGGCCCTGCGCGCAGTCCCCAGAGCTTTCCGCGACGCCGCGCTGGGCCTGGGCGCTACCAAAGCACAAACGCTGGTCAAAGTCGTTCTGCCCCAGGCCGCGCCGGGTATCATTACCGGTGGAATACTTGCCGTCAGTCGAGGCGCCGGCGAAGTCGCGCCGATTATGCTGACGGGCGCCACCATTTTCTCGCCCACACTGCCCGGCAGCCTTACCGACAAGTTCATGGAGCTCAGCTACCACATCTACATCATGTGCACGCAGCCCGCTCACGTGGAAGCCGGCCGCGCGCAGCTCTATTCCACAGTCGTGGTGCTCCTGTTTCTCACTTTCTTTCTAAACGTGGCGGCCATTGTGGTGCGGGCGTGGGCCCGGCGCTTTATGCGGCGCATGTCGGCGAATATCTAACCTTCTCAACAGCTACCATCTATGACCAGGATATCTGTTCCCCTCAACCTGCCTACAGGGCTTGTCCCACCGCCGGATAAAGGCACCCGCATGTCCGTGCGCCTGGGCCCCGTGCCCGTGGATGAAGCTCTGGCCGCCAGCGCCGAACAGGAGCGCAAAGCCAATGTACCGCCCATTCTGGACATCCATGGTCTCAGCCTGTTTTACGGCAGCACCCAGGCCCTGCACGGCATCAACATGCAGATTCCCCGCAACTGTGTAACTGCTTTCATAGGGCCGTCAGGCTGCGGCAAATCCTCTCTGCTGCGCTGCCTCAACCGCATGAACGACTTCGTGCCGGACATGCGTATCGCCGGACGCATTCTCTTTCAGAATCAGGATATCTACGCGCCGCAGATCAATCCCACCCGTCTGCGCCGCTATATCGGTATGGTTTTCCAGCGCTCCAACCCCTTCCCCCAGAGCATCTTCGACAACGTGGCATTCGGTCTTCGCCTCCATAAAATGGGCAACGCGGCCACTATCCGCGATCAGGTGGAAGAAGCCCTGCGCAAAGTTGCCCTGTGGGACGAAGTGAAGGATCGCCTCAACACGAACGCGCTTAATCTTTCCGGCGGACAGCAGCAGCGCGTATGTCTTGCGCGCGCCATTGCCGTGCAGCCCCAGGTACTGCTGATGGACGAACCCGCCTCCGCTCTGGATCCCATCGCCACCGCAAAGATTGAAGAACTGATTCTGCAGCTTCGTGAGCATTACACGATCGTCATTGTAACGCACAATCTGCAGCAGGCCGGACGTTGCTCCGATTACACGGCGTTCTTCTATCTGGGCCACCTTATGGAGCACGATACAACTGAAAATATCTTCTCCAGCCCCCGTGAAGAAGCCACTGAAGCCTACATCAACGGTCGTTTCGGTTGAACCCTGGGACGGTGCCACGGCGCTGAGCACACAATAGCGAAGTTAACTTCACCGAAGCGTCCGCACCTTTCTTAGATACGCGTATCTAAACTCGTTCTTTGTTCCCTTCCACTTAATTCCACTTTTGCACTATGGCCCCGATCAACTTCACAGCCCGCGACATCGTAAGCTCTCACGCCGCCATCGACGGCGCCGTTCTTGTGCGCGATCTGGTGGAGTGGTTCAAACAAAACCCGAACATTGACTTTGCCGCTGTGTTCGAACAGGGCGAAATCAAAGGTCTGGCGGGCCGAGAAGCGCTCAACGCGCGCATAGCGGGAAGCAAGTACGGCTTCTCGGTACTTGCCGATAAGCCCGTCGCCAAGATTGTGATCGAGAATCCCATGGTCGTGGAAGCGAGCCTGCCCGTCAGTGAACTGGTACGGCAGCTTCTGGAAAAGCGGGGCGGTCTCCCGATGGCGCCCGATGGCCCACTAAGTCCCTTGTCCCTGCCCTACGCTCCCGCACCTGCAACAGCAAACGCGCCCAACGCATCCGTTTCCTTCTACGATGATATCGTGGTGCACGATCAGGGCCGCTTTCTGGGTTTGGCATCTGTTAAGCAGTTGGTAGTGAAGCAGATGGAGTACATCCTGGAGCAAATGCGCTCCCTGGAGCGCCAGCAGTCCGCCCTGGCGCAGAAAAACAAGGAACTCTTCGAAGCAAGCCTTCGTATCAATAAGTCAAACTCTCAGTTCAAGTCCTTCTTCGAGAATTGCTCCATTCCTATCGTGGTATTCGATGAGTATGGCGTATTCATCCAGGCCAATCCTCGCTTCCAGCGGCTGGCCGGATATGTTGGACCGCAACTGCTCAGCCAGCCCAATGAAGTGCTCTTCGAAGGCGGCATCCGCGAAATGCTCACTTCACTCGGCGAGCTGCAGGAAGAACTGGGTGACCGCAAACCGACCTGGTGCCTCAATCTCATCCAAAGCAACGGCAACCGCCAGGGCGTAGAAGTGTCCTACGAGTACGACGAGACTTCGCGCCAGATCATTATCTCCGTGCTCCGCCTGACCGATGAGGCCGATATGCGCGTGGCCCGCATGCTTCAGGAGCGCGCGGCACACGAAGGCAGTTCACTGTTCCGCTCGGTTGCCGCTAATCTTATCGACAAGGAAACCGATGAAGCGACGGCCATGAAGAAGCTGGATGCCCTCATCAGCTACGCGGCTAAAATCGAAGCCGGCGCCACGGGATCCATGCGCGACTCGCACCCGCTGGTGGGCGCGGACTCCGCCGACAGCGCCACAATTTCCGCAACAGGCAGACTGCGGCTTAACACCACCGCGCTGGCCCGCGTCAATTCGGCGCCGTCATCGCAAAATCTTCATGGTTCTCTCGGCCAGCTCTCCATTGTGGATATGACGCAGTTGCTCGTGCAGGGTCGTAAAACAGGTGAACTCACCATCACGGACAACCGCGGTGGCACGGGTGTCGTCTACATCCGCCAGGGTTTCATCTGCCATGCGATAACGGGAAGTCTGAAGGGTGCATCCGCTCTGCACGAAATCATGCGGGTGGAAAGCGGCAGCTTCCTCTTCGCCTATGATGTGCTCCCCTCCGAAAGCACCATTCATGGTCACGACCCTATGGGCATCCTGATGGACGCCGTCAGCGACGTGGACGAGCAGATCGACAGCCGCATGGGTGACTGCGGCGAAGCATCCGCAGGCGAACTTCGCTCAGCTGTATAAATCTGCCGCAGACTGCGGTAATATCTATTAACTTGACACCATTCTCATCCCTGAGATAAGAATGGCTTAAGTTATGGCGATAACAGTATTACTGGTTTACTTTATTGTTATACTACTTATCGCATGCATACACGCATCTGCGTCTATGCGTTTTCGCAAGATTCCCCTCAATATCTTTATAGTTTTTTGTCCTATAGCTGTCCTGGAAGAGCGGTTTTGTAGTTTGCCCTTTTTTCATTGTTCTTTTCATCGGGCAGTATTCAGCGGATGTTTAACCATTTTCCGCCTTTCCTTTAGTACAGCAGCCAAGGAGCGCTCTTACGCTCGTGGAGTCTCTGAAACATTGGACTATCGACCGCAGCGAGTAAGCAATCAGTCTTTCTATTGCTTATCTCTTTACATTTCATATCCGTAGTTTCCGGGGCGCTTTTCCTGCACACTTTAATTTAATGAGCATCTCTAAACTTTCGATCGTAATACCGGCTTACAATGAGGGACCAACGATACACCGTATACTCGATAAGATTAAGGCCGTTGTGCTAATGAATGGCATTTCCAAGGAAGTTATTGTAGTTAATGACTGCTCGAACGATAACACCGAAGAGCGCATAAAACACTACATGAGCGAAAACACTGAACTCAATATTCAGTATTTTGCGCATGAGGTGAACAAAGGTAAAGGAGCCGCGCTTCATACCGGCATAAGCAAAGCAACCGGTGAGTACCTCATTATTCAGGATGCCGACCTGGAATATGATCCTCAGGAATATAATCACATGCTGAAGCCTGTGGTAGAAGGCTTTGCAGACGTAGTCTTTGGCTCAAGATTCATGGGCGGGCGCCCTCACAGGATATTATTCTTCTTCCATAGTATTGGAAACAAGATACTGACTTTTCTGTCAAACATGTTCAGTAATCTGAACCTGACAGACATGGAAACCTGCTATAAGCTATTTGATACCAAGATGATTCAAAGCCTGCATTTGAGTGAAAAGCGTTTTGGCTTTGAACCGGAAGTGACGATCAAGATATCCAGAGTGCCCAAGGTCCGCATTTATGAAGTTGGCATCTCCTACTATGGAAGAACCTACGATGAAGGTAAAAAGATAGGCTGGCGCGATGGCTTCCGGGCTATTTATTGCATCCTCAAGTACGGCATGCTGCGGCTGAAGTAGGTTCTCCGCCGGGCAAGAGAATGCGCCCGGCCAGGTTAGTCGGGCAAAGCTATACGCTACCATGCCGCTCCTCCCTTCCTGAAATCCCACTGGTACACCGTTGCGGCAATCGCGGCCAACAAGGTGCCGTAGGTCAAT
>JBGGNE010000116.1:0-13318 GCA_041287705.1 Methylacidiphilales bacterium | reverse complement strand
GCCTGTAGACCAATTCTTGGCTGAAAAGAAGCTCCAGCGCGCCGGTATTGCCCTTCCGCAGAGGCTGAAGAAAATGCCGCAGCTCGTGATAACACTCGTCACGGGGAGTAGTACGCGTGACGTGTTCGCGGCGATCCAGTCCGCCCGCTGTGGCAACATCAGCGTTGAGGAAAACTCCGCGATAGTCTTCGTCACTATCGCGGGTAGCCAGACCGGATGCGTGAGATCCGCCCAGCATACTGAACAAAAACAGAATACGCCCCATACACGGCAGCTTACAGCAAAGCCTGCGTTGAAGCCAGTACCCTGTAACAGCTCTAGCGCACTACCGCAGGCTGGCTTCTGGTGATTGCAGGATGAAACTGCCGATGGCTTTAGCCCGCGACACTGGATCGTCGGCGGCGATGGAGTTAACGAGCTTGAGGGTGGCATCGCGCGTGGAGGCGGTCAGGGGCTTGCCGCAGAGGCGGATGGACTGGATGCGCAGTATCTTCTCCATCCAGGCGTTGTATGCGGCAGGATCGCTAAAGGTCGTGGTTTCCCGAATGGCGAGCGGCAGCGTCTCGAAAAGCTGGCCCTGAAGCTCCGCGGCAAACCGCCAGCGCTGAAGAAGCGCGTTGGAGTTGGCGTAGGAATCGTCGGTCTCCGGGAAGCCGTCGGGGGTTGGGCGATCGAACAGACCGGTGCCGCTCGTACGCAGGAAACCGAGCACTTTGCCAGGGCCATCATATCGCATGGCACGGGCGACGCGAAGAGAGAAATCGAGCGGTGTGGCAAGGCGCGGGTTGTTGACTGACGACCAGAAATCCGGGTGACGCGAGAGCGTGACCAGCACTTCCTGCATATCGCCGGCGGTGCGCATATAGGTGGCAGTCATGTCATCCACCAAAGCAGGCGAGGCGGGCAGACCTACGTAATGACCGGCGAGCTTGCCGCAGATAAATCGTGCGGTGGCAGGATGAGCGGCCAGCATTTCCAGCGCTTCGCGAACGCGATCGTAGCGAGCTGCGGAAGGAACCGTGCCGAACTCCATGCCAAAGACTCTGCGAGGCGAAGGATTGCTGAGCCACGGATCGAAGCGGAACGTGCGCGTGACAGGAGTGTTTTGGGTCACCGTGACACCGGCTTCATCCGCCACCGTCCAGCCATTGAGAAGATTGGCCAGCTCGGTAACATCAGCCTGCTTGTACCCGCCATGGACGCCGAGCGTGTGAAGCTCCATGATTTCGCGGGCATAGTTCTCGTTGATTTTCTTCGCAAAGCTTTTGGCCTGATCGAGATAGATCAGCATAGCCGGGCTGGTCGCGGAGGTCCACAGCAACTGTGGGAAGGTCGCAACGCCCAGGCGATCAAACGCGGCGTCCTCGTCCACCTTCATGGGCGGCTGAACGCGGCCTATCCACGTGGAGAAGTGATTCTGTGCCCACAGGACGAAGCGCGTGCGCACGGGATTCGGCGAGGTCATCAGCCGGTTCATGACAGGCTGGACAAGCTGGCCTTCGCCGCGATCCTCGGCGTAGTCAACGGCAACGCGGGCTGCCTGGGCACGAAGGCCGAGGCTGCGTGAATCCTCGCTGAGACGCGCGCGAAGCCATGTGGTTTCGCCTCGCGTCAGAATCTCTGCCATCTCGGCAGGCTCGGGCCCGTAACCGAAGCGGCTGGTAAGGTGCAGAGCGCGCTGGTACTGCGTCTTCTGGGTCAGCGTATGAGAGAGCGTCGTGAAGGCGACCTCGGCAGACTCGGACTTCTTGCCACCGTAGGCTTCGGCGACAATCTTGACCTTGTGCTTGCCGGGAGTAAGCCCTTCCACAGAAAACGGCAGGTAAAAGCGGCCGAAACCGTTTCCGCGGACCATGTTCAGTTCCTGCGGAATGCCATCGATAAGCACGTCCACATTCTTGACGCCTCGCGGCGTATAGATCTCAGCCACCACGGCATCAGCCTCTGCCGAGATGTGCTCGCGCTGTGCTTCGGGATAGGTGACGGTGATGATCGGAGCGGTCTCGCCAATGGAAGGCGGTACTGATTTCAGAAAAACGCTCTTCAGCCAGACATTACGGTCGTTGATTATCTTGCCGTCTTTCTTCTCAGCGGTGTCGTTCGTGAACGCCACATAAATAGACTTCTTTCCGGGGGACAGGCGAACTCGTCCTACCTCATAATTCTTGTATTCCCCGGTCTCCACCTTGGCGACGCCGATTACATCCGTAGGCTGCGAAGATCCCGGAGTCGAAGGGGCGTAAGGATCTACGTCGGGAGGCAATACCGCCGAAGCGGGATCTGCACGCAGACGAAATTCAGGCGGCCCATTGTGAGACTGACCCTTTGCATTGACGGAGACAATGTATTCCCCCTCCAGCTCTTCGGGCAGCGCCACCACGGATTCCCCATTATTGTAGAACGCGGCTTCGTCGCTGAACTTTCCGCTCTGCTTGTTGGTATAACGCGCCGCCATGGAGGCGTCCCAGCGCACATCCTGAGCCGTGAAAATCTGCATGCGGGAGATGGGAGCCTTGGGCTTAACCGCAACTGTGGAAGCCGACATCTGTGCGGTGCCGGGAGGTGTGAACAGGATGCGCTGCTCCGGACAGGACACGATATAACCCTGTGCATCCTGAGCCGTAAGCTTTACGGTATTAAGACCCTGCACCAGATCGCGGGGATCCAGCCGAAAATCCTGCTTTGCCCCGTATTGCACACCGGCAGCCTTGCCATTGACAAAGAGCGTTACTTTGGGCGCACGATTTACATCAGGCTTTGGCCACCAGCAGACACCGCGAAGAGTCACCGGCCCCGTAACGGGCTCCATGTCAAAGACGTGCTGAAAGGCCACGCGTGGAGGCTCCAGTCCGGCGTTGGAGGGAGGCGTATCTTCAGCCGCAATCCGCGACATCATGGCGTCATCCGCTCCATTCATCATCATCTGCCCAGGTGCGGTTCCCTTGGCCGGTGCAGCGGAGCCTCCCTGCATTGCCTGCATCGAATCCGGAGCGGCCGACATCATGGTGTCGCCGGACATCATAGTATCGCCGCCGGCTCCCGGCTTGCCCTGGGCAACTTTTGTCGTGGGACGCACCGCGGTGTCATCCAGACGCGCCAGCTCGTAAGTATCGAGGCTGATGTTTCGCGACTCATTAAACACCGACATGTTATTGGCGAGGCTGACGCAGATAAAGTGTTCGCCCGCCGCGAGGTAGATTGGCCGGCCGACCATGATGCGGCGCCATGCAGAATCGGTCAGACGCGCGGCAGTCGTGGGCAGGTTGTTCTCGTCTATGGCCACCGCCAGAGTGGGGAAAGTGCCGCAGGCAAAGTCGCCTTTGACTCGCATCGCGAGTTGGTAGGTACCGGGCTTCGCCGCATTTACAGGCAGGACCCAGGATCCTTTGCCGGATGGATTGGGAACGGCGGCACCGCCGGAAGCTGTTCTGTCGCGGGCTGCAGGTGTCAGGGCGTTCTCGCCAAGTCGCTTGGGACGAGGGCCTTCCAGCAAGTCTTCGCACTCGCCCTGCATCAGCGCATTGGCGGAAGGACGCACGACACGTACCGGTATTGCCTCACTGCGAAGCTGGCGACCATCGGCCAAGGTAGCTTCAGCGGCAACAACCAGCGGGCCGGGCGGAAGTTTGTCGGCATCGATGGTGAAAGTGAAGCGGCGATGCGGGCCCCATTCGGTTCCCAGACTGGCCTCCGACTGAATCTTCTTGCCTCCGGGCAATACCAGAGCGACAGATCCGCTAACATCCTTGCTGGCCGTTTCATCAAAGAACTCGACGCCGAAAGTGACCTGACCCCATACCTGCGCTCCCGAAAGCGGTGCCACAACCTGCAGCAGCGGAGTTGTCCCCCGCTCAATATCAGCGGCGGGCAGGACATCCAGCCCAAGCTTTGCCTTGCCGACAGAGAGCTCAAAACGCCCCGCACGGCGCGGCATGATGCGCAGATATCCGGTTTTCTCTCCATCCAGTACGATGGGTGCCATCAGAACTTCCACGGCATCAGCGGGTTGACAGGAAATCTCGAAGCCCTGCCGCGCGGGTGCGGGCTGGGCAACTTCAAACGCGATCACCTGCGATTGCCCGGCGATTCCCCTCGTTTCATTAACGCCAAACCTGGGGATAAGTTCCGCCGCCGGAATGGGCGCTGGTGTTACGGGCGTGGGCGTGGGCGCAGGAGCCTTTGTTGAAGCTGTTGGCGCGGGTGCAGCGTCGCCAACAGGCTTCGCGATTGCGTTCGTTGCCGCGGGAACAGGCGCTGCGCCAGCAGGCGGTTCGGCCATTGCAGACGGCATTGAGGCCATCAAAATGGCGGAACTCAAAAGGCCGGCGGCCAGAAACCCGCGCAGAGGCGGCAGATTTCTACGGTGGTAGGAGGTTGCAGCCAAAGAAGATACTGCTGAAGAAATGATGTCGCGGTTCATACTTGCTGCCTTTCCGGTGTGCCTCACCCGCTGTTGCCTGGTTTTACCCGCTGAATACTTTACTTTAAAGAAGTGACCTGACGAAGCTGCGCGCCGCAATCACCCTGCGCTCGCTTATAGAGATCACAATCTCCATCATTACCCTATACTCTGCTGTTTCTCAACGTTTTTTAACCATGCGGGGCGAAATATATCAATCCTTTCGATTGAGCATTTCATTGTGCATTCGGACTAATACATCCTATTGATTAACAATATGTTGCACAGCCAGCATGGTGCGGTCATCCGAGGGTTTTGCATCGCTGGTATACGTACGCAAAAACTGAAGCAGACGCGTGCACAATTCTTCCGGGCCGGCGCCGCGCCACAGGTCGGGCATGCGCTCCGCCAAGCCTCGTTGGCCGAGCATTTCGCCCTCTTCATTCTCCACTTCGTACAAACCGTCGGTATGCATGACAATGCGGCAACCGGGTGGCAAGGGAATGGTGACGTCGGTAAACTCGGCCGTGGGAGTGATGCCGATCGGAAAACTGCGAAGGCCCACCAGTCGCGCAGGCTCTTCGGGATCATCCTGTACAAGTAGCGGGCAGTGCCCGGCGTTGGCCATCAACAGCTCATTACGCTCTTCGCTCAGCCAGGCGATCTGTGCGGTTATAAACATCTCCAGGCGCTCCAGATCGGGCACCAACTGACGGTTCAGTTCTGTAAGCAGCTGCCCCGGGCTGCAGGCCAGTGAGGGCCGGGCCCGCAGCGCGGCGCGCATGTTACTGGCCAGCAACGAGGCGGGAACGCCCTTGCCCATCACGTCGGCCATCACCAGCAGCATGCCGCGCTTCTCGGGGAAGTGGATGACATCAAAATAGTCCCCGCCCACGTGGGTTGCCGAGTGGCAAACACCATAGACACGGTACTCGCCCGTAGTAGGGAAATGTCGAGGGAGCAGTGACTGCTGGATATCGGATGCGATTTGCAGCTCGCGACGCAACTGAAGCTGGGCCTGCCTTTGTTCCTGAAGAACGTGCGTCGTGTAGACCACACCCAGGAAGTCCGCCACTACACGCACGAGAGCGGTTTCGCCGGCGGAAAAATACTCGGCTTCCAGCGGGCGAGTGACAACGAGGCATCCCACAATGGATTCGCGAAAAAACACGGGCGACACGACGGCGGAGCCCGGAATATGCGCCATGGGATCTTTGACATCCAGGGCGGCGCAATCCTCCAAAGTGAGCTCGCGGCGCGATTTGCAGGCCGTCGCTTCCGCCCACTCGGAGTCTGCGGAGATAACCGGAGCCAGAGCCGGCTGAGCCTCCGCAGGCAGCGTGGAAAGCGAGGAAGTGAGCTGGAGCTCCGCGGGTTCGCCAGAGCGATGCAACCGGATGTAGGCCAGCGTGCCGTTAACGATAGCGAGCAGACGTCGCAACGCTTTCTCCGCAAAGCTGGCGAAGGTATCCGACGTTGCCAGCTCCTCCGCAAAGCGGAAGAGCGCGGAGATGTTCTCGTAGCTGGTGCTGAGATCTTCCGCCATGCTGTCGATGGTTTGCTCCAGCTCGGCGGCCTGACCGGGGGTCCAGGTGGTTTCGCCGACTTCAAATTCCAATCGTACGCAATGCCGCTTCGTATCCCCTTCGTTATTCAGACAATGCCTTACCGATTTGCATAACTGCGAGATCAGGTAGGCGCCGCGTCCGCCTTCGGACATGGGATCATCCGGAAGCTTACCGTGATCAGGCCCGGGCATAAACGTGCCGGGATCCGTTATCTCAATGGCCAGGATACTGCCAGCCCATGACCATTTCAGTTGAATCGGCGTGCTTTCAGAGTCGCTGGTATCGCCTGAGTGGGCAATTGGTGGAGTCCAGTACTTGCAGCCGTGCTCCACGGCGTTGTTCAGTGTTTCGGTAGTGGCCAATAAGATATTGGGCCACAGACTTTTGCGCAGACCGCGGGCGCGGCAGTATTCCTCCACATGTACCATGGCTTCGGTAACTGCCTCGAAGCTGGGGGGCAATCTGCACTCGGACCATTCGGCGACCTGAATCCGCCGCGAGGAAAAGGCGTTCATGGAGAGTGAGGAAGGCGAGAGACGCGGGTTGGAAGACGAAAGGAGGGAATCCCCTGGATGTATATATAGCGCGAGTCACGCCGCATTACAAGAGCGTAGGCTGGCGAAGATCCTGCGATTGTGGAAGTTCCACTGCATCCGCCGTCTGGGGAAGAGCGGCGGGCAGAGCTGAAACTGGAGCAGGTGCCAGCAACATTCCCGCAGCTTCGGCGGCGATGTCGCCGGGATCAGGCTGCAGGGTAAGCGTGCTGTATCCTCCGCCGAGACGCTGAACCATAATCCTGGTGGATATGCGTTCACGAATCAGCTCGACGTGGGAGATGATGCCGACCATTTTGCCGTCGGCCTGGAGGTTTTCGAGAACGCCGATAGCCACATCAAGTGTATCGGCATCCAGCGAGCCGAAGCCTTCGTCGATAAAGAGGCTGTCGATGCGAACCCGCCGCGAAGCCAGCTCCGACAGGCCAAGCGCCAGCGCCAGACTGACCAGAAATGTTTCGCCACCAGACAGGGACTCAATGGTACGGCGAGAGTTGGCCTGATAGCCGTCGACGATCTCCAGTTCCATGTCTCGCTCCATACGGCGCTCCAGCCGATAGCGGTCGGAAAGGCGCGAGAGATGCCCGTTGGCCAGCGCGGTAAGCCGGCTAAGCGTCAGATTCTGCGCAAAGCGCGAGAACGGCTTGCGCGTGCCATGCCCCAGCACCCGGGCCAGTTCACCCCAGCGCGTGCTTTCCTTTTCCGCGGCGGAAGAGCGCGCGATCGCATCTGCCATCGCGGAGCGCATGGAGGCATCGCGATCCAGTTCGCCCCGCAGGCGGCCTTTGTCCTGATTCAGGTCGGCGATCTTTTCCTCGGCAGACTTCGTCTGAATGGCGAGTTCCGCCAAAGGCTGTTGAGACAGAGGCGCTTCCCGCAACGCGGTTTCTGAAGCCTGCCGCAAACGCGATTCGGCGGTTTGCGCTTCATGGGCAGCGGCGGATTGCTCCGATGTAAGGCGCTGATGCAGAGCGTCCAGGCGCGTACGTTCCTGGGGTTCAAGCAGTGCGGACCGGGCCTCGTCCATACTAAGGGACATCGCCTCGCACGCCGCCTCAAGATCCTGCCGGGCAGCGGCTTCCCGGTCGCGGGAACTCTTTAAGGCATCGCGCGTGTGGGTTTGCTTTGCGGCAGCTTCGGTAGCCTGGCGACTGGCCTCGGCGAAAGCTGTCTCGGCAGCGTCCTTACGCTTCTCCGCGGCTTCCAGCGTTGCGGAAAGTTCCTTGCGCTCGGCAACGGGGTTCGCCGTCCCATAGCGTTTGGTGCGTGCGGCTTCCTGCTGAGCCAGATGCTCCTCCGCGGCAAGAAGCTCCGAGTGCTGCTGAACATGTGCGGCCCGCACCAGCCGCTCTACTTCAGCGGCTGATTGTTCGCGGCTGAGCGCTTCGGCCGCAGCCTGTTCCAGCGCGGTCTTTTGCAAAGTCCTGGCGGTCCATTCGTCAGCATGCTTCTGTAAAGTCGGAAACCATTTGGCGCAAAGCGAGGGTGCCGAAGGAACACGATACGCGACAGGCAACGATAAATCGCTGCCGCTAAGAAGATGGGCGATTTCCTCCAGAGCCTCAGCGTGGTGTGACTGAACCACTTCCGATTGACTGCGAAGCTCTTCAACTCGGGCGCGGAACGTTTCAGAGCGTTGCTGCAGGCGCTCGGTGTCTATAAGCAATGTTGAGGCATTGCGATGCGCTTCCTCAATCCGGCGGCGCGTTTCGGATACCTTTTTGTCCAGGGCGCGAAAAGCTTCCCAGTCAGCCGAAAGCTTTTTGCCGGACGCCGACAGCTCCTTGCCTATGCTCTGAAGCTGTTGGATCAGAGCATCCTGCTTTTCCTGCGAAGTCAGAATATCCGGCGATTCGTTCAGAGAACAGATCTCCCGCCAGGCGCCGGAGGAAGCACAGAGCTGCTGAAGCTCGATATGAGCAGCGTTGCGGGAAGCCTCGGCTTTGGCAATGCGGGTACGGCTCTCTTCAGCGGCGCGGGTGGCCGCCGCAAGTTCGCGGACAGACAGAGCGGCCGCAAGGTTTAGCTCCTCAATCAGCTTTTGTGCTTTGAGAAGCTGCTTCTCCGATGCGGAAAGATCCGGAGCGGGAGCGTGACGTGCAAAGGGATGATCGAGCGAGCCGCATACCGGACACTCTTTTCCCTCTCGCAGTTGCTCTCGTTCAGCCTCCAGATTTACGACGCGGCGTTCGAGATCAAACTTTTCGCGAAGGAGTTGCTCGCGCTCATGAGCAGCAGGCAGACGGCGCTCGGCCTCGGCTTTCGCATGCTGGTACTCGGTGATTTTCGTTTCCGCTGAAGCAAGACTTTGCTTCTCCTGAGTAACGCGCGCGCTGCATTCCGTGAGTCGCTGAGCGGCAGCGAACGCTTTTTCCTGCAGGGCGGACAGATCACGCTGCTGATCGCGTTCAGCTTCCAGTTGAGCAGCCGAACGACCGCGCAGAAGAGCAGCGGATTTGTCCGCCAATGAGCGTGCAGAAGTCTCCAGCGTAACGATTTCGGACTGAGCCGTCTCACGCTGCAACTTCCTGGCATCCAGCGTTTTCTGCAACTGTTCGGCCTCCGCTCCAGTCTTCTGAAGGGTCGCAGAAAGTTCGGCCAGCCTGGCGTTAGCGGCATCAACGCGCTCGCAGCGCTGTTCAAGCTTGTCCAGTTGCGCAGTGATTACCGCATACCCACTGTGGGAGGCGCGCCACGCTTCGGCTTCCAAAAGAAGAGCTGCGGCAGCCCTCTTTCGCTCAGCAGCGGCTTTCAGCTCACGCTCGGCGGCTTTCGCTTTATCGGCGTGAGCCGCCACAGCCTGGCGCTGAGATCGCAGTGCGGCGCGGCTCTGGTTAAGCTCGGCGTCGGCGGCAACCATTTCGTCCAGAACCGGCATGCGCTCGGCCCTGCGGCGACGAATCTCGTCCAGATCGCCCTTTGCGCGCAGCAACGCTGTTTCCGCATCACGCGCCGCGCCGGCCCGCTGGGCAACCGCCGCCTCCATCTGCGTCAGTTGCTGTTGCAGGGGAAGAATTTCCGAGGAAATGCGGTGCAGTTCGCGGAATTTGGAATCGAGCGGGCGAACACGAATATCCGCCTCAAGCCGCTGCCAGGCCACGCTCTCCGCGGCAAACGCCGCGGCGGCAGATTCGTGGCGTTCCACACGGGAGCGATGCGTGGCGGTCAGTTCATCCAGCTGATGACGACGGGACGCGGCTTCGCGAAGCTGCCCGAGTAACTCGGCGTGACGCCGGATCTCCGCTTCGGCGGCCTCCAGAGCATCCTGTTTCTGCTGGAGCTCACTCTCCGTCAAAGGCGGAGCGCTGTTCATCAGACTTTGCAGATCCTGAAGCTCGCGACGTTTGGTTTCGGCGGTAACTTTCGCCAGTTCTTCCAGTTCGGCGTAGATTTCCGTGCCGGTTATCTTCTCCAGCAGGGCTTTGCGATCTTCCGGATTGGCGCGGAGAAACGCGGCGAACTCGCCCTGCGCCAGCAGCACCGATTTCTGGAAGCGATCGAAATCGAGACCGGTGATGCGCTCCACCTGATCGTTCACGTCACTGCTTTGCGATGCCAGGATGATACCCGACGGATGCTCGGCAAGCTCGCGGCGCGGCGCCTGAAGAGTGCCGGTTCGCGTACGGCGGCGGGACCAGCGGGCCTTGTAAATTTTGGGCTCGGCGGCGGTCGTCACCACGCCGTTCTGGATGGACTGGACCGCGAACGTGCTGAAGGTTACCTCGGCGAAAGATTCCGTTTCGCCACGGGTCATAATCTCGTCCGGGCTGCTCTTGCCGAAGCGGACGGCGCGGCCATACAGCGCGAGGGTCAGAGCATCCAGCAGCGTCGTTTTGCCGGAGCCGGTGGGGCCGGTGATGGCGAAAAGTCCGCAACCCTGCAGCGGCGCTCTCTCGAAATCCACGCGATGCTCTCCGCGCAATGAGTTGAGATTGACCAGCGACAGTTGCAGGATTTTCATCTTTTAGTGGATACGGTCGGAGCCTTATGCTGAGATACTAAGGAGTCTCCGCCAAATAAATGGCATAACTTGTGGTTGCTGATTTTGAGATGAGGGCAAGGCGAGATGGAGGGAGTGCATTAGGATAATGCATGACCGAAATCTCAACGCCGCCATCGCTCAAAAGCAGCGCCTCAAGTTGTGTCAGTTATTTGGCGGAGACTCCTAAGACCAAAAGGAACCCGGATTTTCTCCCAAATAACTCTGCGAAGTGGTCTAATGCAGAAGGTGGACTGGTGTAGTATAACCTTCGTCGCGCTCTGTCGCACTATAATTTTTGCCTGAATGTTCAATTTGTTACCTGTAAGTTGGTCACCTTTGTTGATACAGAATCCTCCGGGAAATGATGTGGAGAATGTGAAATGACATTGCGCGAACTGGATGGCGATGAACTGATTTCCCTGCCTTCCGACCTTGATACAGAACCAGAAACGGATTCCAGCCCGCTGAGTAAATGGTACGCGGAAATCAAGGATACAGATATAGAGGAACTGGAAGCATTTGACCTGGACCAGTTGCTGGTGCAGCGGTTTCACCGGTTATTCATTATCCCCGTAGCTATTGAGCGCCTTATAGACTATCCCGTGCTGGCGGGCGTTGAGCATTCGGATCTTCTGGAAACGTTGTCGCTGGTAACTATTGAAGAGTGGCAGTACATGCCCTCATCTGCGGCCCTCCTGCTTTCGCACATGCCTCAGATTAAACTCATGATCGACGCTCTGGGAGATGCAGGCTTTTCTTCGTATGCATCGAAATTGAAAAGCAATTTAGACATAGTATCGCATCTGGTGTAGGGTCCTGCGCGAACCATGTTCCACAATATCGCGCCATCCCGCCTTGTGCCGATCCGTTTTACCCTGGGTGCGGCGCGGCTGGATCTGGCGGCGGAACCGGAACTCTCCGTAGTTACTGCGGAAGGCGCGAAACTTGGGTCTGCCTCAGCGTCGGCGCACTCCGGGCATGGATCGCAGCCTTTGCCATCCGACCGTGAGAGATCGCAGGAAGAAGCTCTGGGCTCCCATTCCCTCCCCGATCCCCAGCCGCCACGCCCCCCGGAGATCGTGAACTGCCGGCCAACGATCGCATGGCGCCGCCCCGGCGAAGAGCGCTGGCGCATGGCCGTCGCGCGGTTCTGGGAGAACGCGAGCATGACTGACTTTCAGGTCAGCTTTCGCGGCCTCATGGAGCACATGGCGATTGATGTGACGCTGCGTCCCTACGGCCGTACTGGCGCCTGGGAGATCCGCACGTCGCTGACAAGCAAAGCCACAGAGCCGCTGGAACTGGCGCGGGTGCACTATCTGGATGGCGTAGTCCGCGAACCTGCCGGCCTGCTGGAGTTACGCCCCAGCGGTTATCCAGCACCGCGCCTGCGACACCCGGAGGACCGCATAGCCCCCACCCGCGAGACGTGGCAAAGACAGTGGGCAGGCAGCGGAGGCGCTTACCGGCAACTGGCGGATCCCGTTCACGACGCGCCGGACTGGGCGCTCAGCACCGACGCAGCCGCCGTTTTGCGCACATGGGATAACGGCGTGGGCTGGGGCATCGGATTCCTGGGGCCGGGCAATGCGTTTGGAGAGATCGGTCTGACAACCGGCGCGTTTCCGCAGCGCTTCTTTATCGGGGCGCGCATGGATAACATCGTGCTGGAGCCCGGCGCAACCCTGGCGCTGGAGGACGCCCTGCTGTGGTGCGGCGACTGGCAGCAGGGACTTCGCCTGTGGGCACACGCCTGCGCCGAGGAAATGGCTCCGCCTCAGCCCCCACAGCCGCCCGTGGGTCATCGCGTTAATCTGAGCACGGCAGCGGCGCTCAGCGGCGAAAAACCTTCGGACTCCGCCGCTATTACTGAAGCCATTCAGCAGTTTGTGGACTGGCCCTCCCCTCCCGGAGGCCGGCTGCTGCTGTTGGGCGATGGATATGAGAAATCGCCGGGAGACTGGTCACCGAATGAGAAGTTCGCCAAGGCATGGCCCGCTCTCCCCGAGTTTATCGAGCGCCACGGCTTCATTCCCGGGATTCGACTGGCACCTACCGCCATCCATGAGTCCCATCCCATCGCCCTGGAGCATTCTGACTGGCTACAGCGTGGGGAAAAAGGCGAGCCTTGTCTGCACACCACACGCTGGGGAGGAAGCACGTTTTTTCTGGATCCCGACCACCCGCGCGCACAGGAAGTCATTGCCGCGAATATTCAGCGTCTGGCTGAAGGCGGCTGGCGTCTGCTGCAGGTGGATCACACGCATACGCTGAGCACGGGACGACGTGCGCACAATCGTACACGCACAGCGATGCAGACGCTTCGCGCACTTCACGCGCTCATTCGCCAGGCCGCGGGGCCGGACGTGCGGATTCTGGCGGGGCTTGGCACACCGGGACGCTGCGCACTGGGCCATGTCGATGCGGCGACGATCGCCGGAGCTGCGGGCATCCCCATCCATGGCACGACGATTCTGGCCGCCGCCTCCGCGGGCTGGCGCAATGTCAAGGCGACGCTCTTTGCGGCGCTTAGCTGCGGGGCGGTCAACGGCGTCTGGTGGGTGTCGGATCCCGGGCCGTTTCATCTGCGGGCCAACCAGGTTTCGACCACGGAAGAGGAGCGCCATCTACTTACCGCCACGCTGGGACTGAGCGGCGGTCTCTTCGCAACACCGGATCTCCCCTCCGAATGGACGCCGCGCCACAAGGCGGTGGCCACAGGTTTCTGGGCAATACCGCGCGTTCCCTTCGATCACCGGCTTGTCCTGAGCGCGGAAGGCGAACTGGTGGCGTGCCGGTTCAGCTATGCGGATGG
>JBGGNE010000115.1:0-9268 GCA_041287705.1 Methylacidiphilales bacterium | reverse complement strand
TGATCGCCGGGGATTCTCAGAAGGGGAAGTGATGCGGACGAGAATGTTGCATCGATTATTCTGAAGAGAATCGCTCAGGCTTTGTCGCCACGGAGTCCGGCCAGCAGAAGGGTCAGGATGGCCTGAGCGGCGGCGCGAACTCGCCCTGATGCGATCCCATCCGTAATGATGCCGGAGCAGGTTGCCGCTCTCGACACTGCCAGCGCCGTTCCGCGTATCTATCCCTACTGGCATCAGGCGGGCTTCAGCGAACGCAATTCTTTCCCCACTTCTTAAAGTCAGCGGACAGAAGACAGAAAATAAAAGGGAGACAGCCGGCATATTTGCCTGCATGTCTCCCTCGCATCGCTCATGTCAGAAAGTCTGTGCCAGAACAGCTCAGACCGAGGCAGGTGCGGCCTCGGGCAGATTCACGCGGGGCTTGAACCATTCGATAGTGAGCTTCAGGCCGGTTTCCAGATCTACCTTGGGCTCCCAGCCCAGAATATTGCGGGCTCGGGTGATGTCCGGGCGGCGCTGTTTGGGATCGTCAACGGGCAGGGACTGGTAAGTGACGGTGCTGGCGCTCCCGGTAAGCCGCACGATGCGCTCGGCGAATTCCTTGATAGTAAGCTCGGTCGGGTTGCCGATATTTACGGGGTCGTGGTAATCGCTCTGGCTGAGGCGGAAGATGCCGTCGATGAGATCCGAGCAAAAGCAGAAGCTGCGCGTCTGGCTGCCGTCGCCAAAGATAGTGATGGCGTCGCCCCGAAGAGCCTGACCGACGAACGCGGGCACCACACGGCCATCCTTCAGGCGCATGCGGGGGCCGTACGTATTGAAAATGCGAACGATCTTGGTATCCACCTTGTGGTAACGGTGGTAGGCCATCGTCATGGCTTCGGCAAAGCGCTTGGCTTCGTCATACACGCCGCGCGGTCCGATCGGGTTAACGTTGCCCCAGTAATCTTCGGTCTGCGGGTGGACAAGGGGATCGCCATAGCACTCACTGGTGCTGGCCTGCAGAAAGGTGGCACCCTTGGCTTTGGCCAGACCCAGTGCGCGGTGGGTGCCGTGGCTGCCCACTTTCATGGTCTGGATAGGCAGTTCCAGGTAATCAATAGGGCTGGCGGGCGAAGCCATGTTATAGACGAGGGCCACGTCGCCGGGCACGTCGATGTAATCCACGATATTCTGCTCGATCAACGTGTAGCGCGGCTCGTTGGCCAGGTGCTCCACATTGGCGCGATTGCCCGTTACGAAGTTATCGATTCCGATAACCCGATAGCCTTCGCCCAGTAGGCGGTCCGTTAAATGACTTCCTAAAAATCCGGCGCCGCCGGTCACCACCGCAGTCTTCATGTGCACGCGTCAGCATGTTAGCAGAGGCGAAGCGTGGCAAGCTAAATGATTACCCTGTTGCACAATCTTTAAGGCAAGTGATTCTGCGCACAGATAATGAGGGATGTGGATGACGAACTTCTATTGATGAGGTATAAGACCATTCGCAGGAATGGTCTAAGTCCTGATCGGTTGATTGATTTAAGTCCGATTTACTTCTATGGCATTCGATTCCTTTCTAAAGAACATACAACGGACATTTCAGGGCGTTACAGGCGGGGGCGTTCATGACGACGGGGACAGGCCTATGTCTTCGTTTCCCATTGGGATTGAAGTGACGCACCATCCCGACCCCGTACGGGCTCGCCGGGGCGGCCGAAGCGGGAGCCCTTTTACCTGGCAGTTCGCTACTTCCGTTCGTACGCTGCATGAACCACTGGCGGTGATTCAGTTTGGCGCCATGGTCTTATGTTCCGGCGAATGGGTTCCTCGCACTTATACAGGCAAGCCTTTCACCCCCAATGACTTTGCTGAATGGTACTCGTGCCCGGGTGCGACTCTGATTCCAGGACAGACCTATACGGATCCGTGCAACTGGTACGGCAGCAATCAGCTGAGAATAGCGCACCGAACCAAATGGTACTATATAGCCCAAACTGCACAGGGCAAACAGGTCAGGGGCGAAGCAGAAATAACATCTCTACCCGAATTGGAAACAACGGGAAAAACAGGGAGATGAGTAATGGCGTCAGACGCCCTGAATCTCGCGGCACTGGCGCACCACTTCGCGGATTTCGACCAGGCGCGGGGCGCCTTCCAAAGCCAGAGTGAGGTTGCGCAGGGCGGGCTCGATATGGCGCAGGAAGTGGGGCTTGCCTTTGTGCAGGCTGAGGAAGCCATACGCGCCAAGGGCTTGCATAAGCCGCTGCGCGGACGCTTCGTGGAAGAGTTCGTGGCGTTCGCGATTAGCTTCGGACTCCGTGCCGGATCCGGAATCCGCGGCTTCATCTTCCAGGCTGAAGTAATACTGCACCATTTCCAGGCGCGCTTCGTGCGGAATCTCCACGTAAGGATCGTAGAGCAGCGAGCCCAGATCATAGCAGGGAGTGCCACGGCGCATGCCCTGGAAGTCAATCAGGCAGGCGCGCTGGTTGCAGACCATGACGTTCTGCGACTGGAAATCGCGATGCACCAGCCCGGCGGGAGCGGCGCTGAGGCGGGCACCGAGATCGGCCAGCTCCCTGCCCAGCGGAGATTCCGGCGATCGATCGGGCTGCAGGCCGCAGATCTCTTCGACAAAGCGGTGCAGGAAGTAGTCGTGCTCCCAGGCATAGAGTTTGGGCGAGAAGGGCTCCATTGTCGCCATGGCTTCGGCTTCCAGGACGGTTAGCGCGGTATGCAGACGGCGCACTTCCTGCAGGGCCAACTGATAGTACGGGGCTCGTTCGGCCCAGGGAAGATGGCGCAGGGCATAGAGATCCGACGCGCCGAGGTCTTCCATCCAGATAAGGCGGGCGCTTTCATCATGGGCCAGCACAGCGGGGCCACGAACTCCGACACGTCCAAGAAAGCCAGCCATCGGGGCGTAGTAGGCGTTCTCTGGACGCTCATCCGTATATCGCACGAGGATAAAACCGGCAGCGCGGTGCTCGGGCTCTTCGCGATGCAGCACGCGGTAGAAGGAGCGGTCGGAACCTCCCTGCATGATCTGTTGCAGCACCAGATCGTCGGAATCCTCCCAGCCAAACTGCCGGCATGTGGCGGCGCGTAACTGGCCAAGCAGCGCGGTGGTTGCAGTCGGAACAGGCTGAGGCACCAGTGGCAGGGAAGTCGGGGGACGAGTCATGGAGAGGGAAAATGCGCACAGGACCGGCTTTCAAGTCTTGTACAGATGTCCCTGATTGAAGCAGCGCGCGCGGCAAAAGCCAGCCTCTTATTGGGCGTTTGCCTCACTTTTTACGAGAATGTGCGGCAAAGGTAGGCGCAGCAGAGAGCAGGCGCTGTGGTACAAACCGGCTGAATTCCTGACTTGGCGGGCGTGTATTCAGATCAGCTCATCAGACCCGGCCGTGACCTTTGGCGCCCGGGCCGCCTTTTTTCTGCTGCTGAAGCCGGGCGCGGCTTTCGCGTTCTTCCCGTTCCTGCGCTTCGCGGGCCTGGCGCAGGCGGTGGTACTGTTCTTCTTCCGTTTCGCCAGGCAACAGGGTGGCGGATTCGGGGGAGCTATCGCCTGCAGCGGTATCATCCGCGTACAGGTTGGCAAAGCTGCCGGCAGCAGACGGTGCGGTTTCGCCAGATGCGGCTTCGTCCATCGATTCAGCACCTTCGTGGCCGGAATAAGGATATGCACCGGATTCAGCGGCCGTTGACGTGCTGACGGGCGGCATAAACATGTCGTCTTCTGCGGCATCCTGCTTCTTGTCTTCCTTCGGCACATACTGCGGACCGTCGAGAGCTTCCACCCAGTTAGTCTCACGCCACCAGCACCACAGATGCCACGCCACGGCCGCCGTAGTCATCACAAGGAGAAGTGTAACGGAAAAAGCAGTGCCTGTGCCTGCTATCGTGTAGGTTTGCAGCGACTGCGCGGCGAGAGTCAGACCGCCAAGGGGCAGAACGCCGGTGTCGACAATAACAGTGCGAAACAGCAGCCAGGGCACGCAAAGCACCAGCGGAAACTTCCATACGGAGAGCAGCCCCTTTATCAGCACATCCGGCAGCGCGGCGCCAATGTTCTGTATGGAGGGGTAATGCGTGATCATTGCCTCCCAGCCATGACCCAGAGCCTGGCGTAGCGGCAGATGAGCAAAGTTATCCACCATGCCCAGGTACAGCCCCAGCCAGCAACCGGCAAGCATGCAGATGGCAAACTGAGCAAGCCGCACCACCGGTTGCAGCGCACCTTCAAAAAAGCCTGAGATGGGGTCCATAACGCTATTGCATTTGTCGCCCCCTTTAGCAGCAATGTCAATGCCTGCCTCACCGGGAAATCTCTATTTTTGTGACAGAGCGGGTCTCAGAGCATAACCTCACCAGGCAGGCGGTGGATCATGCCTTCACCGCTGTGCTTGCCGGGATCAAACCGCTTTCTTCTGATTGTTGTCCGGTGACTGCTGGCCGCGATCATCATCGTCGTCATCATCCTGAGGTTTGTCGTCCTCATCGTCGTCAAAATCGTCATCATCGTCGAGGTCTTCATCCTCGTCGTCTGCTTCGGCGTCGTCGCAGTGCTCGTCGCACTCGTAGTCCTGGCATTCGGAGGTAGAGTCCAGGGCCATCAGGCAGCGCTCCATAAAGACGGCGAGCAGGTGCATTTCCTGCAGCGCCATAATCAGGCGGCGATCCTTCAGGCGCAGGAGCTCTTCCTCGTACTGGATGTCGCTGAGGCTCTGGTCAATATTGAATTCGCAGGCCAGCGTCAGGCGGCGGGTGTTCAGGATGCTGAGAAAGTGATCCAGATCTTCCGGCGTCAGGGTGAGCACCAGACGGTCGCGCACAATGCTGTTCTGAAAGCTGTCCAGCCAAGTTTGCAGAATGGTGACGCGCTGATCGCGCCAGCTCAGGCGCTCTTCGGTCAGCGTTTCGGCGGCCTCCTTCAGGCTTTCGTCGTGCTGGGCGGCTTCGGCGCTGTCGCCGCTAAAGAGGGCGCCCTTCCACCACTTCTGCACCGCGTCGGACTGGTTCTCCAGCGGGCCGCGCAGGGTCTCCAGGGTGTGGTGCAGGGAGATGTAGAGGTACTGGGCTTCCTCCAGTCGAAACTCCAGACGCCACTGGTCGGGGCATACTCTGAGGCACTTCACATGACCTCCATAGTGGCCTGCAGGCCGTAGCTCTGCAGCCGGTGTACCAGGAATTCCGCCTGTTCGCGCGTTTCGATTCCCACAACGCTTTTACCTTTTTTGTGTACTTCCAGCATATGGCGATTGGCTACTTCTTTCGTCATTTTCAGGACGATCTGGAAGACATAGGCCACGTAGGTCATCAGGTTAATGGGATCGTTCCATACAATGATGGCCCAGCCTTTGTCGAAGGCTTCCTTGATCTTCTCCTCCACCTCCGTTTCCGTCTCGACGGCGGCGCGTGCAGGGAGGCCCGCCATCGGGGGGGCGCCGGCAGCGGCGGAACACGAGGCTGCATGGGGCTGGGTTTCCCCGGGCCGTAGCATGGCGTTCAACCCGGGCTCCTCGGAGATGAAGGGAGAGGTGCTCATCTTGGTTATAATCTAATCTGTAATAGGGCAGCGTCCAGCGCGACACGCGGGGCGCCGCCGGTTTTAGTAGCTGGGGATGTTGGGATCGATGTCCTCGCTCCAGGCATCCATGCCGCCAGAGACGTTGTGCAGCTTGCGGAACCCTGCATCATACAGCAGTTTCCATGCTTTGGCGCTACGTTCTCCATTTTTGCAGATAAGATAGATGGTCCGCGCGCTGTCCAGCTCGTGAATGCGATCGGTAAGCTGGCGCAGCGGGATAAGGACGCTGCCGTCGATCTTGGCGATCTCGTACTCATGCGGCTCGCGCACGTCCACCAGGTCAAAGTCCTTGCCCGTGGTGGCGGCGGTTCCGTTTGCCTCCGCGCGGTCTTCCAGTGCTTTTTCCAGATCGGCCACATCCGTTTCATCCACACCCACGTGTTTCTTGCGGTGGGGCACGACGCCGCAGAACTGGTCGTAATCGATCAGCTCTTTGATGGTGGCGTTGGCGCCGCAGATTTCGCAGGCGGGATCCTTGCGGATCTTGATCTCGCGATACTTCATCTTCAGCGCGTCGAAGTGAATCATGCGACCGAAAAGGGGCTCGCCCATGCCGGTGATCAGCTTTACGGTTTCGATAGCCTGCATGGTGCCGATGATGCCCGGCAGCACGCCCAGCACGCCGCCTTCCGCGCAGCTCGGCACGCTGTCCGGCGGCGGGGGCTCGGGGCTGAGGCAGCGGTAGCACGGGCCTTTGCTGGCCCAGAAAACGGTGCTCATGCCGTCGAAGCGGAAGATGCTGCCGTAGACGTTGGGTTTATCCAGCAGCACGCAGGCGTCGTTAACGAGGTAACGTGTGGCGAAATTGTCGGTACCATCCACCACGATGTCGTAGTCCTTGATGATGTCCATCGCGTTATCGGAGCGCAGCGCTACCTCGTACGGCGTCACTTTCACATACGGGTTGATATCGCGCATCGTCTCGATGGCGCTCTCGATCTTGGGCTTACCGACGTTGGTCGTTTTGTGGATGATCTGCCGGTGCAGGTTGGAGTAATCAACCGTGTCGAAATCGACCAGACCGATATGGCCGACGCCGGCTGCTGCCAGATACATGAGCGCCGGCGCGCCAAGGCCGCCCGTACCAACGGTAAGTACACGCGCCGCCTTTAGCTTCTGCTGCCCCGTCAGAGTCATTTCCGGCATGATGAGGTGGCGTCCATAACGGCGAATCTCATCCTTGGAAAAGGCAATCTCGGAATATACTTGATTGATACGAGGCAGAAAACTCATCCCGCTAATCTATACGCGTTTTTGCCGGGATAAACAAAAATTTCGACGACTTTGACACACCTCGACACATTTTTACACGAATGTGGCAGTGGAGACGGGGGTCGGGTAGGGAAGGAATGGGGAACCGGAACGGGGAGGGCCCTGCTCCAACGACGGCCTGGGTTCGGAAAGCTGTGACCAGACAGATTCCGGCTCCTACTCGTCCGCGGATTTCCAGTTGTCCAGGATTTCCGGGAAAGGGCAGAGCGCGCAGGCTGAGACGTCGGTGGTGCAGTAGTCCTGGTAGATTTGCAGCAGGCCCTGCTGGACGAGCGCGGAGGAGCCCAGCTCCTTCAGGGACGCACCGCCGAGGATGCGCTGGCGGGCCAGCTTCGTCAGCTTGTTTTCGGCGCCGGGAAGGAGATCCAGGGCGAGGGCTGCTGTCCGGGCTTCCTGGGGGCCGCGCATGGCGACGAAGGGCCAGTAGATGTTGGTGAGCATCTCGCCGATTCGATCAGAGCCGACCAGAGCATGCGCGGCGCCGGAGGCGAGTTCGGATGTAAGAGTAGCGTGCGCGTCCCAGAAGGGATCGGTGAGAGCGGCGAGGCGCTCGCTGAAGCGTTCGGCGCTGCGCTCCGCCACGGCGTGGACGATGCCGCTGAGTGCGGCGGGCCGGGACAGAAGTGCCAGGGCGGCCAGACGGCGTTCGGGGCGATTGGCCGGACGTACCGCGCTGAGGCTGATCATGCCGCGTGGCAGGATGGCGTGGGCCAGGGCGGGGCGTCGCTTCCACCAGGCCTCCCAGCGCGGGCGCAGCCAGTCCTGAGCAGGCTGGGGCAGGTGATCGACACGTGTGGAAGGCAGCATCCCGGCCACGCCGAAGATGAGCGCGGAAGCCTCCATGGCTGGCAGCCGGCGCAAATCCGCACACGGCAGGCGCTGGGCAAGCAGGCGAAAGGCGAGCTTGTTGCGGCTGTAGCCCAGACCTTCGGCCAGCGCTTCCCACAGCGCCTGGTCCGCCCCGGAGACTCGCGAGCGCCACTGCCAGCGGGCCGCCTTCTGCTCCAGCCGGTGCTGTCCGGCGGATCGCACCACCTCCCGTATCCGGGCGATAGACGACGTGGAAAGCCGTACGGAGCATCGGCCCGGTCGCGCTGAGGGCAGCGGTGGTTCAGAACGTCCGCCTTTTACATCGGTTTTGCCAGCTGTTTCATTTGTCGCGGTCGCATCCTTCTCTCCAAATCCGGAGACGTCCAGCAAAGGGCGCAGCGTCTCCCATGGCGCAATAAGCTGCGTGCTGAGGACCACCTGTGGCACGCGACGGAAGGCCGCTGTGGCGGGGAAAAAGCGCTTCGGGCCCGGCTCCCACACGATGTGCAGGATCACATCTTCATAGGCCGGATCAGCGCCATGGCCGTGTGCCTCCCAGTCGCGCGGGTAGAGATGAAGCTCTGCGAAGCCGGTAACGGTTGCCTCGGCTGAAGAGGCAGCCGTTCCACTGGTTTCGCCCTCAACCCCGCTACCCGCTTCGGCTTTCCCGGGCGGTCTGGCATTCCGGTTTGTGTCCGAAGCCGCAGCCGTTGCCGCCTTGTGCAGCAGCAGGTGGGCGGGCACACTGCCTTCCGGTTTGTCCAGCCAGCGGATGCAGACCTGGGCGAAATCCGGGCCTGGGCCGTGGTTCCAGATGCCCTGCTGAATCACCTCAAATCGTGTCCCTTCCTCTGTACACAGCACCCGGCAATCGTCGCCGCCGCTGAACCAGCGCTCAAACCACAGCGCCTGCATTTCGCGCTCCGTTGGCGGGCGCGAAGCGGCTTCCTCGACCAGAGCCGGTTGCCCGGCGATAGTCATCGCGGACGCGTCAGCGCCGTGAGTATCGAAAGCAGCGATTGTGCCTGCTCCAGCATATTTTCGCTGTCGAAGGCAAGCGTAATTTTGCTCTGGTGCCGATTCCATGTATATTCCAGGGCAGCCGGGGCAGTGGCTCCGTGGCAGGCGCGAGGCGCGTATGCCATGTGGGAGAGCGCGAGGCCCGGTTATTTGTCTACTTACTTCATGTTATTTATGAGCGGCAGCTTGTTTGGCAGGTTTCTACGTTATGTCGGGTCTCTCTTCGCCGTGCTCACATTATGCGGGCTCGCCGTGATGGGGTCCAGCAGAGATACCAGCGCGCAGACGACTCCTGAGGAAGAGCCGGCTGTCAAAGCTGTCGCTAAAGTCATGCCTGCCGTCGTCAATATCAATACGGAGCGTGTTGTGCGTCAGGCTACAACGTACTATGACAGCTTCTATCGTAAGTATAGAACTCCCGCGCAGAAAGTAACAAGCCTTGGCTCGGGATTACTTATCTCCCCCGAAGGCTACATTGTGACCAACGCCCACGTTGCAGAAATGGCCGATAATCTCAAGATAAGCGTGACGCTGAACGACGGTTCCGTCTATCAGGCCAAGCTCATCAACAGCGACCCCGCCCGCGATCTCGCG